>JBBRCW010000074.1:0-21492 GCA_038204535.1 Chitinophagales bacterium | reverse complement strand
AACAGACAACTTTATGTCCGATTGGGGTATTCGTCTGTTCTTTTGCACTACTTTTTACTGATAGATAGCGTGAATTTTACAATGCTAATATAAATAGGCCGTTCGCGACTTATGAAAGATATAACCCCCAAGAAAAAAGTGCCCCGTTTTCGGGGCTTTTTTTTAATCTTTTTTAAATTACGGCCATTCTAAGTTTAACCAGTTTGGCTAGCAGATTTTCCAGCAAATTGAGTTTAAGCATATTGGCGCCATCGCTTTTGGCTATAGAAGGATTTGGATGGGTTTCAATAAACAACCCATTGGCTCCGGTTGCGATTGCAGCTTTGGCAATCGTTTCAATTAACTGAGGATTTCCACCTGTTACACCAGATGTTTGGTTGGGCTGTTGCAGGCTGTGTGTGCAATCCATTATTACAGCAACATTGTGGGCTTGCATAATGGGAATGTTTCGATAGTCAACCACCAGGTCCTGGTAGCCAAAAGTATTGCCTCGTTCTGTCAGCATTACCTTTTCGTTACCCGCTTTTCTAATTTTATCAACCGCAAACTTCATGGCATCGCCGCTAACAAACTGGCCTTTTTTTACATTAACAATCTTACCTGTTTCGGCGGCAGCTACCAGCAAGTCGGTCTGGCGGCACAAAAAGGCAGGTATCTGTAACACATCTATGTATTTAGCAGCTGGCGCAGCTTCGTCGTGCGCATGAATATCGCTGGTGGTAGGTAAGCCAAAAGTTTCGCCCACTTTTTTTATAAGCTGCATGGCGGTTTCATCGCCTATGCCTGTAAAGGAGGTCGCGCTGGTTCGGTTGGCCTTTCTATAGGAAGCCTTAAATATATAGGGAATGCCCATTTTGGTACAAATGGATGAAACCTTTTCGGCCACTTCCATAACTAATTCTTCATTTTCTACAATGCATGGCCCTGCTATTAAAAAGAAGTTGTCTTCATCATACACCTGGTTGGCAAATAAATTTGATAAAAATTCGATGTTCATTATATATTGTTAAGGATGGCAAAGGTTAGAAAAATGAATGAGAACTTCTGCGATACTTTGTTTTCTTTGTGCGTCTATTGATTAAGCCATCGGTTAACCCATCCCTTCTCTCCTAAATTTGATCCAGTGCTGTGGCAGCAGTTCGTGAAGGTTAGAAGAGTTATAGAGATGCATTTGTTGCAGTACATATTTTCTGTAACAAGGACATTATTGCTGTTGTAATCCCACGAATGATAATAGTCGTTCTCATTGACACATTTTCGCAAATATTTTCCTGTTGCTGATTTTACTGTGTTCCATGGATTTGAAAGTCGGAAAAATAAAGTGTCGTTGCCCAATACTTTTGAACAAATGAAAATTGTCAAAAAGAAAATAAAAGTCCTAAGTTTCATAGTTTTTTGCTGATTAATTAAACGTAATGTTCATTGATGCTTACCACTAACTTGAAGGTATTGCTGATGGCGGGATAATGAAAATCGTCCCGTTAAAGCCGCTGCCTGGGTTGGTTTTAAAAGTCGAAGTTAAATACAAAAGCCAAATGCGTAAAGCTCAGCCCGATGCCGAAGCCCAATAGCGAGCCGATGCTGAGGCTAAAAACGTCTTGCCCCGATTGAAGCAAGCCTGGCTGTGCGTTCGTTCTTCGTCTCTTATCATCGTCTTAAGGCGTTAAATTTTTTTGTTAAGGTTGAAAGTAACTCTTCAAATGAAATTTTTAGTCCGTTTGTCGTTATGCTTAATGGTGTTCCATACATTTTAAAATTCATTGTCATCAATTTTCTTTTGAATCCGCTAGCCTGCTTATCAATATAGTCCTGCGGATTTTTAACCTGAAGCATTATCAGTTTTTGTCGATGGATTTCAATTACAGAAATCTCTTCAATGTCTTGCCACAAAATTTCTCCTGCTGCAACTTCGCTTGAATTGTCGAGTAAACCATCATCGTCAATAATTAATTCCGGTTTATTGTCTGGAAGTTTATGAATAAAAAATATGGCACAAAGTCCGAAGAATAGTATTGAAGCATAACCAGCAATCATAATTTTATTGGGTCACCCCAAAATGAGTTTTTTATTATTGGTGGTTCGATTACAAACCAAAGTCCGATTGCTACAAAAGCAAGTGAACCGAGAAGCATCAAAAAGGTTTTTTGTTTACTAAGAGGAACTTCTATTCGTTGTCCTCATGTAGTCATTGTAGTAGTTATTATGGAGCTTTTTTTGTAGTCTGTCAATTTGCGACGTGTCATATTAGAATGACGCACAACTAACAGGGCTTTGTTGCAGGCGTGGAATTTATAACTTCCTGCCTAGAACCGCTGTTGGTTTTGAATTTAACAATCAAAAGCCAAATAGTTGATGTCCCGCCCGGAACCTTTGCCGATAGCGTTTTGAAGCCGATTGCTCCAACTTCGCGCCACGATTGCACAAATACGTTTGTTGCCTGCTGGCGTTCTTTCCGTCCAGAATTAGCCGCTTCCATCAGCAAAGATTATGTTGATTTTCAAAAATAAACTGGTCAAATTCTATAGGTTGTTTGTCAAGAATATTTGCAATGCAATCAGTCGTGTTAGGTTCATTTTGAAACCGTGGAAAATAATGGAGCATTATCATTACGAGAATAAGCATTGTTGGCATTTTTTCTTTCTTTTTGGTGATGAAGAAATTTAAAAGGTTAGGAGATTCGTATTGAATAGTTTTCCCCAATCCTTTACTTAGCTTTAAGGCTATCTCTGTAAATGTCAATTTTTCATTGCAAGTCAATTCATAGCATTGGTTTCTATGATTGACTGTTTCTGTAAGAATTTTAGCAGCAACTTCGCCAATGTCCATAACATCCACTAATGTAAATTTAGCGTTACCGGCAGGCAGGTATATTTTATTTTTAGTTTTCAAGTCGTTGTGCAAGGTGGTTGTAAAGTTCTGCATGAAGTAAGCAGGTCGCAAAAAAGTATAATGAATTTTGCTTTCAACAATTAACTTTTCAATTTTATGGTGTGGTATTATTTTACTGTTTTGAACGCCTTGAACAGATAAAAAAACAATATGTTTCACAGCATTTTTAACTGCGGATTCAATAAGAGGTTTAAAGTATTTCTGCACTTCTGAAATTTGTGGCGGACGCAATAAAAAAAGAATATCAATATCAGTTAATGCTGGCTGAAATGTGTCGCAACTAGTAAAATCAAACTGGATGAGTTGGGCATTAAAATTTTCAAACGTTTGTTTGTCTGCCTGCACATTTCTTACTCCTGAATAAACCTGATAATTATGATTGAGGTTAGCAAGCGATTTTATTACTTCCATTCCAACATTGCCTGTTGCACCAGTAATTAATATTTTTCCCATGTCGTTAAGGTATGTAGAATGTCCTCTGAATTTTTGCAGTTACTTCAAGGTTAGCAATGTCGGCACGCTTGCAGGTAGCTCAAAAATAGACGGAAATCTTTCTTCTTCATAACATGTAAGAACATTTATTTTAATATTGTAAATCAGTTAGGACCTTAAACGCGAAAGTGTCACCCGTTTTGCTTTTACTCACCTATTTCGCCAATTTACCCATACAGGCTGTATTTGCGAAACCATTACAGGCAAGCTAAAAAGCAAGAAGGATGTAATAAGTATTTACAAAATAATTCCAATTTCAATTTGGATGTTTTAATTTGTTTTTCGCCGTTAAAACCAAGCCTGATTGGTTATGAAAACGGATCGGTGCATACCATCGTGGATGGCATAAAAGGCAAGGGCCAATAGGTAGGCACTTATATGGGGCTGGGTGTGCGTAACAATGGCTGGTGGGGCGGGGGCGATATAAAGTTTTTTATGGATGGCGATAAAGATTATACCACCATCGTGGGCACCGGCACCGAAGATTATTTACCACATAGAAGCATAAGGTACATAGAAGAAAATATTGGCCCAGGTGCCATCTTCTGTAATCTATTGCGGTAAAACTCTTTTAAAACCACTAAACCACTAAACCACTAAGCACACAAAGCAACACAATGCTTGATGACCATTAGATCTTTTATCTGCTTCCATTTACCACATAGAAACATAAGGTACATAGGAAGAAAACACATAGCCTATTTGCTTTCTTCTGTCTTCTGCTTTTCTTATGTGTTTTATAAAAAAGATCTATGTGAAATCCTATGTTATCTACTGTGCCTATGTAGGAAATTTTTATTTCAACCGTGCCTATTTGGTCAAATGCTGAATTCTACACTACTTTTTATTTGCCTCTAACACCCGAAGGCATTGGCTGCGGCGTGGTGGTGGGCCCTTCCACTGTTATTTTACCATTAGTTACTTTCATCCTGTCTATAAATACTACGCGGTCATCGCCCGTGCCGAGGGTGCGTCCATGATAAACAATAAACATTTCCTTTCCATCGGGCGAATAAGTGATGCTGTTGTGACCTGTGCCCGTTACGTTGCCTCCCCTGGCCGTATTTTTCTGCAGTATGGGATTGTTGGACGCCTTGGTAAACGGGCCCAGCGGCGATTTGCCCGTTGCATATCCCACCGCGTAATTCTGCCCGCCAAAATGATTGGCCGAATACATAATATAATAGGTGTCCCCTTTTTTAAACGTGGTGGATCCCTCTGTCCAGCGGCGGTTTACTTCGCGGCTTGTAACCGATCTGCTTTCCCATTCGGCCTGTTTATCGGCCATGCTTACCGGCGGACGTAACAATAACCTGGGTTCGCCGATCACTCCCGTAAAATCGGGTTTTAGTTCCACGCCATACACCCAGCTTTCTTCAATCTCACTAAACCAGCCATTTTGTTTGGCCAGTTTTGCCACATCGCTTTCAACCGCATGTTTATAGCAGCATCTTGAATAGTAGAGGTAGTTTTTGCCATCATCACCAAAATAAACATTGGCGTCAATGATCGGGTAACCGGGGTCGAAAACCGGCCTGCCGGTCAGGTCGTTAAACGGGCCTTTGGGTTGATCGGCAACAGCAACACCAATTTTAAAATTTTCCAGGTCATTGGCAGCATTGTCTTTCCACTGGGCGCTGAAAAACATATAGTATTTACCCTTTACTTCATAAACCTCGGGCGCCCAAAATGAATGAACTCCCCATGAGGTGCCGGTCGTGCCAAAATATACCTGCCCAAGGGTTTTCCAGTTGACAAGGTCAGTTGATTCGTAAGCGGCAAATCCATCTTTAGCCCCGCCGCCCGTACCATACATGTAATATTTACCGTTGGCCTGCAATACATATGGATCGCCAAACTGTACAGGTATCGGATTGGAGAATGTGCCTTTTATTACGGAACCCTCCTGCAACTGCGAAAAGCTTTTTTCAGCGTAAAGGGAAAAGACTAAAATCGAAATAAATACTAATTTCATAACTGGCATTTTGAGATTACACAGGCTGAAACCTGCCGGATTGCCTGCAAAATATATCAATCAATATAAACTAAAACCGGGGTTTAATTCATTGAAACATTTTGAATAGAATTTGTACCACAGAGAATAAGTTAAAGGAGATTTATTGCCTTAACTTGCCGCCGTCTCCGAAATTGCCATATTGCTGTTTGGTTCAGCCTGTTAATTTACCTTGTCTTACTAAACAAACTGATGTCGGTTTTTAATGAATTACGGTTGATGCTATAACGGCAGATACCAGCATTTAGATTTTATTATTATGATAAAGTATTTACTTTTTTGTTTGATAATCGTTGTTTGCCAGCTTTCTCTTAACGGCCAGGTAGTTACTTCGGTAACCGACCCGGTTGAGTGGATCAATCCTTTAATGGGCACCGATTCTAAACCCAGTATGTCAAATGGCAATACGTATCCTTCTATTTGCGTACCCTGGGGCATGAATTTCTGGATGCCGCAAACCGGCACTATGGGTAATGGCTGGGCTTATACCTATAACTCAGACAAGATCAGGGGCTTTAAACAAACCCACCAGCCATCGCCCTGGATGAACGATTATGGGCAGTTCGTTATAATGCCGGTGACAAAAAATATAAAATTTGGGCAAGACGACCGGGCAAGCTGGTTTAGTCACAAGGCCGAAATAGCGAAACCATATTATTATAGTGTGTACCTGGCCGATCACGATGTGACCACTGAAATAACACCCACCGAACGGGCGGCACAATTCCGGTTCACGTATCCGCAATCGGATAGTTCATTTATAGTAGTGGATGCATTGGACAAGGGTTCGTATGTAAAAATTATTCCCGGCGAGAACAAGATCGTTGGCTATACCACCCGAAACAGCCGTGGCGTTCCCGACAACTTCAAAAACTATTTTGTTATAATAACCAGCAAGCCTTTTACATTGGCTTACGGCTGGCACGACAGCACGCTCACAAAAGATATATTGGAAACCCAGGCTAACCATGCAGGCGCAATCATTGGTTTTAAAACCTATAAAGGCGAGAAGATAGGGCTGAAGGTAGCATCGTCTTTTATCAGTTACGAACAGGCTGAGCAAAATTTAAACAGCGAACTTGGTAACGATGGTTTTGATGTAACAAAGGCAAAAGCCAAAGCCGCCTGGAACAAACAATTGAACCGCTTAATAGCAGAGGGCGGCACCGTTGACCAGACCCGTACTTTCTATTCGTGCCTGTATCGCGCCTTGCAGTTTCCGCAAAAAGATTATGAAGTAGACAAGACCGGCAAGATCATACATTATAGTCCGTACAATGGCGAAGTGCTGCCCGGTTATATGTTTGCCGGCACCGGGTTCTGGGACACCTTCAGGGCATTGTTCCCCTTTCTAAATTTCATATATCCATCCATTAATAAGGAGATGCAGGAGGGATTGATCAATGATTATAAAGAAGGTGGTTTTTTACCCGAATGGTCAAGCCCTGGTTACCGAAATGTAATGGTGGGTAATAACTCCGCCTCTGTTGTAGCCGATGCTTATATAAAAGGCATGCGGGGGTACGATATTGGAACACTATACGAAGCGCTGATAAAGGATGCCAATACCGAAGGCCCGCTGGATGCTGTGGCTCGTAAAGGGGTAGAATATTACAACAGCCTGGGCTACGTTCCTTACGATGTTAAGATAAAAGAAAATGCGGCAAGAACATTGGAATATGCCTATGATGACTTTACCATCTCGCGGCTGGCAAAAGCACTTAACCGGCCAAAGGATGAAATTGAATTATACACCAAACGATCGCAGAACTACCGCAACCTGTTCGACAAGGAATCCAAATTGATGCGCGGTAAAAACAAGGACGGCAGTTTTCAATCGCCTTTCAACCCTTTTAAATGGGGCGATGCTTTTACAGAAGGCAATAGCTGGCATTATAGCTGGAGCGTGTTTCACGATATTGAAGGATTGAAAAATTTAATGGGCGGCAATGAGCCATTTGTTCGCATGATAGATTCTGTTTTTGTAATGCCACCCGTGTTCGACGAAAGTTATTATGGCGGCGTCATCCACGAAATAAGGGAGATGCAGATAATGAATATGGGCCAGTATGCGCACGGTAACCAGCCCATACAGCATTTCCTTTACCTGTACAATTACGCCGGCCAGCCATGGAAGAGCCAATACCATATTCGCGATGCCATGAACCGATTATATAAACCCACGCCCGATGGTTATTGCGGCGATGAAGACAATGGACAGACCTCGGCCTGGTATGTATTTTCGGCCATGGGCTTCTACCCGGTTTGCCCCGGCACCACCCAATATGTGTTGGGGGCGCCATTGTTCAAAAAGATGACCATCAGTTTTGAAAATGGCAAAAAACTGGTGATTGATGCGCCCGATAACAGCAGCGAAAATTTCTATGTCAGTAACCTGCAGTTAAATGGTAAAACGGTGGATAAAAACTGGCTCGATCATTTCGACCTGCAGAAAGGGGGCGTGTTAAAGTTTGGTATGAGCGCCACACCCAATAAAACGAGAGGTGTTAAACCAACGTCCTTTCCTTATTCGTATTCAACCGACAAAGACTGATCACTATGTTTAAAAAGGGCCTTGTTTTGTTTTTTGCAGATATGTATTATCTAAGCCATGTTTTTGCGCAATTGCCGGCTATGGTGACTTAAGGCTGTATGACAACTCATAATTTCACAGTTTCCTGTTGTTGCCAGATGATAAATTAATACAAAGTGATGGTTTTTTAACCTGGATTTTACAATGCGATTATAAATATTTAAAACTATCCCAAATCGATGGTATTATTCATAAATTGCTGAGCCTTTTGTGAATGAAGAATTCCTTTTCGTAAGATTGAAACAAGATTTGCAAACCATTTTATAATTAAAAAATTAAACAACAATGGGAGATTTCCAAATTAAAAAGTCGCCAAAAACCTACGATGCTGTTATTGTGGGTTCGGGGGCGGGCGGTGGCATGGCTGCCTATGTGCTGGCCAATGCAGGTGTAAAAGTTTTGTTGTTGGAGGCTGGTCCGTACTTCGACCCGCGGATTCATTCTTCACAAATGAAGTTTCCCTACGAATCGCCCAGAAGGGGAGCCGGCACCACCAGGCCGTTCGGCGATTTTGACGCCGCTTTTGGAGGATGGCAACTGGATGGAGAACCATATACAAAGAAAGATGGAACGCAGTTCGACTGGTTCAGGTCGCGCATGTTGGGCGGACGCACCAACCATTGGGGCCGCATCTCTTTACGTTTTGGACCGGATGATTTTCAACCCAACGATGGCGTGAGCGAAAGATGGCCCATTACGTACGATGAGGTAAAACCTTTCTACGATAAGGTGGACCGCATGATCGGTATCTATGGTTCGGTGGAAGGTTTGCCCAACGAACCGGATGGTATTTTTATGAAGCCGCCCAAACCGCGCCTTCCTGAATTATTTATTATGAAGGGTGCAAAAAAAGCAGGCGTAAAAGTTATACCTGGCCGTGGCTCTGTATTAACGGAACCAATAAAAGATAATAAAGACCGTGGCGTTTGTTTTTATTGCGGCCAATGCGGACGCAGTTGTAAGATCTATGCCGATTTTTCCGCATCTTCCTGCCTCGTCATTCCGGCAATGAAAACAGGCAACATCGACCTGATATCCAATGCCATGGTTCGCGAAGTAATAACCGACAAGAACGGCCAGGCCACAGGTGTTTCATACGTTAGTAAAGACGATTTGCAGGAGTACCAGGTAAATGGTAAGATCGTTATACTTGCCGCAAGCGCCTGCGAATCGGCCCGCATCATGCTTAACTCAAAGTCTACCGTTTATCCGAATGGGGTTGCAAACAACAGCGGCCTGGTGGGTAAGTACCTGCAGGATTCTACCGGCGCTTCGCAGGGAGGTTTTTTACCGCAATTGTTAGACCGTAAGCGTTATAACGAAGACGGTACCGGAAGCATTCACATTTACGGACCCTGGATGGAAGACAACAAAAAGCTGGATTTCCCCAGGGGTTATCATATTGAATTTGGCGGAGGTATGGGAATGCCGGGGTATGGATTTGGCGGAGGCGTGGCTAAATTAAATGGCACCGTGCCGGGCCGCGACGGAAAAACGAAAGAGGCAGGCGGTTATGGGGCATCGCTGAAAGATGATTACCGCCGTTTTTTTGGTACAACTTTCGGTATGGCAGGCCGTGGTGTTGGCATGGCGCGCATTGATAACTATTGCGAGATCGATCCGAATGTGGTGGATAAATATGGCATACCTGTATTGCGCTTCCATTACAAATGGAACAACGACGAAATTAACCAGGCAAAACACATGCAGGAAACCTTTACCCGCATTATACATGAAATGGGGGCGGTGCCTACTTCAAAACCACATACCGCAGAAGACATGTGGGGTTTGGAAGCGCCTGGAAGAATTATACACGAAGTAGGAACAACGCGTATGGGTAACGATGCTAAGAAGTCGGTTCTCAATAAATGGTGCCAGGCACATGATTGTAAAAATCTTTTTGTTGTGGATGGCGCACCCACCGTACAGCAATCAGACAAGAACGCCACCTGGACCATCCTTGCCTTATCCATGCGAACTTCTGAGTACATTCTGGAGCAACGCAAAATGAATAATATTTAACCATCCCGCTTTAAAAATACATACCATGAACAGGAGAGAATCAATAAAAGCATTGGGAATAGGAACCCTTTCTGCAGGCGTTTTACTGGATGCCTGCAAGCCAAAAGAAAATGGTGAAGTCGCCGCCGCGGCAACCGATAAAGAAGCCGATGCCGACCGGCAGCCGTTTGAAGTTGAGCGTACCAAAGAGCTGAGGTCTGAAACTTTTTTTACACCGCACGAAATGGCAACCATAACGGTATTGGCCGATATTATTATACCTAAAGACGAAAAGTCGGGCAACGCTTCGGATGCTAAAGTGCCTGATTTTATTGAGTTTATTGTAAAGGATATGCCCGACCACCAGACACCCATGCGGGGAGGATTGCGCTGGCTGGATATGCAAAGCTTCAACAGGTATAGCAACCCATTTAAAGATTGCGACGCAAAACAGCAAATAGAATTGGTGGATGAAATAGCGTACCCGGCCAAAGCAAAGCCCGAAATGCAACAGGGAGTTGCTTTCTTTGATCGCATGCGTAGCCTGACAGCAAGTGGTTTTTTTACCAGTAAGATGGGGATAGACGACGTGGGTTACGTAGGCAATCGTCCCAATATTTGGGAGGGTGTACCCGCCGATATCATCAAGCAATATGGTTTAGAGGATGTAACTTTTGGTTGATAGATGCCTTTCACTTCCCCCTTCCCCTTCCCCTTCGGCTACGCTCAGGGGGCGGGGTATCGAGGCCGTTCCCAGCCGTTCCCTAAGCGGAGCCGAAGGGGCGGTGTATTAAGGCCGTTCCCTGAGCGTAGTCGAAGGGTACGGGGTATTAAGGCCGTTCCCTGAGCGTAGTCGAAGGGAATATTTAAGTCGGCATATTTTCACGCAAAGCCGCCAGGAGCTTCACGCAAAGATGTATAAGTGTATTTATATGTATAATTCAAAGATTTTTCCTTGCGTCCTTTGCGTGGGTTTTACTTTGCGTCTTTGCGTGAAAAACCTACTGTACGTCTAATTACGGTGAATCATAAATCAATCAGACTAAAAATGTGTCATTGGCAGGGAACAGCCTGTCCCGATTTTTTTTCGGGAAAGCAATCCCCTGCATAATCAGGTTGATAAATAACCGGGGATTACTTCGCTTACGATAACTATCGGAACGCCAGGCTGCGCAAAGAAGAACGCTTATTTGATGCAGATTTGAAATGCACCCGGCAATTAAGTTTCAATATTTCGCTTTAACAAAATTGTGATTGATCACCTGGTGATCTCTGCCGGCATTTCCTTTGGTTTTTCTTTGTGCCTGCCCGACCATGAACGGTACCTTCGGGCGGGTTAAATAACCTATCTTATTACCGAATTAAAATCAAATCAATGAAAAAAGGGATGATCGTTTGCCTGCTGGTAATCACCCACTTTTTGCTGCTGCCAATTTCTTCATCGGCACAAAATGCCGCCGAACCTGCCGTTATTAGCATAGACCTTAATAATACCAATGGCCCTTTTAAACCCATTTGGGCCTGGTTTGGTTATGATGAGCCCAATTACACCTATATGAAAGATGGCCGCAAATTGCTTAGCGAGCTTTCGGCGCTCAGCCCAACACCGGTGTATGTTCGTGCCCATAGTTTGTTGTGTACCGGCGATGGAACCGCTGCATTAAAATGGGGATCCACCAATGCCTATACTGAAGATGCCAATGGCAACCCGGTGTACAACTGGCGCATCATCGACAGTATATTCGACACGTATGTACAGCGCGGAATAAAACCCCTGGCACAAATCGGTTTTATGCCCGAGGCATTGTCCACCCATCCGCAGCCTTATAAGCACGACTGGAAACCAGGCGAACCTTATAGTAAAATTTTTACCGGCTGGGCTTATCCTCCCAAAGACTATAATAAGTGGCGCAACCTGGTGTACGAGTGGGTAAAACATTCGGTGGAGCGATATGGGCAAAAGGAGGTGGAGAGTTGGTATTGGGAAGTATGGAATGAGCCCAACGGCTATTGGAAAGGCACCAGGGAAGAGTTTTTAAAACTATATGATTTTGCCGCCGACGGGTTGAAGCGGGCATTACCCACTGCCAGAATTGGCGGTTGTAACATTGCCGGAACCAGCAGCAAAGGGGCAATGGAATGGATGCACGCCTTTATAAAACATTGCCTGTACGAAACCAACTTTGCCACTGGTAAAAAAGGATCACCATTAGAGGCATTGTTGTTTCATGCGAAAGGAAACCCATCGCTAAAAGATGGCGTGGTTTGGATGAATATGGCGCCGCAGTTGCGGGATATAAACGCCGGTATGCAAATGGCTGCTGCCTATGCCGAAACAAAAGATCTGCCGTTGATCGTGGGGGAATCTGATCCCGAAGGTTGCGCGGCGTGTGGTATGGCTACAAACCCTTCCAATGCTTACCGCAATGGTACCATGTATAGCAGTTATACAGCGGCCTCATTTGCCCGTAAATACCAGCTGGCCGATGAAAACAATGCAAATTTGCTGGGGGCGGTTTCGTGGTCATTCGAGTTTGAAGACCAGCCCTGGTTCTATGGTTTTCGCGACCTGGCCACCAATGGCGTTGACAAGCCGGTGCTGAATGTGTTTCGCATGTTCGGCAAAATGAAAGGCCGGCGGCTTAAAGTGCAGAGCAATAGAATGTACCCGCTAAAGGAGATAATGACCAGCAGTGTAAGAGGCAGTACAGATATAGGTGCATTAGCTTCAAAAGAGGGCAATACAGCCGCGGTTATGGTTTGGAACTATCATGATGAAGATAAACAGGCGCCCGCCGAGCCGGTATCCATAGCGCTGAGCAATTTAGCCGGTAAAAAAATAAAAATGGTGGAGTACCGCATCGACAGCGATCATAGCAATTCGTACGAGGTGTGGAAGAAAATGGGCTCGCCCCAAAATCCAACTCCGCAGCAAATAGCCACACTTGAAAAGGCGGGTATGCTGCAAACAATCGGCAAACCAATAAAAGTAATTGTGAAAAATGGAAAGGCCGCTGTAAACATACAACTGCCCAGGCAGGCCGTATCATTGTTGCAATTGAGCTGGTAAACGAAGGGATGTTATGCGGGCATACGCACATTTTAAAAATGATTACAACTTTCTATGGGATGCAAAATCTATTACCACATAGGCACAATAGAGAAGAGTGCATTTCAAATTCCCCCTGCTTAAGACGCAACAAAAGCAGTATACACAAACCATTGCAAATAACTCAGTTGAAGATGGTGTATATATAATTGCCGGTAAAAATGAGACGATCTCCCAAAAGATCATAGTAGAATAAACAAGTGAGAACTATAATATTAATAACACCGATGTTTTCGAAAAAGAAAGCATCGGTGTTTAATGGTCATTCCTTGTTCGCCCCGTGATATCCCTTCACTAACACTTTAGGGGCAGTCTGGTAAAACCTTTGCCGCCATCGTAATAAAAAGCCGATAAATGCGTTATTCAATGTACATCACCAGCATCCTATGCTTAAATTACGGTTTTTTTTCAACCAGCGGCCATTAAAGCCAATTACAAAAGGTTCGGCATTTCTTGTAATATTCGCTGCCTTTACGTTGTTATTCCAAACAAATAAACTTTCAGCTCAAAGCTCAAAGCTGCTCACTTCAACAATGTTACCTTATTGTACAAACGGATGTACGACCGCCCAAAACGAAGGAGTAAAAAACGTATTGGACAGAAATGTAAATACCAAATTTTTAGACGCTAATAAAGTAAATACCGGCTTTTACGTCAATACAAGTATTGATAGCAGGGTTACAAAAATTGAACTAACTACAGCAGATGATCATCCTGAAAACGATCCTTCTGGTTTTATATTAATGGGGTCGAACAATGGAAACGACTGGACAGCCATCTATTCCAACAGCCTTCCATGTAATTCGCGGCGTTTATACACCCTGGGATTTACGTTCACCAATTTTGAAATATTTAGCTGGTACAAAATTGAATTTACCAATGTTTGTAATGCGGCAGCCGCAAAAGCCATGCAAATTGCCGAGGTGCAGCTTTACCGGTCCAGCATAACACTGCCGATAAAACTCATTTCATTTGAAGGCCAATTGACCGGTAAGCAGGTTAAATTGTATTGGAAACTTGCGCAACCCGAAGAAAATGCCTTATTCGAAATTCAAAAAAGCACAGATGGTCAAAACTTTCACCTGTTGAACATAATGACCAAAAGCGCATATTCTACCCAGTTTGCGTATACCGATCTGGTTAACGGCAATGGAAACTTATATTATCGTTTAAAAATAACCGAGATAACAGGTGAGGTAACTTATAGCAATGTAGTGGCGCTAAAAGCTGATACAGGGCACAATGGCATCTCGATATATCCCAATCCCTTGATTGGTAGTAATCTCATTCATGTGACTATCTTTGGTGAAATGATTAATGGATGGTCACTCATAAATTCAACAGGACAAAAAATTGCTGAAAACAGAAAGGTCATGTTACCCGGAAAAACTGATATTGCCTTGCCCAATACGTTAATACAAGGTATTTATTACCTTCAGTTTCAATCCGAAAAAGGAAATTATACTCAGAAACTGTTGATACGCTGATAATTATGCTTAAAGTCCAATTGCTTATAAGGGAGGATATATTCTGAGGAAATCAGCAGGTTGTAGGATAAGCAAAAAGATTTAAATCAATTAATATAATCGGCTTTTAAACTTAAAAAGTCAGAAATTCAATAACAGAATAAGAATAACACTATGAAAAAAAAACAGAACATTTGCTTATCGCTCATATCCTAATTAGTTTTACCAAATTATGATGCAGGCTCAAAAGAATAAAAAGCCATATCTTTCAGGCATCAATTAGAAAAAATATATAGCCATATTCTAACCTGAACCGTTTTCTTTAATACAATTGTTCTATTTCTTCCAGGTTTCTAGCTTTAAGCTTTTTTTGATGGCCTAAAAATTGAAGTAATCACCTTTTATAATCATCAACTTATATTCATCAACCCTAATTTATTAAATACGAAATTGTTGAAAGGATGGTCAATTGGGTAACATTTACCAAATTATTGCCAATAAACCGGCTTATTTGCTGAAATGAGTGTAATTTTTTTTCAAATACAAAATTGTAACGTAAACTTGCATCGGAATTTAAAGCTGACCTGCATCAACCACTCTAATACTTGTCAGACTTTGTCGATTTCCCAATTCATTTCATTCAAATATTTTCCTTTCAATCATTGGATCCTTTGAGATTAACTATCAAAACTTTTTATGTACGACATTTCGCAACTGAACGACATGCTTGTTCCAGAGCTTTTGGACATAGCTGAGCAACTGAGCATTCCCCATGCTAAAAAATTAGACAAGCAAGACATGATTTATAAAATTTTAGATCGACAGGCTATAGGCGAGGTCGATGTAAAAGAGGCTTCGCCGGAAAAGACGAAGCGTAAAAGAATAACCAAATCTGCAGCTGCTGCCAATACCAAAGAAGAGCAAATAGAAACACAGGCTGATGAAGCGGCCAGTGAATCAGCAGGAGAATCTGAAAAAAGCAGTCAGCAAAGCGCCTCGCCAAAACGCGGACGTAAGACCAAAGCCAAAGAAACCGAAAATGAGTCTTCCATAGATAACGAAATGGAACTTGAGGCACAAAGTGCAGTAGCACGTGCCATTATTTCTCAAATTGGAAGCGATAATTCTCCTGAAATATCCGAATCCTTAGACGGTGCACCGGTGGTATCGGAAAAACCGCAGCGTTTTCAACCACAACCACACCAACGCAGAGAACAAGCATTTAATATAGAGTTTGATGGTGTAATTCAAAGTGAAGGTGTTTTGGAAATGATGCCCGACGGGTATGGTTTTCTTCGTTCATCTGACTACAACTACCTGTCGTCGCCCGATGATGTGTATGTTTCGCCATCGCAAATAAAATTGTTTGGTTTAAAAACAGGTGATACTGTTTATGGCTCGGTTCGCCCACCAAAAGAAGGTGAAAAATATTTTGCCCTTTTAAAAGTGGAAACCATTAATGGAAAAGGACCCGATGAAGTGCGGGACCGTGTGCCATTTGATTACTTGACACCGCTATTCCCATTCGAAAAATTAAACCTGTTTACCACTGCAAACAACTTTAGTACACGTATCATGGACCTGTTTACCCCCATAGGTAAGGGCCAGCGCGGTTTGATAGTTGCCCAACCAAAAGTGGGTAAAACGATGTTGCTGAAAGAAGTGGCTAACGCCATCGCCGCCAACCATCCTGAGTGCTACTTAATGGTGGTTTTGGTGGATGAGCGCCCCGAAGAAGTTACCGATATGGAACGTAGTGTGCGTGCTGAGGTGATCGCATCAACTTTTGATGAGCCCGCCGAAAAACACGTTAAAGTGAGCACCATTGCCCTGCAAAAGGCAAAGCGACTGGTGGAGTGTGGTCACGATGTGGTGATATTACTGGACAGTATAACCCGTTTGGCACGTGCCCACAATACCGTGGCGCCATCTAGCGGAAAAGTATTGAGTGGTGGTGTGGAAGCAAATGCCATGCAAAAACCCAAGCAATTTTTTGGCGCAGCCCGTAAAATTGAAAACGGCGGATCGTTGACCATTTTGGCTACCGCTTTAATTGAAACCGGTTCAAAAATGGATGAGGTGATTTTTGAAGAGTTTAAAGGTACCGGTAACATGGAATTGCAACTGGATCGCCGCCTGGCTAACCGTCGTATTTTCCCGGCTATCGACCTGGTTTCAAGTTCTACCCGTCGCGATGATTTGTTGCTGGACAAAGAAGTTTTGCAGCGTATGAATATTTTAAGACTGTACATAAACGATATGAATACCGAGGAAGCTATGAACGATCTTTTACGCCGTATGCGCGGAACAAAAGATAATATGGAGTTTTTAGCCAGTATGAACGGTTGAGCAACTTATTCGCATAAGAGATACTAAAAACAGAGCCGCCTTATAAGCGGCTTTATTTTTGAAACCAGATCCACGCCTTGTCAAAAACTGCATTTCAACAAAGTTCAATGCCTTGCGCTTTTTATTCTGCAAACTAAATTGGTTAAACTATTGCTTTAAAAACCTTTCTATCTTTGCCAGCAAATAATAGATCAATGAAAAAAATAAAAATTATCCTCGCCGCCGTAACCGTAGTTTCTTTTACAGCGTGCTACAATCCCAATTCTTCTACCAGCGCGGAGCCCAGTGACGAAACTTCTGTAACACATTCAGAACACGAAGTACACGAAGAAAAACATGAAATGGAGCATACCGAAAAAATGGATCATTCAGAGGCTGCGGATACAACACATGCAGATTCAACGCATGCAGATTCAACCAATATGCATAAATAAAACCGGGCAAAGGCGGCAAAACAAAAACCGAAATCATAAAATATTTCTAACAGTAATTACCCCTTGATTGAGGGGTATTTTTGTTAGCGGGCGGCTTTAAAATTATACAACCTGAAAAACTGGTCTTTTATATCAATCATCCATACGAGGGTATCCTTGCCCTGGTTGTTTTCCTTGTCAAAAGTGCCAACAATCATAGCCTGCGAGGTATCTACCCATTGCCCATCTATAATAAATGAGGATGGACCGGCAAATAAAAGCCTCGCCTTTTTTCCGGTTTTTGTGTATATGACAGAGATCTCGGTATCCGGGTCTCCAGCTTCGAGCGTGGTATTACCCTTTTTATCTTTTACGGGGATCATTCCATAGGAGCCTACGTCTAATATGTAGCTGCTATCGGCCGACCAATGCAGAACAGCTGAATAATCTTTGTAAAAATCAGGCGCCGGAGTAAATGGCTCCAGGTCGAGGCTATCTTCGTTCCAAAAATTCTCTAACTGCAAATTTGTCCATTTTATATTTTCAACAGCCAGGTTTCTATTAAGCCAGCCAGACACCCTGCCTTCGAATACCAGCAAACTATCAGCCGATTTAACATGTAACGCAGTTTCAACAGAATCATATACGTCCACCTGTTGCGTGTTATTACTATTACAAGCAATAGCAAAAGCAAAAAATATGAAAGCAAAAAATATCTTCATCTTATTGGGAGTATTGACATCATATGTTACTTATGATATTTGTTTATCGACCCCGCTGTGGATTAGCCTGAACCAGGTTTTGCCAAGTATCTACAATCAGATAATTTACTAACATCGGCCTGAATGATAGTCAATGGTACATACCAAAGTATCAAAAATTAATGAAGTTACATAGGGTTTTAATTTATAAATGCCCGGCATTTCCTATACCATTTGCATGGCTGCTTCATTTTGCTGCATATTTTTTACAACCCTCACCGCCCCAATATATAAATCTTACATTACAACAGGGCAGCTTTGCCGCAAAACATGTTAGTGCAAGGAATCTTTTATGAAAAAATTGTACCCCTAAGTCTAATTAAAAAAGGGCCGTTGTCTAAAAACAACAGCCCTCATTTATCATAATTATAATTTATTGAACAATTATTTTCTCCGATCGGGTATCGGTTTCTGTTTGCACTTTTACTATGTAAAGCCCATTCGCAATATTATTCAGCGGCAGGGTTAATTGCTGCCCTGCCACAACAGATGAGAAATATTGCCGATAAATCAATTTACCCGAAACATCAGAAAGCGTGACGTCTGCTTTATTTGCATTCTTTAATATTCTTATGTTAACACTGCCTTTTGCCGGATTGGGATAAACGGTCCACAGCTGCCTGATGTTATCAAATTCAACTTTGACGACGGCCGAAAAGCTGAACTGGCCATCTACATCAATTTGCTTTATACGGTAATAATTGCTACCGTAAGTTGGTTTCATCTCAGTAAAATAGTACTGTTGCACGCTGTTTAAATTAATGCCTGCAGGCATTGTTCCGATCGAAGAAAACACGATGCTATCAGTGCTTCTTTCAATTTGGAACTGGCGATTGTTTATTTCGTTATCGGTTGACCAATGTAGTAAGACAGAACCGTCATTTTGTTTTTGCGCGGTAAAACTTAGCCAGATAAGCGAATTAGACGAGTTCGTACAAATTCTCAATCCCCAGCCGTCCAGCGAACCGCCATCACCATTAAAATAATCGTTAACAGTCAATACCCAGGTACCCGCGCTTGATTCGCCTTTGAAAGCCGAAAGCGCATTCCGGGGGCGTATTGTAACACCATTTTTCGGCGGGCAGGGAAAAATTGCAGTAGCCGCTTCATCATCCAGGTTCAGGTCAAAGTCTTGTTCGCTATCACATAACATATCGAAAAGAACAACAGTTGTATTATTCGGGCTCGTCAGCTTTATTCCGATGTCGCCCAGGTAACTATGCGTTCCCTTTAACCGTACAACATTTACATCGCTGATAATTACATTTTTTGTCACAAGAAGGTTTGAAAAAACAGTAACAATACCTGTGTCCGATATTAATTTGGGTATGTCTGTACTTTTAAGCGTGTCTCCACACACCTGGCTGAATGTTTTAAAAGTAGAAGCAGCCGATGGCATAGCGCTGCCGCATTCGTTATTTGCAATGATCCGCCAATAAAAATTTGTATTTTCTGCTAATAGTGGTGCTGAATAGGTGGTCTCTGTTAAATTATTTACCTGCTGAATAAAAGAGGCAAAAACCGGGCTGGTTGAAAGCTGAAAATTGTAAGAGGTTGCGCCATTTACCGGAGACCACACAAAGGCAGGTGTTAAAGACTGCCCCCTCGATTTGTTTATCGGCTGGTTAAGTACTGAAGGCGTAATCAATGTACCTACCACATACCGGATATTCTGGGTCTTGGTTATAGCGCCCGCAACACCAGTTACAGTTATGGTATATATGCCCGGTGCCAGGGTTCCTGAAAGCGTAACAGTTACCTCGTTGCCAGGGGTAAACGGGTTGGCATTAAAAGTAACCGAACTGCCGGTGGGATTACCCGATGCCGACAGGGTGATGGGCGTTGTAAAGCCACCTAAACTTCCCGATCTCAATATAGCAGAAGGAGAACTGTTATTACATGTAACCGCAGTAGCCGGACTGTTATATACAAATTCGGACACAGTTGAATTTTGTATAGTAAAGTTGGTATTAGAAATATCAAAAAAGATATTGCCAACTGCCATTACCCTAATGCGGGCCTGCGTGGTGATATTGGCAGGCACCATTATTTCCTCGCTGCCATCGTTTTGAGTGCTTGCCACAAGTGTAAAAGGGAAAGTAAGGCCCCCATCGGTAGAAAGAGAAATAGAAACATTGGCGCAGTTAATGGGACTGGCGGTCGTGTTGGCAACGTTCCAGGTAATGGTTTTAAATGTGCCGGTTATCCAGGTAGCGACTGTATTGGGGTTGGTAACTACAAAGGGGCCGGCATTCGCGTTAACAGTTACAACCATGTCGTCTGAACACACACCGCCGCCGCCCGATTTATTATCACGTGCAGTTAAGCGAAGGTTAATTGTACGTGCATAAGAGGGCAATACCTCGCCAATAGTTGCTGAATTATTCACCAGGTCGGTCACCTTTGGAAAAATACGGGCTGGGGATACCACCGGTTGAAAAGACCGGAAAAGAGGCGCTTGTCCAACAGGTGAAGTTGCATTTCCGGATACACCGCCAAAATCCATTTGTTCCCAACTGTAAACGAGCGCATCGCCATTGGCATCGGTAGCAGAACCTGTAACAATTAAAGGGGTCGATTTAGGGATAATATAATCTGCCCCGGCATTTACTACCGGTACCAGGTTACCGGTTACAGTTGCCGTGCCGCATGTATTTCCTGTTCCGGATGTTACGTAGGCATTTATTTCATTTAAACTAATTGCATGAAACTGGGGATCGGAATTGTTTTGCAGGTTATTAGTTCCGCAAATGCCGGCATAAGCCATGATCGAACTGCCGCTTCCCGGCTCCACATTAGTGGTATTTACTACATTACCCTGGCAATTGCCCGTATTACCATTAAACGTATGACTGGCGCCAAACTGATGCCCTATTTCGTGTGCCACATAATCAATATCATATGGGTCGCCGAAAGGTGTCGAAAGGCCGGTAATGCCACTGGCCTTTTGAGAATTTCTGCAGACCACACCCAGGCTGGCAAGTCCTCCGGCACCTGTGCTGAAAGTATGCCCTATATCAAAATTACCCGACAGAATACTATCCGTAATTACCTGCTGGCTTTCGCTAATTAGTGTGCTTGCATTACTGTTACCGGTAAATGGGTCGGTTGCAGCGTTAATAAAAATGACTTTCAGCTCCCGAACTTTGTCAATTAATATCAGCCTGATATCCAATTCCTTTTCGTAAACACCACTGACTCTGTTAATAGTAGTAAAAATGGCATTATACGCCTGGTCTTTGGTTGTAGCTCCTACAGCCACCGCATACTCGCCTGTACAGGCTATTGCCAGCCTGTAGGTTTTTAACGTTCCACCCACACAAGGGCCTGCCTGAAGGTCATCAGAAGCCGCGCCCCTCGGCATAGCATCGGATAATTGCTTGTCGGTTTCGGTAAAGGTCCTGG
>JBBRCW010000073.1:0-21599 GCA_038204535.1 Chitinophagales bacterium | reverse complement strand
AGGTATGGACAGCCGCAACAATGCACAGGTGATTAAAGCAAAAGTGCCATTGAGCGAAATGTTTGGCTACGTAACGCAATTGCGTTCTATGTCATCTGGCCGTGCGTCTTCTACTATGGAGTTCTCTCATTACACACCCGCACCCAATGGCATCGCCGAAGAGGTGATAGCAAAGGTGAAAGGGAAGGTGAATGCCTAATAATTAGTTCTTTTATCGAATAAACAAACCCCGCCCGAAAAGGCGGGGTTCTTTGGTGCGCCAGGCATGTACTAACAGCTATAGGGTGGAAGTCCCGAGGACGCTTTACAGTAGGGAGTCTTAGCCAAGAGCAAGGGTGTCGCAGGCGACTGCGAATCTGAAGGAAGCTGGCGGCAAACATTCGGGCCTACGAATACCGCACGTGCGGTACATAAAGGCGGAAGGTCTCACAGAAGGATGAAGGACTGAATGTCAGAATGGCGAAGCTATTATGAAGTTTATGGTACTGGCGTTAACAACCGAACCACATAAGAGAACTGCTTGCAGGATGATAAGCCGGAAGCTAAAAGTAAAATGCAAGAGGAGTTGAGCCAGTGCACGCAACTAATGAGAACTACGACGGGGAAAAAAAAAGTTATTCTGACAAACCGCCGTGTACCGAACGGTACGCACGGTGGTGTGAGAGGACAGTAAGGGAAATAATCTCTTACTTCCTACTCAATTTGAGCTCTCCGAAGTTTTCGATTTCGGAGCGAAATGAAAATCCAGCTTAAGCTTTTGGTTGGCTTTTATACCGCGTCCCGGGCATAAAATTATCAATCTGACTTTGGTAACAATACATCAACTTTAATAACTATTTTCAGTTGTAGCTTCGGCTGGATTGCTTCAAAATACCAGTTCATCACTAAGCCCAAACATTTGGAAAAATTTTAAGACCGACAGAAACAATGACAATTAGAAGAATATTTTATGTAGTATTATTTTTCTTGACCGTCATTAATTATGGCTGCAAAACTGAAAATCATATTGACAAGTATGAAGTTAGCTTAGACTCATTGAAAATGCTTCCTGACGGATTTTATGCATACAGGCGCGGACGAGTATATTTTGAAGATTTTGATCTTGAGAAATACAGGATTTGGTATAATCTTGACAATTATGGAAACATAGAAAACATTTTTAAATTAGAAGATTTCAACGTTAACGATGCTGAAGACGACGAAATAATCAGCAAATATAAAATTGACACATTAAAAGCTAAAATCGTTATGCAAACGTTTATAAACTTTAGCCGAAAATTTAAATTTGGGCATATTGATATCGACAAGGGTAACAAAATTTCCTTTTCAAATAAAGATGGTCTTTCTGAACAATATGTAAAGGCTTTTAATGACAGTACAAAGAACATCTACATGAGGAAAATCGATTTCAAAATATTAGAAAATGGCTGGTTTGAATATGTTGAAAAATAAAAACCCACCGCTCTCCAAAATTTGCAACTTCAAAGCCAAATAAAAACCCAGCCTGTATCTGGCATTTGAAATACAGCGGCCGAAAACCTACGATTAGTAAGCATTCTTTTTGATCCTCAACCGCATAACAATGAATTCCAGACACAGTCTGGCAAAAATCATTCACAACCGTAGTCGCAGACTACGGTTAGCGTCCCCGGTTCTCCGAAGTTTGCAACTTCGGAGAGCCAAATGAAATTCCAGGCTGTATCTGGCATTTGAAAAACAGTAGCTGAAATTACTTTGATGGTGATTCACTCAAACTGTATCAACTGAATAGCAATGAATACCAGATGCAGTCTGGCAAAATCATCCACAACCGTAGTCGCAGACTACGGTTAGCCGGCAGGTCGAACTAAAGAGTCATAGCAACACGGAGACGCAAATAAAACTCTTCATTATTCACTACTCACCACTCACTATCTTCACTGTTCACTACTCACTTCTGCCTTCTGCCTTCTCACTTCTGCCTTCTCACTTTTCCCTATTCACTATTCACTCCCCTCTCCCCACTTGCTTAACAACCATTCCGATATCCGAAGATCGTATCGAAGCCCGGAATCGCTACTGCCTGTCTTTTTAACCATATATTTTACGGCCTGTATTACTTCGCTATTGCTTTCATTGGTATAATCAATGGCATTTAAGGCATGGGTGCGAACGAAAACATCGGGGTGTTTTAAAAGGCGCAACATAGCCGCAAGTCCGGCTTTTTTATCGCCCAAATTATACAACGCTTCTGCTGCCACTACCGCTGCATCGGGCGATGGGTCGTTTAGCTCCTGCTTTAATTGCGGAATAGCGCTGCGGGCATCTTCTTTTAAAATAAGCAAACCGGTGGCAGCCCAATAGCGGATAGCGCTGTTGTCACTTTTTAACCAGCCAAGCAAATGTTTCAAATTTTCCTGCTTGCCTTGTGTAGCAATATCAGCCACATTCACAATAGTTTTTAAAGGAACTTTACCGCTGCGCATATAATCGTAAAACGACTGTCCCGGGGCAATAATATTCCGTTCACCTTCAGGAATAAAACCGGTATCAAATATTTTCAGGATCCAATCAAGGTTCGCCTTGCGCATTCTATCAAGCACTGCCTGGTACGATGGATCAGCCGCAAGGTTATTTACCTCCCACGGATCGTTTTCGGTATCGTATAATTCTTCTGCAGGTTTTGGTAACCAGAATGCTGACTGTACCTGGTTACATTGTCCGGCAAGCCAGAACTTCTCCCACGATGGCATAGAGGGTGCATTCCACAGGTAATTAATATGCTGGCCCGCAATACGGTAAGGCATGTAATTTCGAATATACCGGAACTTTTTATCACGCACGGCACGTACCATATCATAACGTTCGTCCATTCTGTCTCTGAACATAAAGGCATATAAAGGATCGGGTGTTTTTTGTTTGCCTAAAAACGCATTTCCCTGTAACCAGGTGGGTATGGGCACTCCAATAATACTAAGCAAGGTGGGCGACAGATCGACAAAGCTGATCAGGCGATCGACTTTATCACCCGGTTTTGCAGCAGGATACAGGTAACTGAATTTTTTTGGGATGCGAACCAGGAAAGGGACATGCGTACCAGATTCGTAAACAAATCGCTTGCTGCGGCCCAGAACGCCCCCATGATCGCCGTAATAAAACACAATGGTATTTTCTGCTTCTCCGCTTTCTTCCAGTTCTTTCAGTATCGATCCAACCCAGGTGTCCATGTCTTCCACCTTATCATAATACTGTGCCCAGTCGTGCCGCATTTCGGGTGTATTGGGGTGATAGGGAGGCAATTTTACTTTGTCGGGATTGTGGCGCAATTTCTCTGTCGGTATAGATGTATGCAGGCTGCTTTCATGCGAAATGGTGGAGTTGAAAATGGCAAAAAACGGCTGCCCTGGCCGACGGTTTTTGTAGTGGGCATTTTTGTGCGACACGTCCCAAATACCTTTGGTTTGGCTGGGCAATGTATTATAATCTTCTTTTGAATTATTGGTGCAGTAATACCCTTTTTTTCTAAGATATTGCGGATAATACGTAACAACCTTCGAGGTAGGGTATTGACTGCGCATGTGCTGGTTACCGCCAGAGTTGGCATAAACCCCGGTGAGAATAGTATTTCGGGCGGGGGCGCATACAGGGGCATTGGCATAGGCATGGGTAAATAAAAAGCCTTCGGATGCCAGTTTATCCAGGTTGGGCGTAGTAGCGAATTGATCGCCATAACATCCTAAAAACGGGCTGTTGTCTTCGCTGGTTATCCATAATATATTAGGCAGGTCTTGCTGTGGCGCCTTGGCATAAGCGCTGAGAGTATATAGCAAGCAAGCAGCTATGACCGCGGTCCGAATTTTTCTTGATATTTTCATTTGGCAACAAAGGTTTGAAGCCTAAATATAAATCAATGCTGATTAGCTACCGGGTGAACGGAGAAATTTGAGGCCGCATGCCTTACGTTAACCAAATTGAACCACTAAGACACCAAGGTGCAAAGTAGCACAAAGGTTTTTGTTAACAACTATTAACCATTCACTTTTCACTATTCACTCTTCACTGATCACTGTTCACTGATCTCTATTCATTATTCACTCTTCACTGATAACTCTTCTCTATTCATTCTTCACTGATCACTGTTCACTATTCACTATTCACTATTCACTATTCACTATTCACTATTCACTGTTCACAACCTCCCCTTCGGCCTTTCCACCGCTTTCAACAATTCTTTGGTCACATCGTCGGAATTTACATTCTCTGCATCGGCTTTGAAGTTCATTAATATTCGATGACGTAGCACCGGGTGAGCCATGGCCTGAATATCATCGGTCAAAACCGAATACCGGCCTTTAAATAACGCTCTTGCCTTGGCGGTTAAAATCAGCGCCTGTCCGGCTCTTGGCCCCGCTCCCCATCGCACCCATTCTTTTACATAAGCAACGGGCGTGGTATCGGGCCGGCTGGCCCTAACAATCGAACTTACCCATTGCACCAGGTCATCATTAATGCTTACATCCCTCACCATACTTTGCAACTGCTGAATCTCCTGCCCGTTGATCACCGGTTCAATTGTCACTTTTTTGTTGGAAGTTGTGCTGGTCAAAATAGCCTCCTCCTCCTCCGCTGAAGGATATCCGATCTTTACAAATAATAAAAAACGGTCGAGCTGCGCTTCGGGCAGAGGATACGTGCCCGCCTGCTCAATGGGGTTTTGCGTAGCCAGTATAAAAAACGGGCGGTCCAGCGGGTATGTCTTTCCACCATAGGTCACTTCAAACTCCTGCATTGCTTCCAGAAGCGCACTTTGGGTTTTAGGCGGCGTACGGTTTATTTCATCGGCTAAGACAATATTAGCGAATAATGGCCCCTGGTTAAACTTAAAGAAACGCTTTCCGGTGGCATGATCCTCTTCTAAAATCTCGGTGCCTACAATGTCGGTTGGCATAAGATCGGGTGTAAATTGAATGCGCCTGAACGACAAATGCAGCGCCTGCGACAAAGTACGCACCATCAACGTTTTAGCCAGGCCCGGCACCCCTTCTAAAAGACAATGTCCTCCCGCCAACAATGCGACCAAAATTTCCTCCAGTATCACATCCTGCCCCACAATGATTTTCTGAATTTCTTTCTTTAATTCAGGAAGTTTATCCAGCAATGCTTTAACCATGCTTTCTGTTATTTGCAAACCGGTTGTTTTTATAATTTAAAAATGAATGCCTTTTCTTTGTAAAACATGAAGATAAAAGTTTGCCTTCATTGCAAATTACAAATGTGATGAACGTACAGACATTTTAGGTAAACGATCACAATGGCGAGACCGAAATTCACTTTCACCAGGTTAAGATATCATTCGGGCGACTGGAATACAGACCAGCGTATGCCATCAAATTTATTGAATTCGCTGATAGAATACACCACCATAGAAATAAATACTGAAGAAAGAGTGATCGATCTGGACAGCAAAGAAATTTTTGATTCACCTTTTTGTTACTTAAGCGGCCATAAGCTTGTACAGTTTGACAATAAAGAAGCCGCCAACTTTAAAAAGTATGTAGAAAACGGCGGTTTTGTTTTTGTGGATGACTGCAACCACGATATTGACGGATTGTTCGCCAAATCTTTCGAGGCCCAGATGGCCAGCCTCTTTGGCCATTCCGCATTAAAAAAAATCCCCAATAACCACCCGATTTACCGTTCTTTTTTTACGTTTGAGAAGGGCCCGCCCATTACCGGTTTTGAATTAAATGGCTGGGGCGACGACCTGGTGCACGACTACCTGAAGGCCATTACCATCAATGGGCGCATTGGCGTTTTATACAGCAATAAAGATTACGGCTGCGAGTGGGATTATGACTTCCGCAACAAACGTTTTCTGGCCGAAGACAACACAAAATTTGGGGTAAATATTGTAGTGTACGCGATGACGTGATGCAAGGTGTAAGGCGAAGGGCTTAAGGAGGGAAGGCAGGAGGCAGAAGGCAGGAGGGAGAAGGCAGAAGACAGAAAGCAAAGGATAGGAAAAGGTGGAAGGTTGAAGTCTGAAGACAGAAGGCTAAAAGCGGAAGGCTCAAGCTTGGCACTGGGTGCAGCGCACCCAATTATTTGTAGCACACAAAAACAAGTTACCTCCAAAGGTGCAGCGCACCGAAATATTATCCACAATTTGAGTAACCGAAGCTTTAATACGGAGGGCTTAATGAATCTAAAAGCGAAAGCTTAAAGTCGGAGGGCGGAATACTGAAGGCTGGTTAATTGCGGAATGCTTAACGCCTGGCACTGGGTGCAGCGCACCCAAATATTTGTAGCACCAAAAAATATAAGTTACCTCCAAAGGTGCAGCGCACCGAAATATCAAACACAATGCGAGTGGGCCTAAGGCTAAAAAAGGGTCTCGACAGAAAACGGCGGTAGGCGTAGGATAAAGGTCCAACGACTTTAAACTTCCTTCCAATTACGGATAATCAAACATGTAAAAAATTGTTTTTTTTGTAAAGAAATCAATGTTTTTTATTTGCCGTTTGCCTATTACCTTTTGCATTTTACCTTTTGTCAATTGCCCTTTGCCTTTTGCCTTTTGCCAATTGCCCTTTGCCTTTTGTCAATTGCCCTTTGCCTTTTGTCAATTGCCCTTTGCCCTTTGCCTTTTGCCTTTTGCCAATTGCCCTTTGCCTTTTGCCAATTGCCCTTTGCCTTTTGCCCTTTGCCTATTACTCTTTGGCCTTTGCATTTTGTATTTTGCCTATTAAATCTTGCTTTCTGCCCCGCCTTCCGATACTATCACGCCCCTACAGGACTAAAATCAATGGATCGTTTTTTTCCGCGGGCTTCACCCGCGGTTATTGATATTTAAGCCCCGTCCGAACCGGCACGGGCGGGCTTTCAAGCTTAAGAAAACTACATTTAACTAGAGTGTATCCTTCTTCATTATTCACTATTCGTTATTCTTTATTCGTTATTCACTCCCTCCTGCCTTCTGCCCCGCCTTCCGATACTATCACGCACCTATAGGGCTTATGACCATCTGCCGTTTTTTTCCGTGGGCTTCACCCACGGCTATGATATTACAGCCTTTCAGGCTTACGAAAACTAAATTGATCGTACAATCGGCGCATCATTAAAGCCATTGCAGGCACTATGGCTATTTGCCTGTTATTTATTTTCACTCAGCTGATTGCAAAAAATACCAGTAATGACCGCCTGAGTATTCCGGTAACAGATGTTATTATAGATCAAATTGACATTACGGAGAAGAAAAAGCCCGAGCCTATACCACTGCCACCGCCAGCAGCAAAAGCACCCGCTATTAAAACCATTCGTTTTGTGACACCCATTATTGTGGCGGATGATATAGTGAAAGAACCACTACCGGAAACCAATGAAATAGCCGAAGCTAAAATAAGCACCATGACACAGGATGGAACGATTGACGACACATATGTTTCACCCCCGGTTGAAACAGGAACCGGCAAGGTTGCCTCGCTGCCAAAAGAAGAAAAAGACTTTGACAAAGACTTTACCAAAATTGAAAAAGAAGCCAGGTTTCCCGGAGGTTTGGATGGTTGGAAAAAGTACCTGGAGAGAAACCTGAATTCGAATATAGCTGCCGATGAAGGCGCTGCTGTTGGTAATTATTTAGTGAAAGTGCAGTTTTTTGTTGACCGCGATGGAACTATCAGTAATGTACTGGCGCTTGAAATTCCGAAGGCTTGCCCCGGCTGCGGTGCCGAGGCAGTAAGGGTAATAAAGAAAGGCCCCAAATGGGAACCCGCCATACAAAACGGAAACACGGTAAAATTCCCGGCGGTGCAATACATAACATTCAGGGTGGCGGAGGGTTAATTTAAAAAAAATGAAAATAAGAGATATGGAAATCTCTTATTTTAAGACAGACACTATCTATGGAATTTTAATTGAATGAAGGTGATGGCTAAATGTGGAACCAAATTGATACTAACTTTGAGCAAGGCGAAAAAATATAATGGAACAAATAATTAATTATATAAACAGGACTTTAACGGAAGGGTTTCTATCAGGCAAAAAAGGCCTGGTATTTATCAATTATTGTTACCGATTTATCATGAAGATGGTGATATGATAGATTTGTTTATTACGCCTGCAGGTGACAATAAGTTTGCATTGTGTGATTATGGACTGACATTGCAAAGGCTCGCATATTCATACGAAATAGATACCGAAAACAAAGAGTCAATACTTCAAAAAATTTTATCTGAAAACAGTCTTACTGAGCAAGAAGGGAACATCTGTTTAGAAACGAAGCCAGAAACTTTGTATTCAGATATAATGCACATTACGCAAGCTTATGCAAAGATTGGGAGTATGCGATATTTTAAAAGAGAGGTTATTGAAAACCTGTTTTTTGAAATGTTAGATGAATATATTTTTAGCGATCTTAAAGATTTCAATCCTGAAAAAAAGGTAATGCCGATTCCAGAACGGGATGATATAGAGGCTGATTACTCTTTTCGGCCTAATGGCAAACCTGTTTATCTATTTGGCGTTAAGGATGTCGCAAAGGCAAGGCTTGCAACCTTGAGCTATCAAGCCTATTTATTAGAAAATATTAAATATCATGGTTGGGTCGTAACTGAAAATTTTGAGGCTTTACCCAGAAAAGATAAATTGAGACTTACAAATGTTTCCGATAAACAATTTACTTCTCTTGATGAATTTAAAATGAAAGCCCGGTCCTTTTTGGAAAAGGAAAGATAGTTTTGTATGTTCTAAAAAGTCTTTGCATTTTATAATCCTATTGCAGATTTCGTTTGTGTCACATTTTTACCAGCCTGAAAAAATGTCGAAATATGCAAAACAGGAAGCCAGGCAGGCTGTTAATTCAATCACAACCATCCACCGCTCACAATTGACAATTCACCATCTAATATCCACTCTCATCACTTTTAAAATAGCACGTTTCACCCCTTCACCCACCACTAGTCAGTTATCACCCAGCTTATTGTTTCTCTATCATCATTCACAATGCTCAATAATCACACTTCATATTTCACTATTCCCTATTCAGTCCATTACTCACCACTCACCACTCAGTACTCACTGATCACTGATCACTGTCCGCTGTTCACTGATCACTGTTCTCTGATCACCGATCACTGTCCACTGATTACCACTCACAACTCACCACTCATTTCCCTCCATTGCGCTTATATTTGTTTTCATGAAGCATATTTTATTGTTTGGCGCAGGAAAATCGGCTACTGTCTTAATTGAATATCTAAAAGAACTCTCCATAGAAACCAGCTGGAACATTACCATAGCGGATGGTAATAACCAATTGCTGCAGCAGAAAATTGGCAATCACCCGCTTATTAAGGGCGTTGTGGTAAATGTAGAGACAGAAGCAGCACGCAACGAATTGATACAACCAGCAAACGTGGTTATCTCTATGTTGCCGCCAACACTTCATTACCTGGTGGCGAAAAGCTGCCTTCAATTGGGCAAACATTTGCTGACTGCCTCCTATATCGACGATAATATAAGATCGCTTGAAAAAGAAGTGGCCGACAAAAAGCTGCTGTTCTTATGCGAAATGGGCCTTGACCCTGGCATTGACCACATGAGCGCCATGCAACTGATTGAGCGTATCAGGAATACCGGGGGAACAATTACATCTTTTAAATCGCATTGCGGCGGGTTGGTGGCACCCGAGAGCGACAACAACCCGTGGCACTATAAAATTAGCTGGAACCCCCGCAATGTAGTAATGGCCGGTAAAGACGGTGCTGTATTTAAAGAGAACGGCCAGATCGTCACCATACCCTATACCGAACTTTTTAATACCAACAACCTGGTAGAAATACCTGGACAGGTTATATGGAGCTGGTATCCCAACCGCGACTCGCTGCCATATATAGACCTATACCATTTGCAGGAGGCCAAAACATTTATTCGTACAACTTTGCGCCATCCCGAATTTTGTTTTGGCTGGAAGAATATGGTTGACCTGCAATTGACCAGCGAAGCAGTGGAATACGATACGGACGGAATGAGGATCGCAGATTTTTTTAAACTGCATTTCGATAAACATGGCTTTGCCGATTGGCTGACCCAAATGCTTTCTACGCGCCTCTCCTATGCCAAAGACCTGATGGATAACCTGATGACCTTAATGGAAGCCGAAGAAGAATTGAATGAAGAAGGAGAAAAGAACGATGAATCGATTATGCTCATCAACGAAAAAGGCGAACTGGATACCATTGAGGTGGAGGATGTAAAAGACAAGGCCGCCGCCGCGGTGGCGCTTAAAATGCACGAAGCAAACCTAAGCCTGAAGCAATTGTTTTTTTTGGGTCTCGACAGCGAAGACCTCATTAACAAGGGAAAATGCAGCGCCGCCGATGTGCTGCAATTTGTATTGGAAGAGAAACTGGCGCTGCAAAAAGACGACAAGGATATGGTGATCATGGTACACGAAATTGATTTTGAAAAAGATGGCGACACCCATACCGTGGTGAGCAGCTTAACCGTTACAGGAGAAAATAACCAGCATACGGCCATGGCAAAAACCGTGGGGCTGCCTTTGGGTATTGCCGCCCGCCTGCTTCTGGAAGGAGCAATAACCGAAACCGGCCTCCGCATCCCTATTACCCCGGCTATTTATGAGCCCGTATTAGCTGAACTTAAAAAGAAAGGCATTTGCTTTGAAGAAAGAATGATTGAATAGAAAAACCCACGAAAAAAAACCGAATGGCTGAGCTGAAAGAATTTTATCAAAACCTGGCTGATCAATATGAATATTCTCTTGCAAAGATTAAAAAAAATGCTTTCCTGGTTGCCGCATTGCGACTGATCGTTTTTGTTTTATTACTGGCTTGCTTATACCTGACGTTTAAACCGGGCACATGGTACTACCCGGTTTGCCTGGCAGCCGGTATAGCCGGGTTCCTCTGGCTAATAAGCATCAGCAGCCGGTTAGAACAAAGACGGCAATTGACCGCAAACCTGTTATTCATCAACATGAACGAACTGGGCATATTGCAATCAAAAAAGAATGCGTTTGATGATGGCCAAAGCGAACGATCTTCCAACTTGTATGTGGATGACCTGGATGTTTTTGGCGATGGATCGCTGTTTCAATTGATCAACCGCACTTCAACGCACTACGGAAAAATAACCCTGGCAGGTATTCTAAAAAACGCTTTCACCAACCCTGAAACAATCATCCTGTACCAGAAGGCTATTCAAGGCCTCGCACCCCAAAATAGCCATAGGCAACATATTATTGCCGGAGCCGTTAATCAGCCGTACGAACAAAATAGCATATCAGGCCTTTTGGCCTGGATACAGGAACCGCCAGTCGTTTCTCATCAATTAAAGTGGAAGCTTATACGGTTTGCCCTGCCCGTCATCAACCTGGTAACCCTTTTGATTTCTTTAGATATTGGGGAATATTATCCCATAACTATAACTGTAATAATAAGCTGGCTGGCGGTGGGTTCGCTGGTAAAATATACACAACAGCAAAACATCTCCCTTGGCAAAAAGCAAACGCAGTTAACGGCCTATGCCCATATCTTAAAAGAATTCAATAAAATTGCAACCAATAGCAGCCGGCTATTACAAGAAATACAACACCAGACTACGAACGCCGACCAGCAAATTAATAAATTATCAAGGCTGGCCAACCTGTTAGACCAGCGGCTGAATGTGCTGGTGAATATATTGCTGAACAGTTTTCTTTTGTACGATGTACAATGTTTATTTAGCCTCGAAAAATGGAAAAAAGCCAACAAAAATGAGCTGGCGGGCTGGATTGATTGTGTTGGCCACGTAGAATGCCTGGTTAGCCTGGCCACCTATGCTTTTAATCACGAAGTAAACAGCTACCCTACCCTGCAAGGCAATGGCATATGCATAGAAGCTAAAGGGGTTTATCATCCGCTGATACCAATAGAAAGCAATGTTGCCAATGATGTAAGCATCGGCAAGCCCGAAAAACTATTATTGATCACCGGGTCTAATATGTCGGGCAAGACAACTTACCTGCGCACGGTGGGTATCAATATATTAATGGCCCGGTGCGGATTACCGGTTTGTGCCCGGTCTTTCAGCTTTACCCCGCTACATATTCATACTTCCATACGCATCAGCGATTCGCTGCAGGAGCACACCAGTTATTTTATGGCAGAATTAAAACGATTGCAGTCTATCATCACCAGCCTGAAAGACAACACCCCCTCGCTGGTATTGATAGATGAAATACTGCGCGGCACCAATAGCGAAGACAAATTTCATGGATCAGAAGCCTTTGTTGAAAAACTAATCGGTTACAACACCCTTTGTCTATTTGCCACGCACGACTTAAAACTTAGCGAACTGGAAACCCGGCATAAAGGCGTTATAGCCAATTATTGTTTTGAAAGTAAGATTGAAAACAACAAACTTGAATTCGATTACAAGATATTAAGAGGAGTAGCCAAAAATAAAAATGCTACTTTCCTTATGAAGCAGATGGAAATCATATAACCGGATATAAACGAGAAATTTTTTGATGCCCTTCTTCAGCCTTATCATTTACTATCCCCAAAACTTATTGGTATTTTAATAGTTTTTCTTTTAGAACCGCTACACCCTGCCCCGCCGTCATTTCAATCGCTGTTAAGTTATACAAAACATTTGCATCGGGTATGCTCTTGTCAACAATAAACTTTGGTATTTCGTAAGGTGCATAATTAATCAGGCCTGCTGCCGGATACACTAACAAACTGGTGCCGATCACCGCAAAAAAATCGGCCTTCTGTATCACTTTGATCGCCTCTTCTATCATGGGCACCAGTTCGTCGAACCATACAATATGCGGCCTTAACTGGCCCCCGTCTTCGGCTAAGTCGCCTATCTGTATATCGCCTTTTATTTCGAATATAGCCCGTTCGTTTTTTACACTTCGCATTTTAAATATCTCGCCATGCAGGTGCAATACGCTGGTGCTGCCTGCCCGTTCGTGCAGGTCGTCAATATTTTGTGTGATGATGTCAACATTAAAATATTTTTCCAGATCGGCAAGGCCAGTATGAGCAGCATTTGGCCCTGCATTTAAAACATCCCTCCGGCGCATGTTATAAAAATCGAGTACCAGTTTTGGGTCCTTTTTAAAACCAGATGGCGTTGCCACGTCGTAAATGCTGTAATTCTCCCACAATCCATCGGAATCTCTAAAGGTTTTCAAACCGCTTTCTGCGCTTATACCAGCGCCCGACAGTACCACCAGTTTCTTCTTTTCCATTTAACAAATGTAGACCCGGCTACTAATTAAAAAAAACAAAAATGGCGGACATCGTTTAATACGATAGCCGCAATAAATGTGGAACCGTTTTACCGGCTGTATTCTATATGTTCTGCACTTATAGGCTTATATATTTCGGGAATAAATTACCTGCCAGGGATTTTTTTTAAGAGAATGAAGGGCACAAACGGCCCGCATTCTTCAAGCCGGCCGAAAAATGAACAGAAAGTAAAACCAGAATCTTAATAAAACATATCAATCATCCTGCGTTAAATGCCTTCTATAATCTGCATTGCTGGCTATGTACAAAGCGAAGGCAGACAAGGCTATATCTTTCAACAGGCTTACGAACGATGCATTTCTTAACTCGGCGTTGCCGCTGTTCAAAGCATTGGGAAGATGAATGGTAACCACAAAAACAAAAAGCAAAATAGCCAGGGCATATCCTGAATACTTGACAAGTTTGTTTGTAAGAAACGAGAGACCAGCAGCAATAAAGGCTATTCCCGTAATAGAAACCCAAATTCTGCCTCCCGGCACCCAATTAGGTACATAGTTAACGAGGTCATCGGGACTCATAAAGTGAAAAATCCCAAAGACTATTAGAACAACGCCTAATAGTCCGATTGCGATCCTTGATAGGGTATGTTGATTCATGATGGAAAGTTTTATGGAATTAAGTTAAACAATATATTTCTAAATTTCAATTAACTTTTTGACAGCCATTAAAATATAGGTGTCATTTTTCACTAAACCCTTTTTCTAATCAAAAATAAGACAGGTGTTTGTGGAAGCTGCCAGTAGAAATCTCCCCGGCTGCCAGCATAAACAATTTAATGCAAGGTATCCGTCCAGGGTACATAAACCATTTTGTAGAGCTGAAACAGGGCGACCAAAATAAAAATAATCCCCATAAACTTGTTAAGGGATTTGTTATTGGCTTTCATTTTTTGAATGGCCCATTTTCCGCCATAAATATAAACGGCCAGGCCTGCCAGGGTGCCAGCTCCTGCGCCGGCTGTAAAAAAGTTATACGAGGCCTGGTTAGGGGGCAACAATTTTCCATTAATCAGGTATAAACTCCACGTAAACCAAAATGGTATTTGCACCGGGTTTACGGCGCTTATACTCAGGCCTAATAAAAAACGGTCCATCTTGTTATTCAACAGCAATCCCTTCTTATTCTCATTCTGCCTTTGCGCGGCGATAAAACTGGCTATTCCTAAAACCAAAAACAGCACTACGGTTACCCAGCCTAATACTATAAACAGCATTTTGTTTTTTAAAACCCAGTTTATTCCGGTAAGCGCCAGCCTTAAATAAGCTACTTCCACAACCACCAGGCCCAAAGCAAATTTCCAGGCATTTTTATGGCCTTCCTGCACGTTTAACTGGGTAGCGGCAATATTGACATTGCCAAGCGGTAACTGGCCCAAAAAACTTACCAGCATTCCTATAAACAGTACTTTAATAAAACTTAGCATAGAAATGAATTTTCGCTTCTTAAATAAGCCTTTCATGAGGGCAAAAGAAGTGTCAAGCTTTGTAGCAATTGAAGCCCACTACTTTTTGAAACTTGTTGCCTTATTAAAATGCTTTATTGCAGAATGAAGAAGAGCAGATGAAAATAAGGTAATAAGGGTATTGCAGTTTGTTTTCTACTTAGGTTTAAAGCAAATGGAAAATATGCTTTTCTAAACCTGAAAAAGGCGACAACTTGTTGACAGTCTTTTGAGCCTTAGTGTCTTCTAAAGAAAGCGAAATAGCGCTTTTATTATTTTGCGTAAGCGTGAACCACAATTTTAATATCCTTTCCAGTATCGGTGCAATCCAGGTCAAATGCTTTTCTGCGAATGCCGAAGCTAAAGCTGAAGTCGTAACCGCCACCACGCGGCACGGCGCCAAACGGAAAAGAAATCAGCTTTGTTCTTCCTTTTACTTTTAAAGTGCCATTAAACTCAAACATATGGTCGTTATTTAATGGTTTAATACTTGTTGAGAACAATTCTATAAAGGGATACCTGGCTGGATTAAAGCAATCGGCCTGAACAAGTGCCAGGCTCATTTGATTGCTGGTGGTATGGGCGGTTGCAACGGCAAAAACCATTTTAAAATAGGCTCCTGCCAGGTTGTCTTCTTTAAAAACAGCAGATCCCTGAATGCCCTTAAAATATCCTTCCATATCCTCATTGGCATACCGGGTTATGAAATGCACGTCGGCCGAAGTGTCGTTCAGCAGTAAGGCCTGGCTATTGGCCAAAACACACGTAACGGAAAATAAAACAAATAATAAAAACTTCATTTAACTGCGCTTGATTTGTTAATGGTTTGAATGCCCGATATCGAAAGTGCGCAACATACCAAAAAATTTCCTGGCATTTAACAGATAAGCCAACCCTTTTCTAAAACTCCAATAGGGCACTCCTTGTTTATGATTGATGCGGCCTATCAAATACATATCGCGCCAATGACGGGCAATTTCTTTAAGGGCGCCAAAGTAAGATAAATTGCAGTCGTAAATATGGTTGGGCTCTGCACCTGTTCCGTTAAATTCTAAAACATAAAAGTTCTTTCCTTCTTTCAGGTCGCTTAGCGAGGCACATTTTAAATCGTAACGGCCATAGTAAAATGTTTTGCATTCATTGCTCAGGGTATCAAACAACAGCCGCAGCCGGTCATCGATCTCGTTATATAGATTAATAAAAGTTGCGCCCTGGTTGTGGTTACCCGCAAAACTTAAATAATAGGTTTCGCCGGCCGGTAATACTTCAGTTAGCCTGGCGGCATGTTTTTTTCTCAGATCCGCTTCGCGCAATTTTGCTTTTGGGTGTTGCTGTATCAGTGTTAATAAATCTGACCGCCCATCGCCCGTTACCGACAAATACTGCTTTTGAATAAATCCGGTAAGTTTTCCTTTTGTCTGACCGGGGTAACGTATGTGAAAGGCACTGAACTCAAGGGGAAGGTCAACAAAGCGCTGAACAACATATTCTACCGGCATCATCTTGTGGTAATTTTTTAAATCATGACTGGTATGCAAAATTCTAAACAGAATGCCTTGCATGCCTTTATCGGGCTTTACCACCATGGGGTAGCTAAGGCCGGCATTACTTACAAGTCTTAGTAACTCATCAAAAGGCAAACCTGGTTTAATGTATATGGTTGTAGGATAGGATTGCTGCGGCATCAAGTCATACATCTCGCGTTTACCTTCTCCCTCAAAACCAGAAAACTCTAATTGGGGGTTGACGGGCGAAAAGTACCAAATGGCACGAGCACGTATGGCATAATAAATCCAAAGAAAAACCAGCGGTGAATAAATTAAAATGAAAGGCCATTGCTCCCAATCCGTAATCCTCTGCCAAACTTTCCTCAACTTTTATTATTTAAGGAGGCAAAAATAGGCAGTTATGCATTAGCAAAATGCCGCAATCAGATATGCAATTGATAAAGTTGCGCGAAGATTATTACCCGGTGAGTCATTTTAAAATTTCTGGCAAAGCTTATTTCCTTTACCACACAGAAGCATAAGGTACATAGAAGGAAAACAAAGGTCTATGTGTATTCCTATGCTTTCTACTGTGTCTATGTGGTGAAACTTTTACATCCGTGTAAGTTAATGACATTGAAGCAAAGTATCTAAATTGCGTAACTGTTGAACCAAACCTTTTTCAGATGAAAGTACCTACAATGGCAGAAATGCTGGCAAACGGCGAAACGCCCGAAATCTTATTTTGGGTTGGATGCGCTGGCAGTTTTGACCAGCGCGCCCAAAAAATAACCAAAGCCTTTGCCTCCATTTTACACAAGGTTGGGTTAAAATATGCCATTTTGGGTAAGGAAGAAGCCTGCACCGGCGACCCTGCACGCAGGGCAGGAAACGAATTTCTTTTTCAGATGATGGCATACCAAAACATACAGGTACTGAATGGTTACGGCATAAAAAAGATTGTTACTGCCTGTCCCCACTGTTTTAATACAATTAAAAACGAATATCCACAGCTCGGCGGAACTTACGAGGTAATACACCACACGACACTGCTGCAGCAATTGATAGACGAAGGAAAAATTAAATTAAAGGAAGGGGGAAGCTTTAAAGGAAAAAAGATAACCTACCACGATAGTTGTTACCTGGGTAGGGCCAACAACATTTATGAAGCTCCTCGCAAAGTACTGGAAGCACTTGACGCCGAATTAATAGAAATGAAACGTTGCCGCAGCAATGGATTATGCTGCGGTGCAGGTGGCGCACAAATGTTTAAGGAAGAAGAAAAGGGAGACCGGTATGTTAATATTGAAAGAATAAATGAAGCCGTTGAAACGGGCGCCCAGGTTATTGCCGCGGCTTGCCCTTTTTGCAATACCATGATGACCGATGGCGTAAAAAACAAGGAAAAAGAAAACGAATTGAGGGTGATGGATGTTGCCGAACTGGTGGCTGAAAGTATGCTGGACGATAATTGATTTTTCAACTCCTGTTTCCATTTGATGGTTATTCGCCATTTGCTATTGATGTAGCCCCCAAATTTTAAGTGCTGAAACCGAACTTATATTGCCAATGCAGCGAAAATATTTTCTATACCTCGTGTTGGGTATTTGCGCCTTTACCGCCGCCTATCTTTACTACCAGGATACCGACCGCAAAAATTCAATAGAGAAATACTTCTACGCCCCAAAGGTGGGTGACGTGTATAAAATTAAAAGTGATAATGAAGATGGTGAGCATTGGTTGCGTTATTATAAACTGGCAGGCATAAACAATAATCAATTGGTATTTTATGCCAGCAAAATGATGGCTGATGCAAGCGCCGATATCCTTTTAAACCATTTTGATACCACCCGCCAGGTAATCTTTACTAAAATCGATTTACAGGAAATAAAGGAGGGTAAATGGAAAAACGATAAGAAAAACAATACTACATTAGTTGAAATAGTCAGGAGAAACTAACGAATAACCCTAAATGTGCCCTTATGAAAAAAATGACCGGATTATTTATTGCCCTAATATCCAACCTCATAATATTTGCCCAGCAGCCTTCGGCCAAAGAAAAAAGCGACACAAAGGTTTATAAAAACACACCACCTGCGGGTGCCCTTTTGCAGCCCGTCACTCCCGATATAATCTGGGGCAGGCTGTTTACCGATATTCAAATGAACAGAATTTTGGGCGATAACAAAACCTTTGTGGATGCCATTCCCAAATATGAACCCGATGTAATATTGCGCAGATATGCCGCTTTGAAAAAAGGCCCCGACTCAATTAATCAAATGAAAGATTTTGTTACGCAAAATTTTAAGATACCGGTTACATACAATGCCGAAATGCCCGCAAAAACAAATAGCCTTAAAGATCACCTGGAAGCGTTGTGGCCGGTGCTCACCCGCAAGGCGGATGTAAAAGAAAAATACAGTTCACTCTTGCCGCTGCCCGAAGAATATGTGGTGCCCGGCGGCCGTTTCAGAGAAATTTATTATTGGGACAGTTACTTTACCATGCAGGGCCTTGCCGTTAGTAACCGGTACGACCTGATAGAGAAAATGCTTAATAATTTCAAGTACCTGATCGATACGTATGGCCATATTCCCAATGGCAACCGCAGTTACTATTTAAGCCGGTCTCAGCCGCCTTATTTCGCTTTAATGGTTGATCTTTTGCACCAAAAAATGGGTGACAGGGTTTATAAGAAATACCTGCCTGCCATGCAAAAAGAATACAATTGGTGGATGGAGGGCGAACAAAACCTGCAGCCCGGACAGCAGCATCGACGGGTGGTTAAATTACCCGATGGCACGATCATGAACCGCTATTTCGACGACAAAAAAGCGCCCCGCCAGGAGTCGTATTTCGAAGATGTAAAGACGGCTGCCGAATACGGGCCAAAAGACAAAATGGCCTACACAAACTTGCGGGCCGGCGCTGAGAGCGGCTGGGATTTTTCGAGCCGGTGGCTGGCCGATACCATGCACCTTTCCACTATTGAAACCACCGATATTGTTCCGGTAGATCTGAACTGCCTTTTGTATAGTTACGAAAGGGTGATAGAAAAAGCCCTGGCCAGTATGCAGCGTTATACCCAGTCAAAAACTTATCATACGAAAGCGCTCAAAAGAAGGATGGGTATTTTAAAATATTGCTGGAACGAGCAACTGCATTTCTTTTTCGATTACCAATATAAAAAGCGAACAACTACCAACAGGTGGTCCCTGGCTGGGGTGCTGCCTTTATTCAGCAAAATAGCCATTCGCGGGCAGGCAGGTTTTGTTAAAGACCATATTGAAAAAAAGTTTCTGCAGCCAGGTGGACTGTTAACTACACCTTATCATACAGGCCAACAATGGGATGCCCCCAATGGCTGGGCCCCGCTTCAATACCTGGCTGTTGAGGGGTTGAAAAATTATGGATATGATAGTCTTGCCCGAACCATCGCCACTCGCTGGATGGATGTAAATGAAAAGGTTTATGAAAATACCGGCAAGATGATGGAAAAATACAATGTAGAAAACATACATTTAGAAAGTGGTGGCGGCGAATACCCCTCACAAGATGGTTTTGGCTGGAGCAACGGCGTGTACCTTAAGTTTAAGGAGATGTTTGGAAAATAAATCGGGCAACAGTAATTGGGAGTAAACGAATAAAAAATCCTTTGATGCATAAGACTTGTCCCCCTATTGCATCAAAACACAAAAAGTTCTTTTTTTATTTTTTTCATTGCCAGGTTACTTTATATCTACATAGATCCGCTTTATCATGTCGTTAATATATAGGGTGTTTATTGATCCCGCAAAGAAAACAGGAAAAACAATAAGAAGACACCAGATAGAGAAGCAAAACGTTGCAACGGCTTTGTGTCACTGAGCGTTGTTAACTGTCCATTGTTCATTATTCACTGTTCACAGTTCACTTTTCATATTTGTTCATTATTCATTATTCATTATTCAACTATTCACTATTCACTATTCACTGTTCACTTTTCACTGTTCACTATTCACTGTTCATTCACTGTTCACTTTTCACTGTTCACTATAAAACTTACGCCTTTTAAAATAAAACATAACTCCCATATGAAAATACTATGCATTGGCGAGGCCCTCATCGACATGATCTGTACTGACACCGGATCTACCCTTTCTAAAGGTGAACATTTTTTAAAGAAACCAGGCGGCGCTCCCACAAATGTAGCGGCGGCTATTGCAGCGCTGGGAGGCGATGTTTTGCTGGCAGCCAAAGTTGGGGCCGATCCATTTGGCCAGCAGCTGGTTGATGTAATGAAAGACTTTGGCGTAAGCACCCAATGGATGCACCAGGACAAAAATCATTTTACGACGTTTGCTTATGTAAGCCTGATGAACGATGGCGAAAGGGATTTTGTTTTTAACCGGGGCGCAGATGGGCAACTGACAGAAAGCGATGTAGAGGGAATTAACCTTACCGAATGCTCAATAGTTCACTTTGGGTCTGCCACCGGCTTTTTGCCAGGGCCATTACAGCAGGCATATAAAGGATTGTTACAAAAAGCCACCGACAACAACCTGTTTGTAAGTTTTGATCCCAACTACAGGCATTTACTGTTTAAAGATAGCAACACCACATTTATAGAACAGTCGTGGCATTTTATGCAGCACTGTCACTTTTTTAAAGTGAGCGACGAAGAGGCCATGCTACTGACCGGCAGTTCTTCCATAGAAGCGGCAAGCACACTTTTAGCCGAAAAAACCAATGCCACATTTGCTATTACACTGGGCAAAGAAGGCACTATGCTGGTTCATAAAAAAGTAAAAACAATTATACCCAGCATAAAGATTAAACCTGTGGATACAACCGGTGCCGGCGATGCTTTTGTAGGCGCTGTTCTGTACCAGTTAAGCAATTTTAGCCTGCCGGTTATCTTGGCAATGAGTACCGATGAGTGGAAACAAATTGTTACCAATGCCAATAAAGCGGGAGCACGTACGTGCGAATACATGGGCGCTATGGAGGCATTTAAACATTTAAGCAACGCCATATTTGAATAGGACAATAATTACTCGCTCTAAAATTGAGTAGGAGGCGGTTATCAAGATGTCTTGAGCCGCCGTCCTCTCACACCACCGTATGTACTTGCGTGTACGGCGGTTTCATTAGAGTTTAAAACGTTTTACACCTTGTAATCTTCCGTCAAGGCTCGCTCTTCCGCACAATCAGAAAGCCATAACGGACTTACTGCTCCATGCTCAAGACGGTGTACGACCGTCCCAGACACTTCACAGTGACAACTTTTGTCGCATTCTCTAACAAAGTTCATCTGCAACTGCTGTTCTTTATTGTCCTTTTTTGCGTTTGCGCATTTAATGACTTTTACTAACTGTAAGGACACTGCCT
>JBBRCW010000072.1:0-22114 GCA_038204535.1 Chitinophagales bacterium | reverse complement strand
CACTCTCGCAAACAAGAACGACGCAGACTGATGAATTGTTCAATCCTGACAATTTGGTCTGACCAACACATCAAGTCAGGCACATTTGCAAGGAACACAAGCCAACCTTACAAAAGAGCCTGCCTTGCTCCCAGCTTCGGGGACACACCCAACTTCGGTGGACACAAACGGCATTGAGACAAACCAAGCCGAAGGGCGGACGGAAGTTGTCTTCATCGTTTAGTGCGCTACTGCACTTCAAATCCAGCCCGACATTATCTATTTAGCTTTTTGTTGTTATCTTAAACTTTATATTTTTAATTGAGCATATGTACCGGGCAGACGAGCAATGAATTTTCTGCCTTCGCATATAATCGAACATTAGGCGCAATTGAAACGCCGGTTCAGAAATTGAACAGCCCTTCACATGGTGCAGACGTATACACAGTTTCACCTGCATCGGCAAAATCACCTTCCTGGTTAAAATCAATAAATACAAAAACCTGCTCGTAGGAAAAGCAATTACTTACTTTAATGCTCATAGATATTGAATCATTGACAAAAAGTCGGTAGAAAGCCCCTAAACTTCAACATCCAAATTTAATTTTCCTTGTATGGAGAATTCATTTTCGGTTAAGTTTGAGAACTAAAACCAAAATATCCTGTATGAGAGCAACCCGCATGTCTTCGTTTCTTATTCTTACTATTTTAATGCTTTTCGTTTTATCATCCGTACAATCGCAAACCAGTCAGTGGACCTGGTTAAGCGGCGACAGTACAATAAATATGTACGGCATTTATGGATCATCCGGTACCCCTGCTGTAGCAAATAAACCCGGTGCCCGGTATCAACCTGTCACCTGGTGCGATGACTTGGGCAACATCTGGATGTTTGGTGGGCAGGGCTATGCAAAAAGTGGCTATGAAGGTTTGTTGAATGACCTTTGGAAATATACCATTGCTACAAAAGAATGGACATGGATAAAGGGCGACAGTATAAGAAACCAGTTAGGGATTTATGGTACACAGGGTGTTGGTGCAGCGCTTAATAAGCCCGGCGCAAGATACAGTAGCTCAAACTGGATTGACCAGTCGGGTAATCTATGGCTTTTTGGTGGCTCTGGTTATGCCTCTACCGGATCGGAAGGTTTCCTGAACGACCTTTGGAAATACAACATCGCGACCAACCAGTGGACATGGATAAAAGGCGATAACATCAGGATCCAGTATGGTGTATATGGATCGCAAGGTGTAAGTGCAGCAGCCAATAAACCGGGTGCAAGATATGCGGGTGGAAGTTGTGTTGACAGCCAGGGCAACTTTTGGCTTTTTGCGGGAGCCGGATATACCGCAAGTGGACAGTCGGGGCGGTTGAACGACCTCTGGAAATACAACCCAACCTCTAACCAATGGGCATGGATGAAAGGTGATAACACCGTTAACACATACGGCATTTACGGCACCAGGGGAGTGAGCACTTCAACAAATAAACCCGGCGCAAGAGGGGCTTTTACCCTCTGGATGGATAAATCAGATAACATCTGGATGTTTGGCGGCCAGGGCTACCTGGCATCAACCACCGGCAATATGAATGACTTATGGAAATTCACCCCATCAAACAGGGAGTGGACATGGGTACTCGGTGATAACACTGCAAATGCAATCGGCATTTATGGCACAAAAGGTACTGGTACTGCAAGCAATAAACCCGGAGCAAGGGCCGGTCAAGGGGGTTGGACAGATACCTCCGGAAATTTCTGGATGTTTGGTGGCAGCGGGTTTGCGACAACCAATACCAGTGGCTGGTTAAACGACCTTTGGAAATTCAATATCACCAACAGCGAATGGACCTGGATACATGGCGACAATACCCTGAATGTAGCCGGTGCTTACGGCACCCTGAAAGTAACCGCTTCTGCCAATAAACCCGGAGCAAGATGGAACACCTCGACCTGCACCGATCCATCAGGTAATTTATGGATGTTTGGCGGTCAGATCTATTCTAATGGTTACAAATCGTTGAATGATCTCTGGAAATTTACACTTGTCTCCACTTCACCTGATATCACTTCTTTTTCGCCCGCCATTGCCGCCAAAAGTACCACCGTAACCTTTACCGGTAAAAACTTCACTGGCGCATCTGCGGTACAATTCGGAGACTCAGCCGCTGCCTCGTTTACAGTGGTAAACAGTGCAACTATCACGGCAATAGTGGGCAACGGAGCAACTGGCGCTGTTAAGGTAACTACACCTGAAGGTGTCGGTTCAATGCCCGGTTTTACCTTTTGCACTCCGGCCGTAATTGCGTCCGTTGCTGCTGTTACAAACCCGGTTTGTGGTGCTGCCACAACCAATCTTACTGCCGGCGGTGTTACCGGTACCAATGCGGTAGTAAACTGGTTTACAGGAACAAATGGAACGGGTACATTTCTCGGCACAGGCAACAGTCTGCCGGATGTATCTGCGGGCACCTATTATGCAAGAGTAACAGCGGCATGCGGTAGCAGTGCAGAAGCATCCATAACAATCACTTCAATTATACCGTCAGCCATTACATCCGTTACGGCAGATTCAACTATACTATGCGCAGCCGGCTCTACGACCAACTTAACTGCCACAGGTGTCGGCGGCACCAATGCCTTGGTTAACTGGTTTACCGGTACCAACGGATCAGGTATCCATCTTGACACAGGAATAACTTTGAACAACGTTGCAGCAGGTACGTATTATGCATTGGTAAGTGGTGGCTGCAATGATTCTGCAGAGGCTGCCATTACCATCTTACAAAACACAATAGCTGCTATTCAATCAATAGAGGCATTTGAAAATCCTGTTTGTTCAGGCAGAACAACTTTGTTAACCGCAAACGGAGTTAGCCAAGATGCTCAAGACATCAGTTGGTTTACAGAACCAAATGGAACAGGCTCCCTGTTGGGCAAGGGAGCTACTTTAAACGTGACCGCGGGCAAATATTATGCAAGAGTAACCGATCATTGTGGCAATACCGCCGAAGATTCTATTGTTATAGCCATTATCAGCGGCTTTACATGGATTGGTTCGGTAAGCAACAATTGGAATGACTCTTCAAACTGGGCATGTAACAGTGTTCCTGGCCCCGGAACAAATGTATCTATTCCTGAAGGTGTTAATCTGCCAAGCCTGACTGCACCTACCACAATAGGCAGCTTAAATTTTAGCGGTGAATTAGTGTTGAACGGACAGACCCTCACAATCAATGGTACTATTACCGGAACCGGAACTATCACCGGTACTTCAGCTTCAAAAATTGTAGTAAATGGAAATGCAGGAGTGCTTAAGTTTACAACCGGCTCGGCTATATTAAATTCGTTGAAGATAAACACAGGAGGCTCTGCTATTGTTGATACCAACCTGGTTATTACCGGCCAATAGCCAGCCCTATTTTAGTAGCAATATCTACCTTGCAGTCCTGTACAAAAAGATTAACATAGAATACAAAGTATGAACAACACAAACAATCACGATGAGCGAATTGCGAAATTGACATTCGCTTCTGTTTATCCACATTATGTCACAAAAGTGGAAAAGAAAGGCAGAACGGAAAAAGAACTGCATCAGGTAATTGAGTGGCTAACTGGTTATGATGAAAAAAAGCTGCGGGAACTCATTGATGAAAAAGTAACTTTTGAAAAATTCTTTCAAAATGCTACAATAAACCCTAACGCTCACCTTATTACTGGTGTAATATGTGGCTATCGGGTGGAAGAAATCGAAAATACGTTAACGCAACAAGTAAGGTATTTAGACAAGTTGGTGGATGAGTTGGCTAAAGGTCGAAAGATGGAGAAGATTTTGCGGGTTGCTTAAAGCGATTGGGAGGTTTGCAGGGCTTCTTCTATGCTGGTTTGTGTTCCTTCAATCCGGCTGCTTTTGGTGGCTTCCGTGATGATGTGCATTTTAATTAAAAAGTCAACATCGGGTATAAGCATGAAGAAAGCATTGAGTTCAACTTGTTTAGGGCTGTATCACTTAGAGCCGGTTGATTTTAGCTCTATCAACCATCCAGTCATAATTCACCCTTTCGGGCGAATAAAGGCCGTAACCGCATTGCTTTTTTTATGTCGTGATTTGAAGTTGAAATAAAAGTTGCAGAATAGGACCAGCGCCCTTTCCTTTGAAACTAATAATTGTGTAACGATACAACTACCATCACCAGCCCCACAGCACTAATGCAATCGTCTATATCGCAAATACAGAAGGGCAGGCCGTATGTGCGAATCTTTATGCTTATCTTCTTAAGATTGAGGAAAGGAGATTCGTATTTTTGGTAATTAGTGGCAAGTGTAGAAGACCGACCGATATCAAACTTCAAGATTGATAATATAAAAATGAGAGCAATTATAAATACAGAATACGGACCACCAGAAGTTGTTAAATTAATGGAGGTTGACAAACCTTCACCAAAAGACAATGAGGTGCTAATAAAGGTTTATGCCACAACCGTAAACCGCACTGACTGTGGATTTCGAAGTGCCGAGTATTTTATAAGCAGATTTTTCAGTGGACTATTCAGACCCAAAAATAAAACGCTTGGAAACGAGTTTGCCGGAGAAATTGAAACAGTTGGCAAAGACGTAGTATCATTTAAGACTGGAGATAAGGTGTTTGGTTATAATGACACAAAGTTTGGAGCACATGCCGAATATATGACTATGGCAGAGGATGAAGCCATAACAACAATGCCAGGAAATTTAACTTACGAAGAGGCAGCACCAATAACTGAAGGTGGACACTATGCGCTGTGCGATATAAGAGCTGCAAAAATTAAGAGTGGACAAAAAATTCTGATTAATGGTGCAACAGGTGCAATTGGTTCAGCAGCTGTGCAACTGGTAAAACACTTTGGTGCAGAGGTTGCAGCTGTATGCGATACTAAAAATGTAGAACTTGTAAAGTCATTGGGAGCTGACGTGGTAATTGATTATACTAAACAAGACTTTACAAAGATAAGCCAGACATTTGACGTAGTGTTTGATGCTGTTGGCAAAAGTTCATTCGGGCAATGCAAACCATTACTCAATAAAAACGGAATATTTATGTCGACAGAACTCGGCAAAAACGCTGAAAATATATTTTTAGCACTTACAACCCCACTATTTGGCGGCAAAAAAGTATTATTCCCTATTCCAACAATTAGTAAGAAGGATGTTGTTTTCTTAAAAGAATTAGTGGAAAATAACAAATATAAACCTGTAGTTGACAGGCGATACCCATTAGAACAAATTGTTGAGGCATACAAGTTTGTGGAAACAGGGCAAAAAACAGGTAATGTAGTAATAACCTTGACCTAAATGAATAGATTAGATACACCAGCCACTATCATCGGTTAGGCAAAAGGCGTGCTTACAAGCTTCGTATAACCATTGGTGCAAGGTGCAACATTTGTGCTTCGTATGAACTTTTGTGCTAAAAATCCCGCTCTTCGCCAGGCCGCAAAACCGGAAAAAACAGATGACGAAACGGCAAATGACATTACGCAAGACTTATTTACAGAAAGCCAACAAATCGTAAATCAAATTGGACCGTGGCACAAACCAAGAAAGCCGTATCCGACAAAAGGAAATACACGAATAACATTTTTGGTATCTGACGGACTTACATTTGGGGAAGGACCAACTAACGTTTTTTTTAACGACCCAATGGGAGGTGCAGCGTTAACAAGGGCAACTCTGTTAATGCAATATTTAACCGAAAAATCGTCAAAGCCTGAGTAATTGTTAGAGCGACCCTGTGCGACCAGGAAGCCCGAAGCACCAACATTAAGTGGAGTAAACGTAAAGCTCCCCAAACCAAAGCCCCGATAAGATGGAGTTATCGGTGCTTTTGTTTCACTCCTTGTTGCCCCACTTAATTACCTATACAAACCCTCCACCTCGTATTACCTGCCCGGAGTTGTTGTTTAAAATTTTAGCCGCTGCTCTATTAACCTTTTGGTAAAATGCGTTAACCAACAATAAATCCTTTTCATTTCAGTTACTTAACATAACAAAAGGAGATGCTGCGCAAAATCGATCATTTTGGCTGAATAACTAAATTTATTTCAAAAAGTTTTGTAAATAAAGATGCGTGGCAGTACATTACTTTTACGGCGTCAAATGAAATCTGCAGTTATATTTTTTATGTACATGTGTTTTTGCCTTTTTGGTAGAAATGCTTTTGCAACTGCAAATATTCATGCCCGTCCATGTATCTATACATCAGCCGGCACAATCGAAAATGCAAGTCAGGTTAAAAATATGGATGCTAAGAATATGCTTAGCGTAACTGCAGCCACTCTGCCGGGCGAAGAAAATGCGTATGCCCCCGATGGCGATAATGAGGATGAAGAAGATCTCATTAAAAAGCATCCCTCACTTTTTAAATGCCTCATCGCAATTTATAACACCATTATTCCCGGTTCGTTCGACCGCGACCACGTTGGCCGGCTCTCATCCTGTTACCACCTCGCCTTCCCCTCCATTCAAAAATACCTCGTACAAAGGGTTATAAGAATTTGATCTGAAACTTACATTTGCCCTGCCATGGTTTGTTAATGCACGCCGTTAGAATTTGTATGGGCAATTCCCGCAGCCTGGCTACCTGTTACTGGCCTTTTTGCCTGCCTGTATTCCTTTTAATTTTTATTGATTTCAGCACACCCTGTCTTTTTAATCTATTTTATAATGAAGAGAATTGTAACCCTTTTTAGCTTTGGCGCCATTTAGTGCCTTGCAAGCTGTGCGGCCAAGCAGCCGGTAAAAGAAGAAACCGGTAAGTATGCCGTAACCACACCATTTGTAGTTGATACTTTGTTTGCCATAGAATATGTTTCGCAGATACGTTCTGTACGAAATATAGAGATCAGGGGACAGGAAAAAGGCTACCTGCAAAATATTTATGTAGATGAAGGCCAGTATGTAAAAGCCGGGCAGATCATGTTCAGGATCATGCCAAAGATTTACGAGGCTGAGTTAATGAAAGCAGAGGCAGAAGCCAAAACCACCGAAATTGAATTGCAGAATACAAAGCTGCTGACCGACAAAAACATCGTTTCAAAAAACGAACAGGCAATGGCAGAGGCAAAGCTGGACCAGGCAAAGGCTGAAGTGGCACTGGCTAAACTTCATTTGTCGTTTACCGAAATACGGGCACCATTCAGCGGCATCATTGACCGTATTCCAAAAAAACTGGGAAGCCTTATTGATGAGGGGGAATTATTAACCACGCTTAGCGACAACAGCGAAATGTTTGCTTACTTCAATGTATCGGAGCCGGAATACCTGGACTATAAAGCCAGTACCAAGGCCACCGCGAACAAAAAAGTAAACCTGGTTCTGGCAAACAACCAGTTGTTGCCTTACGCCGGCATCGTTGAAACCATAGAAGGCGAGTTTGATAGCGAGACCGGCAATATTGCTTTCAGGGCAAAATTTCCCAACCCCGACAAACTGCTGAAACACGGTGAAACGGGGAGGGTTAAAATGACGATACCGCTTCGCAATGCATTAGTCATTCCGCAGAAGGCTACTTATGAAATTCAAGACAAAATGTATGTTTTTGTGGTGGATAAGAACAATGTGGTAAAATCAAGAAACATTACCATCAGCACCGAAATGCCGGATTTGTATGTAGTATCAGGTGGCCTGGAAAAAGATGATAGAATATTACTGGAAGGGGTGCAAAAGGTAAAGGACAATGACAAAATTATTGCCCAGCTGGTAGCGCCCAGAGATGCCATAGGCCGCCTGAAATTATATGCTGAATAACGCTGCAATCACTAAAAAACTCCTTACATGTTTAATGAGTTTATCAACAGACCCGACCATCGCTCATTATTGTCTTAATGGGCGTTTTGGCGATGACCGAATTACCCGTAACTCAGTTTCCCTCTATATCTCTGCCCAAAGTAAATGTTACGGCCGAATACCCGGAGTAAAGGCGAATTAATGACCAAAGCCGTGCTCATCCCCCGTGAAAGGGCGATTAATGGCATACCTGGATGAAATACATGGCCTCCGATGCAGGTAACGATGGCGCGGCTACCATACAGGTTGTATTTAACCTGGGCACCGACCCCAACCTGGCGGCGGTAAACGTTCAAAACCGGGTGGCTTCTGTAGTAAACAAACTGCCGCCCCTGGTAGTACGCGAAGGCGTAAAGATCACCCGCGAAGAATCGAACATGCTCATCTACATCAACCTGTACAGTAAGTACCCGAAGATGGACCAGAAGACAAAGGCTTGTGTAACTGAATGAGGTGTTAAAACTTTCTTAGAACAGAACCAGGCAGTTATTGCCAAAGCCAGTAAACTTCGGCAGGTTGAGGACGACATTTAATTGGCCCAAAATCACTTTCTGAGAGAATGTTACGTGGTACTACAAAAAATTCACTATTTGTCCTACAGCAATGGTTAGCCGGCAGTAACAGTGATGGTGGCCATCGGGAGATTTTTTTTGGTGGAGTCGCCGCCTTTTTTTTCAATAAACATTTTACCGGTTCCAAACAAGGTGTTTTCTGCGGAGGTTTCGGTAGTACAATGTGCCACCTTTTTATGTAAAGTTTTATAAAGCACGTCAATATTGTCTGCGAGAGAACTGATCTTATACGAGTTGATGATATAGGCTGTTGTCATGGCGCCATCTTTAAGAACCTTCTTCGGCTTCGTCCATACCTTTATCTGGATCAGCCCATTGTCATCCCTCATATCATAAACGGTCTTTACAGCCGCCTCGTTGGGTACATGTTTTGTCTGCACTTCTAAATATTGTTCGGCTATTTGTTTTATGACATTCATAGAATCGCTGTCATCGCCCAACCAAAGTGTACATGGCTTCTCTTGTGCAAAGGCTGCATTGCTCATCAGTAGTATAAAGGCTAAAATATAGATCTTCATGAGAGTTCAATTTCGATAAAAGTAACGAGTAAGGCTGATTTGAAACCTTAATTTTCAGGTTTGTTGTTAGGTGGGGCTGGAATTCAGGGCTGTGCAGGCGAGGCGCAGCGTTGTCTTTTAGCAGAGATTTTCGGCTTTAGTATTTCAAAGGTCAGGCGTAGTCTGGGTTGTCATTTCCTTTAGCAGGTGCATACTTCGGAGAGCAGGTAAGTGAAAAACTTCGGCGTGATGGTAATATTTGAGAATAAAGAAAATATGCCGTATTTTTCTTCATTATATTCCAAATGTATCTCCATTTTATGCTAACAGTTGAATTTAAAGAAAAGATTTCAAGCAATTCGAGTTGGGATGAGGGTGAAGATCATGATGATATTTGCGTGATTATTGATGGATTTGAAGATCCTTTATCATCATACACGGACGATGAATATGAACAAAAATTCGTCGTTTTAAGGAGCTCCGATGTAATAGAAAGGTTACTCACTCACTCGGTCAGCGAAATAAAAAAATTTTTTTTAACAGTAAAATTTGCGCGACATTTTAGGACTTGGGGAGAAGGTTTTGTTTGGCTGCAACCGATCACAACAGGAACTGAACTACCTAATATAAAATTCACCATAGACATCAATATTTCTCAATGGAAAAACCCTTATAGTATATCGGAACTTGAAGATGAAATTCTAAGGTTGGCATTAATTAAAAATTATAACATTCAGGTAGTTGCGGATAGCGTATTGTGGTATGGATATGAATTCACGATCAAGTTCTTAGTTACTAATTATGACACTCCAATAGATATAGAATTATCAAATGCCTCTAACATCTTTTTTGAGCTTTCAAGCTCAGCAATCGAAAACCTGTTATCTATGGCGGGAAATGATGTAGTTACAAGTTATTTTAGATTTCCGGAAGAAATAAAGATTGCGGCAAGTCAATATCTAATTTATTTCGGTCAATTTCTTAGGGATCTAGGCATCGCTGCAGCGACAGAAATAAAGGAAGAAAGATATCAGACCTTTTTAAAAATTATTCCTGAAAGTAAAACTCAGGCTTTAGATGAGATAAGGAATGCATTAACCGCATATCTAAATTTGCCTGGCTCTGTGACTTTTGAACATGAAGCGAATTCAAATAATGATGTTGCAGTTTTACAATTGCACGCAAACGTAATGCACCTGAAAGGTCAGCTTGCCCTCAGCAATGCAGTTATTCAAGTAAAAGATGCAGCAATAGAATTGCTAAGGTTGACGAACTATCAATTGCAACAATCATCGTCAGATATCAAAAATATAACCGGCGAAACAGAAGACATCATTAAAGATGTAGTATCAGTTAAAAAAACTTCATACCGAGGTTTCGAAATAAACTTGCCTGAAATATTAAGAAAGTTGAAACGAAAATTTAAATAAGTTCGCCGACGGAGAACAGTTTTGTGTTGTGCAGTAAAACGTTTTTGTTCAGAGACTTATGGCTACAAGACTCAATAACTTCTTTTCAGCCAGACACCAAAAGCACTACCGTTCTTCCCAAATATTCACTGCTCAATAAAGAACGTTTTGTTCGAGGTCTTCCGAATTCCGATAGCTATCGGCATCAAACTCAGGATAAAAAGAGACCTTTGACAACATGCCTTTGCAAAAAGCACATAACAGCAAATTCTGGTAAAATTTTAATCATGCTACATACTGTTCTAAGAACAACTTTTAACCATAAGTTTAAGTGCCCTTCGGAAAACCTTGAACAGCTTTTAAAATAGGACATAACGGTGTACAATCAATCAACATCATTTTTGCCTTTCTATTTCAATACATCTTCATTGTCTTTCTCTCCCCTGGCCGTATAATGAGGCGCAAAGTGGGGTCGTTTGTCATAAAACTCCAAAGCCAGTTATAGGCAAGCTTTGCTTTGTTACGAAAACCTGCTATGGGAATAATGTGAATGAATAACCAGGTGAGCCACGCAAAAAAGCCTTTGAAAAAACCTTTGGGCAAATCTACCACCGCTTTAAATTTGGCGATAATGGCCATGCTGCCCTTGTCGTTGTAAGTAAAGGGTTTGAGGCTTTTATTTTCCGATATACGTACCAAATTTTCAGCAAGCTGTTTGCCCTGCTGTATGGCTACCTGCGCAAGCTGCGGATGGCCGGTAGGAAAACCCGCATCTGTTGTCTGCAAACAAATGTCGCCGATGGCAAAAATGTTATGGGTTTCGTTTACGCGGTTAAATTCGTCAACCATTATTCGCCTTCCACGCCCAATTGTGGCGGCAGGCAGCCCTGGTGCTTCACGGCCTATCACCCCCGAAGCCCATATCAACGTGCAGGTGGCAATGGTTTCGCCATTAGCAAGCACCACCCTTCCATCGCTATAATCTTTAACAGCCAAGTTTAACAAGATCTGCACGCCAAAATTGTTGAGCACCTTATAGGCCTCTTGCTGCGACTTTTTACTCATGGGCCCCAATAGTGCCGGGCCAGCATCAACTAAATACAGTTTCCCGTTCGTATTGTCCAGTTCAGGATAATCCTTTGCCAGTATGTTATGCCGCATTTCTGCCAGCATGCCTGCTATCTCTACGCCGGTGGGTCCCCCGCCTGCTATAACAATATTGCGGAGCGCCTCCCTTTCTGCTACATCTGTTGTCTTCACCAGTTTTTCCAGGTTCAGCAAAATGTGGTTACGCAGGTTCAACGCATCATCAATGGTTTTCATGGGCATGGCATGCTGCTTCACATTTTCCATTCCGAAATAATTTGTTTCGCAGCCCATGGCCAGCACCAGGTAATCGTAGACCAGGTTTCCGGTGTCCGTTTCCACAATGTTTGCTTCCCCATTTATTTTAACCAGCGTACCCATATGAAACCGCAGGTTTTTTTTGTACTGAAACATTTTGCGAAACGGGTAGCTGATGTTGGATGCTTCAATGAAGGCTGTGGACACCTGGTAGAGCAGGGGCGGAAAAAAATGGTAGTTATTGATATCAATTAGCGTTACCTGGATATGGTCGTGGTTTGCGAGTTGCTTCGCCAGGTTTATGCCGGCGAAGCCGCCGCCAACGATAACTATATTTTTTGTACTCATGGTTATACCTTTTACTTAATGACCTGGATGTTAGCAATTCAATTTGAAAATCAGATTATGTATATAATTTTAGTGCCGCCTTCTTTTTGATTTCATCCATTATGTGGTTTTTAAGAAGTAATAAAAACAGCGAAGTGCAAAATGCCCTGCTAATTAGTTTGTTTGTTCATCAAATTTTCAGTGACTGTTTGTAAATGTTTAATGAAGTCATTAAATAGATGTAAGGGTGCTCCTTTCGGGCTAAAACATCAAAAGCTAAACCCAATAGAAATGTAGGGCTGAGTGCCCTCTTTTGAATGACCCACTATAGCCTGAATAAGCAATAAATCAACCGGAACAATATATAATCCGCCCCCATAACCATCATGCCATTTAGCGGACTTTTCTCCGGGAACCCAGACCCTTCCAACATCGTTGAAGGCAATCATACCTACCTGGCCAGGAAAAAGATAGGAAGTAAAATCAAACAATTTAAACCGCAACTCGGCATTGTGATACAACATGGTCTTTCCAGTAAAACGATTGGTTCTATAACCTCTTAAACTGCGTAAGCCTCCTAATTGCATTTGCTGAAAAAAAAGCGGGTCACCCACAGATGTGCCTGCGCCAATACGGTTTGCTGCAACAAAATTTGTATCACCAAAAATGGGAAAGTAAATATCAAGATGCGAATGTATTTGACCAAACGAAAGTTTTTCGCCCCCAGCCTGCCTCATTGCCCTGACTTCCGCCTGCCAATAAAAACCCTTGCCTGGCAATAGCAGGTCATTTTGGGTGCTGCGCTCTGCTGCAGCCACTATACCTGTATAAAAGCGGTCGGAGAAAACTTTCTCACCATGGTTTACCTCATCGTACTGTTTTAAAAAGCGTTCTCTATTGTTTTTGGCCGAACTTGTATAGAACTGTATTGCCGGACCGGCTGATACAGTAAAACCTTTTGGTAAAACCCATTTTAGCCGGACATCACCATTTATATGATCAAACCGATTGCGGTAGTAATCAATTTCTTTGTCTTCGGTTTGTTCAAAAACAGTTTCATTGCCAACGCCGAAAAAGTTAGTCAGATTGTGTGGCCCTCTTGCTGTTATGTTAGCGTTCAGACTGGCTTTGCCCCATACTTGTTTAATGTCTAAAAACCAGGTAAACATGAAAGACTGGCGGCCGGTAGAATAATAGGCGTACAGTTCCTGTTTTATAGCATAGGGTTCTTTACGAAATCCATGTTTAATTTGCATAATTCCCGCTTTCAATTGCAGCCCCTGGTCAAGGTCATAAGAGGCAAGTACAATGGGACCGGATTGGTCGTATTTAAAAGTGCGGCGCGTAAACAAATTCACAGCGCTGTCTTTTGAAGTTCTGAGGGTGACAGCTTTTGCGGGAATTACATTTGCCTGGTCAGAACGGTCGTAAACGATCAGTTTCTTTTTGTTATCAACTGAATTGCTAATGGCAAAACTGTCTTTTCCGGCGCCTCCTATCATGCGAATTTTTATTGGGTCGTTCTGTGCTCCCTTAACAGTAAAAATATCATTACCATCCAGGCCGTAAAGCCGTATTTCCTTTGTTACGCTGGGAGTAAATTCTCTTGAAAAAATTATCCGGCCCTTATTTCCGTCTTTTTTTATTTTATTGATAACAACAGAAAGATTGTTGTCGTTTTTATATTCAATCGTAAATTCTTCCTGTTTATCGGTGCCGGGAACATCTATATATTTCGATATAAATGAATAGTACGCTAAAGCATCTTTCCTTAAATTATTGCGCCTTTCTATTAAAATTGAAATGATCTTTTCGCCGGAAAGTTTATAGATGGTATCGGGCATCAGCTTAATGGCGCTTCTAATTAAACTATCGGTGATCTTTTCTTCAATATAATCTAATTGCTCAACCCAATCCCTTTCGCTCAGACCGTTCAAAAAGTATCTGTCAAAATAACGGTTATTAAAATTATACCCATGAACATCGCGAATTTTTGGACTGAACTCCTGGAGATTAGATTTCAGCCACTGTTTTGAAAGCAGTCCGGGTAATACGCCGGTTGCTGAATAATAAACTTTATCCCGGTCTCTTGGTATGGGTTTGTATATAGTTAAACCTCCTTCTTCTATTTTTTCCCATCTCCACTGGTCTTCGTGTCTATCCCAGTCGCCCAATAGCAGGTCTAATAACCGGGCCCTGAGTACCAGCTTCTGATCTATTAATTCATCGTTATCATGTTCCACCTTTTCCTGAACCTTTTCTGTATTAACAGTTTTAAGCGAATCAGTTGGTTCTCTTTCCTCAAACAATAAAACTGAATTAGCAAAATCAGTTCTGTATTTGCCAAAGGCAGTGTCGTCAGGAACATAAACAATTACAGGTGAAGTGTGGGGTATGCCAAGCGCCCCGGCAAATGGGGGTACGGTTATAGCGGCATAGGGGTGGCCCGTGACTACCTGGTCCTGCAAAATATCTTTAGCAATCGTTTTTCTTAAATTGACTGGCAAGCCTCTTTCGGGATATTTTTGTATTGTTCTTAAAACCCATTGACGCCCGGCAGAGTCCTTCAGCCTTATCGACTTAGACTGCAATCCGCCACCCAACTGAATAATTGATAGACCTCCTTTTTCTTTGTTCAGGTTGAAAACCTTCATTGGTACCGGTGCCGCCCAAAGCTTTCGATAACTTTCGCCTAACCAAAAACGATGAAAATTACCAACGCTATCATATGCCGGTGCAACAGCTATAGTGATGCTATCATTGGCAATTGGCGGAATTTGACCAGCAGTCTTAAGGGTTAAAATTAGTGTAGTAATAAAAAATAGAATACAGCATAATTGCCTTAAGCAAAGCGCTATATTGAAATTCGAAAACATAAGTATTTGTTTTAATTATACTTAACCTTTAAAATTTAAATAGGATAATTTGATCTCCATTTCTATTTTCACTGAATGAATGCTTTTGTTTACCAGTCAGTTTTTTATTAAACACTGCCCAAATTGCTGTTTTCTTTTCGCCCTTGAATGCACTAATGATTGTTTCATCTTTTTGACAACTAATAGTGGCGATGGCACCGGTCTTATCTCTCTAAAATACAAAACGGCCGGGCTATAACATCAAAATATTTCCCAACCGTCTTCAGCCAATGGCAAAGTTCGGCCCTTTTCAATCATTTTAACAGTCTGACACATTTCTTTACAATGATCCACTGATTATTGTCGGTTAAATGGAAACCCAATTTGAAATGAGGTACTACTTTCCTGATTAGGCCACTATACACCGACTTGATCCATATGGTACTAATAACGATCTTCGGAAAGTATGGACACGCGATGTCAGATGAACGCTGTTGCAACTTAACAAATATTGCCAATGGTAAAAAAGTTATGGGTTTCCTTTACGAGGTTTTTCCAGGTTCGGCAAAATGTGATTACACAGGTTCAACGCATCATCAATGGTTTTTATGGTCAGGGCATGCTGCTTTATGTTTTCAATTCCAAAATAAATGGTTTCGCGGATAGCTACCAACTACCCGCAAAGAAACAGCCACTGGATTAATCTTTCCAGCGGCTGTTGTAATATTTTAAGCCAACGAATTTTTGCAATTTAAATGCCTGTTTCTCCTGCTTTTCATACCATAGTGGTGGAGCAATTACCATAACCCTCCTCCTCTAAATACACCATCGGAACATTGTGCAAGGTCAATAGTAGCGCGCTGTTCAACCAGCCAGGCAATACCCCGGCTAAACTGTTGTTCTATTCGTGCTTTTCATTATAGGTACCGGTAATACACCTGCCATTTCACTAATAATGTTTATCAACTCTGATCCTGATGGTACCACTATTTTTGCGTTGGTCTTAAGTGCATTTTCCACTGCTTCCAGTTTTCTTAATAATTGTGCGTTTCCTGTAAAATATTCATCAGCCGCAACGTTTACTAACTGTATTGCTTCAGCCTCACCTTCTGCATGCAATACTTTAGCACGCTTATAGCCTTCGGCTTCTTTTATTTTAGCACGTTTAACGCCATCGGCTACTGTTTCTGCAGCGGTTGCATAATCAATTGCAGCGATCTTTTCATTTTCAGCTTTTACCACTTTGTTCATTGTTTCCTGCACATCAGCAGGTGGATCTATTTGTTTTAATTCGGTTCGCACTATCACAATTCCCCAGCTGGCCGTTTCATTTTTCAACGTGGTATGCAATTCTGCATTGATCTTTCCTCTTTCGCTGTTGGCCGATCGTAAAGTAAGCGTGCCGATAATGTTTCTTAAGGTAGTGCGGGCAAGATTTACGATTTGCAGTTTGTAATCATTTACGTTATACAACGAGCTTTTTACGTTTTCTTCTCCTTCAATTACCCTGAAATAGATCTGCGCATCTACGCTTGCATTCAGATTGTCGTTGGTTATTATTTCCTGGGGCTGGGCATCAACCATTTGCTCTGTTATGTTTACAACGTACATTTTGTCTATAAAAGGAATGATCCAATGAAAACCCGGATTGGCGAATTTGCTGTATTTGCCAAGCCGCTCAATTAAACCCCTATGTGTTGGACGAATAATGTTGACGCCACTAAGGAAAAATAGTAAAATAGCCGCTCCAATAATTAATGGTAAAGTTTGAATACCCATAATGTTTATGCTTTTTTTTAGAACTGTTTGTAATTAGAGATAACTGAAAATGTTAAAGCAGTTCTTGTAATGTAACCTAAATATGGGCCTTCAATTGTTAATTTAAAGGTTTGACTGGCAATGTGCTATAATATATCAATGCAGCGTTAGCCGTCATACTGAATTTATTTCAGCATCTCCAGGAAATTATAATATGAAATCCAGGGGATTCCGAAAAAGTTATCAAAGAATCCTCCGTTCCTCAGGATGACATGAAATTCAGAGCCTGATAAAAAACGTGGAGCAGGGAATAAAAAACCCCGGAACATTCACAATGTTCCGGGGTCAAAAGAATTCAATTGGTTATGTGGTTTGTTTTTCGGGTATAACCAATAAAGGTATTTGGGTATGATAGGCCATTTTTTTGGTGGCGCTGCTGTGAAAAATACTATCCAGGAAACTGCGGTGGTGCGACACCATCGCCACTATATCGATTTGGTTCTCTGTAATATAATCCTCCAAAGTTTGTATAAAACTATCGCCGGAAAGATGTTCTGCCGTCAGCGTTTCACCAAATTTTGTTTTCAGTTTTTGCTCAAACTGGTGAATATTGCGGGAGTGTTCCATAACGATTCCGGCGATATCGGTGTCTTCGTTTGAAAAGACCGCAGCCAATGTCTGCGCTTTAAAAAGGTGGACAAAATCAAAAAGAGGTTGTAAAATATCGTCGGTATCTTCAAAGCGGTTGGTAGCAAACAGTATTTTTTTGGGAGCCGACCATTTATATTCTTCCGGTATCACCAAAACAGGTTTTTTGCTTTTTTGCGTTACAGAAGCGGTATTACTTCCCCAGATTTTTTCCTTAAGGCCCGACGCGCCGGTGGTACCCATTACAACAAGGTCAATATTTTTATCCCCGATAATATTATTAATACTTTCGTTGATTGCCTCGGTGTAAACCGCGGTGGATATAGAAACATTCCGGGTGCCTACAACTCTTGTTTTTATTTCGTTCAGTTTAGTGGTTGTTTCTTCTATTATCTGGCGGTCATATTCACGGTTTACCCCCATATAATCCGTAATGGCCGAGCCGGTAGTTTCGTACGAATTCATTAAAATAATTTCCGCTTTTGATTCTGCGGCAAGATTTACGGCAACATCCAATGCATTGTCTGCGCTGGCTGAAAAGTCGGTCGGTACTAAAATATGTTTCATATTATGGGAGTTTAAATTTTTTAGATTCGATGTAAAATACAACCTGTAAATTATATTACAACCAGGTCGTTCGCCGGGGAAACGTTCATTTAACGTCTTATGTATAATACGAATTAATATTAAATTTTCAAAATTTAAAGTATCCCCCCGGCCACATAAGGGGGAAAGAGAGTGAATTTTCAGCTATTGTTTAACCGGTAAATAAATATTGAAGACTGCGCCGTTTTCTGAACTGCCGTTGGCGTTTACATTACCCTGATGGTTTAAAACTATTTTCTTGCAGAGCGCCAAACCAATGCCTGTGCCTTCATATTCTGACTTTCGGTGGAGCCGTTGAAATATGCTAAAGATTTGTTCGGCATTCTCATTCTTAAAACCGATGCCATTATCTTTTATTTGAATTTTATAATACGCTGGTTTCTTGTATAATTTAAGATTATCTATTTCCTGGCTTTTTGTGTTTTCAGCAATAATCTTGATCACCGGCGGCTGATCCTTTCTTGAAAATTTGAGGGCATTTCCTATTAAATTACCAAAAAGTTGCGCCATTTGCAGGGGTATCGCTTTCAGAACGGGTAAATGGTTTGTTATAATAGACGCCTGTTTTTGTTCGATCAGCAGTTCGTAATCTGCTTTTACGCTCTCAATAATTTGATTGAGGTCGACCTTTTCAAATTGCACATTTTCTTTTCCCAGTTGCGCATAATTCAGCACGTCGCGAATAAGCATGCTCATTTTTGAGGAAGAGGTATTTATTTTTTGCAGGAATTTTTTCGATTGCTCGTCGAGGTTGTCACCCAGGCTGTCTTCGAGCATATGCGAAAACGTGGTAATCTTTCTAAGTGGTTCCTGCAGATCGTGCGAGGCTATATAGGCAAACTGGGCAAGTTCTGCATTCGTTTTTTGTAATTTATTATTGGCAAGCTCCAGTTCTTTTGTTCGTTCAGCTACCACCTCTTCAATTTTATGACACGCTTTCACCTGGTCGGTTACATCGATCGCCACTACCAGAATGCCCGTAACTTTTCCATCTGCTTCGCGGTACGGCTCATAAACATAATTCAAATACACCAATTCATTTTTGTCGTTGCGCGGCAAATAAATGGGCATGCCACTGGCTGAATAAGTTTCGCCTGTTTTAAAAACGCCCTCAAGCAACACCTCAAAGCCCTGGTCTTTAGCTTCGGGGAGTGCTTCAAAAATGGGTCTGTTCATGAGAATTTCCGCTGATTTACCCCACAATTCATACATACGTTCATTCGCAAGCTCCACCACATAATCTTTTCCCTTTAAAATAGCCATTGCTACCGGGGCCTGAATGATGGTATTGCGAAGGTTTTGCTCATTTTGCTGTAACAGATTTTCGGCATTTTTTCTATCAGTAATATCAATACCTGAATTTATGTAACCGGCGAATGTGCCGTCGGCACTAAACCGGGGAGGGGCTTGTACTAATAACCAGCGATATTTTCCTTCTTTATTCCTCACCCGAAACTCACCTATAAAAGCTTTTCTTTTTTCAAATGCGTTCAAATAAATACTTAAATAGTTATCCCGATCATCGGGATGAATGAGATCAACCCAGTTTAATTTCAAAATCTCCTCTAATGGTTTGCCGGTAAAGTCAGTCCAGGCCTTATTAAAATAGATACTGTTGCCTGTTTCATCCCCTACTGCAATTAAAAGATCTGTAGCCTCGGCCATGGTTCTAAACCTTTGCTCACTTTCTGTTAAGGCTTGTTTTACTTCAATTTGTTCTGTTATATCGGTATTGGTGCCAAACCATTGCAAAACCGCGCCTTCTTCGTTTCTAATGGGAAATGCACGGCTAAGAAACCAGCGAAAGGTACCGTCTGATCTTCGTAATGGAAAGGTATCTTCCCAGGGTTCCGCCATTTTAATAGCTTTCTTAAATTTGTCTTCTACATTTTTTACGTATTTGGGATGGTGTACCTTTCTCCATTGCCAGCCTTGCATTTCAACCAGATTGGTACCTGTATAATTGAACCATCGTTTATTGTACCAATAGATCGAGCCATTTCTATCTGCCATCCAGGCAAGCTGCGGTATATTGTCCGCCATCGTTCTAAACCGTTCTTCGCTGGCCTTAAGTGCTTCTTCTGCCTTTTTCTTATTGGTTGTTTCAATTACTGTTACTAAAACGCCGCACACCGTGCCATCGTCCATTCTTATGGGGCTGTAAGAGAAGTCGAAATAACATTCTTCTGCAAATCCGTTTCTGTCTAATTCAAGCCTGAAATCGGGAAACCCTACGGCTTTTCCATTCATCACACCATCAAACATCGACCCTATGATATGCCAGATTTCCGCAAACGTATTACGGGTGCTGATACCAAGTGCATTGGGGTGTTTTGTAGCCCCCAAAATAGGGCGGTAGCCATCATTATATAATTGTATGTATTCTTTTCCCCATGCTATATACATGCCAAAGGGATTATCGAGCATAACTCCAACCATGGTTTGCAGGGTTTGAGGCCAGCTTTCCGGCGGCCCCAAACTGGTGATGCTCCAATCTCTTTCCCTTATCAATTCGCCCATTTCTCCTCCTCCTAAAAGAAAATAGGGAGTTTTTAAAGACTTAGTATCTGATTTCATATGAGTTACTAAATAAACATTGGCTTTAAAATATCGATCAATTCACTGTACCTGCCAGGTTTTGTAATAAAATTCTGTGCCCCCAAATTCTTTCATAAGCTGAAGGGTGGGTAAATGGCCCAAGATTGAAAAGATAATAACCGGGATGGATTGAAGGGTGGGGTTCTTCTTAATTTCTTCCAAAAACTGCCTGCCGTTCATGCCAGGCATATTTAAATCCAGAAAAATTGCCTGGGGGTTAATTTCATTTAACAGGAGTTTTTGAAGGGCCTCGGCCGCATTATTAATTATGCAGCAATTGATCTCGTTATTTATTTGATTAACCGCAGTAGTAAAGATCTCATGGTCATCATCATCATCATCTACAAGCAATATATCTCTGTACTTCATTTATCAAGTTAGCTTTTAAATTTTTAAAAGTACTTTTAAACAACAATGATTTGGATATATAAAATAGTTTTGGATGAAGAAATTTCAATTCATTTTATATAATGAATGGCAGAACGGAACCACAATCTGCTGGTTATTTTCAACCGATGTTTTGCAGAATTGTATCCTCAAAAAAAGTGCTTTATTATAAATGTTTATGAGTGCAGAAATAGGGAAACCAAATCAACTTTCCTGGTATGCAAGTGCAAAGCATCCGAGGGAGGTTTTGCTACCGAATATGATATAGTAAATTGGAAAATCAGAATTGGAGAAAGCGCTACAGAACGGATGTGTTAGCCAATTTGAAATACCTAAAATAAACCGGGTTCATCCATTTAAGGGCTGTAGTCCTTACAGCCCCGAACCTGTCCTAAAATTATTGCCCCCAAAATAATGTGGTCTTACCAGGACTCGAACCTGGATCTAGAGTTTAGGAAACTCCTATTCTATCCCTTGAACTATAAGACCAATTAAACTGTAGTATATGCAATCTATGTAAACTGCCCCATCCTCGAAATTTTTTTCGAAGCGCAAAAATAAGGGTTTCTGTTATTTGATTTATGGCTAATTTACCTGCCAAATAATTGTATGAAAAAGAGTTTGCTGCCTGTGTTCATTTCCCTTAGTTGCCTTTTTGTTGTAACCCAAACTTCCAATGCTCAAAAAGCGCCGCATTTAAACCACATTGCGGTTTATGTAAAAAGCCTGCCGGTCATGACTGCTTTTTACCAAAAAATTGTTGGCCTCGATACCATTCCCGAGCCATTTCACGATGGCCGGCATACCTGGTTTGCCGTTGCTGAACACAGCCATTTGCATCTTATACAAGGAGCTGCCGAAGTTGTAGCCCACGATAAAAATTCGCATTTGTGTTTTAGCGTAGAATCGATGGAAGATTTTATAAAAGTGCTCCAAAAATTTAATGTACCATACGAAGCCTGGAATGGAACAAAGAATTCGGTTACCACCAGGGTAGATGGCGTAAAACAAATTTATTTTCAGGATCCTGAAAATTACTGGGTGGAAATTAACAACGATAAATACTAAGAAAACCATCAAATCAGGCAGTGGCTGTTTCCTTTTGAAGCCTATCTTTGCAGCCCAATTTTAGATTTGTATGAAGTTTTACAACCTGTTGATAAAATACCGTTTTTATTTAAGTTTCGTGGCGCTGGTTCTGGCAGTGTGGGTAAATATTAGTGCAGGCTTTTGGGCTGCTTTAATTTTATACCTGCTGTTTATAATAGGCATCGTCAGCCATTTTATGATTGGCCCGTTACGGTTGATACA
>JBBRCW010000071.1:0-22162 GCA_038204535.1 Chitinophagales bacterium | reverse complement strand
AATATCTGGACAAAATCAGAAAGAATGAAGTGAAGAATATCCAAAGAAAAATAAGGCAGCTCAATATCAGAGAGGAAGAAATCCTATTTGCAACAGCTTAACTATCAGCTAAGTGTGGAGGGGTTATATATAATTGTCGTTGTTGGTCAGGCGACCAACAGCGGCGCAGCAGGCTGTTGGCGGTCGCCTGACCGCCAACGGGTCCCCATTGAGGTGCGACAATTATATATACACCATCTTCAACTGATTTATTGCAATGGTTTGCGTTCACTGCTTTTGTTGCGTCTTAAGCAGGGGAATTTGGGATGCACCCAAGGCAGGGCATTGGCTTTTTGTTTAAAGGCCTGCCATCGAGCAGGGCTTGGCGAAGTACGGGTATTTTGTGTTCCGTAAAGCCCGGCTAACCGCTTCTGAGTAAAGATAAAAAGTTGATGATATATTCTGCTGCTAAATTTTTAATGTCAAGCTGGATTTGCAGATGCACAATGAACCAAAAGATGAAACACGGGTTACGTCCGCCCGTATTTTACCAAACCCCTGGTTGTACGTTCGCCCTTCTTTCGGTTGTACCGAACGAACGTATGTGTTCACCGTAGTTTGGTGTATTCCAAGAAGCGTGTGAACAAGGCAGGCTCTTTTGCAAGGTTAGCTTTTGTGTGTCGGCTTTGTGCGCCTTGTTCCGCAAAAAAGCGGGATGCCTGACTTGGTGGGTTGGATTATACGATTTGATTTCACAAGAGTTAATGATGACATTTCTGAAAGAAATTAAAAATCTAGATTGTCTTTTAGATTTTATTCCGTTAAAGTAGTCTGTTTTCTTGCCGCAATTCCATGTGTCCCATTGTGCCTTGCTTTAACTGAAATAATTACTAAACTTCCTGGCTCAAACATAACTTCGATTTTCCTTCGTAGTTAAATTGAAATCGATAACGCAATTAAACCCTAAGTTCAGCTACCCGCCACACGATGCGATGGACGGACTATCGCCTAAAAGAAATCATGAACGTCTTGGGCTTAGCTGCGGCTACGCCTTCGCTTTGCTCAAGAGGTTCATTCAACAAAACTAAAACAATGAACGATTCTACTTTTTGAAGCTTACAAAAAGGAGGAGCCTACAACTACATAATCACCTTATGCGGCTCATCCCGTACCCGCTACTTCCTTACCCTTACCACTGGTATATTCTTTTGAATGTTATTCCAAAACCAACTTTACCATAAAAGGGAAGTGGTCGCTTCCGAAATCGTCTAACCGCTCCACTTCAGTCACTTTCCATTGGTGGGAGACAAACACATAGTCAAGCGGCCAGCGGAAAATCCACGAATTTGCTTTGAAGGTATTATACATACCCCTGCCTCTCCTGGTATCCTTCATTTTACATCGTTTTCCAAACTCTTTCAGGTTGTGGCTCCACCCCACATCATTAAAATCCCCGGCAAGAACGGTAGGCAAGGTGTCTTTGGCGAGCATATTCCCCGCCAGGTTTAAAGATTCTTCATCCACACTACCAATATTGGTGGGATGACCGCTGGGTACTGGGGCTACGGGGTGCAGCGCCATCATCCTGAAAATGTTGCCGCCCCTTAACCGGATGGTGGCAACGATGCTGGGCACGCTATCCTGGTTGAGGAAATATATTTGATGTTGGGGCAAAGGCAATTTTGAGTACAATGCCATTCCGTATGTGTTTGAAGCAGGGTAAGCAACGCGGTAAGGATAGTCGCTGTTCAGCACGGCTAATTGCTCCATCCACCATTTGTCAGGCTCAAGCGTTACGAGGATATCCGGAGAGGCTTCGTGCACTATTTCTAAAAATTCCTCCGTTTCCCTGTTAGTCATCAACACATTTGCTACCATAATGCTCACGTCTGCTGGCTGGTCTCTAAACGACCTATCCGCTTCAGGAACCGCATTTGACGCAAAAAAAGTATAGGGGAATATTATGTAAGCCTGTATAGAAATTGCGGCCAAAACCGTGGCTATAAAAATCTTATTTCCAATAGAGTGCCATTTCTTTAAAACCAGGGCGAAAACGAGGCAAAAAGAAAGAGCAATAAAAAAGCCCAGCCGCGGAAAGTTTAGCACTTGCAAAAACCAAAGTCCGGTATCATACAAAAGGCTCGCTGCGGTTAGCAGGCTTAATAGTATGCCTGCTACAAGAACTATTTTGTACGCTATCTTTTTAAAATTATCCATATCAGCGTAATAAAGCTAACGGCCAAAAAAAAGAGTGCCGAAAGATTAATCAAAAAAGTTTTTCCCTGTACAAATTAAATTTCAACTAATTTTTTTGTTATTCTCCAAGGGTAGTATAAAGTGAGCTTTTAAATTTGTTCAATGCACCTTTTAATGCCTCCTGAATTGTATCTCCATTTATAACTATCCTTATCATCATCCTGGATGAAATAAATAGCTACCATCATCTACCATTATTCTGTTGCATCCCGCACTTTCTTGCGGGGTAAAATAACTTCGATCTACCGGTTCATTCATTTATTGGTTTGGCTGAAGCATCATTGTGTTCCGATATAGCTTTGGCTTCTATAAAAATTCTTTTTACGATCGGGTGTTTTAATCTGATGCTTTTTTCAAGGCGTGTGATAGCTTCTTCAATGTCTTTTGAAGATTGGTTTTTATTAAAGCTAATATCCAGTGCAAGAAAAACTTCGTTTGGTCCAAAATACATGGTTAGTGGTGGCCTTACCGTTTTTACTGCCTTGTCGGCAGCGGCCAAATTCAAAATACTATTTGCCATTTCCGGATTAGCACCTTCGCCAATCAATAATCCTTTTCTTTCATAAGCAAGAAATATTGCAATCAATGCCAGTATAACGCCAATAATAATGGAGGCATACGCATCTAAAACCGGCTCATTAAAAAAATGACTAAAATAAATGCCGGCAAATGCCACCACTATGCCAATAAGTGCTGCAAAATCCTCCAGTATCACAGCAAAACTTCCAGGGTCTTTGCTTAGCCTGATTGCCTGCCAATAAGATTTTTCTCCTTTAAATGCTCTGAAATTCTTCAACGCTACATATAGAACTGTGCCTTCAAAAATAAAAGCCAGGCCTAATACAATGTAACTCCAAAACGGATCGGATAATGGTAAGGGGTCATTTACGTGCGAAAGGCCTTTATAAAAGGCCATTCCACCACCTATAGAAAAAATCAGGATAGCAACGATCAGTGCCCAAAAATATAATTCTTTGCCATGTCCAAAGGGATGGGCTGCATCCGCAGGTTTCTTACTCTTATGTATTCCCAGCAACAACAAGCAACCGTTGCCTGTGTCAACCAACGAATGAATTCCTTCGGACACCATTGCAGAACTACCACTTATGCCGGCAGCAACAAACTTTGCAATGGCAATGGCCAGATTTGCTGCAATGGCACTATATATCGGAAGTTTAGAGGTGGTTGATGCCATGGTCGATATCTGTGTTGAATATTATGTAATAAATAAATGAATGTAAATCTTTAATTGGTTTACCAGTAAAGTTTCGTTTGAGTCTTAGTACACACCGCGTTTGCCAGATCCGTTTGATAATTCTAGAAATCAACTGCAAAAACTTTTCACCGGGCAGCCGTCTTCGCTTTCCACTATTTATTATGGTTTTTAAAATTATTATACCGGGTTTTTAGAGGTGAAAAAGCCACAACGTTCATAATTTCAACAGTGTGTAGTCTCTATGCTAAAACATACTCCTCTCCTTTAATCTCTATTCAGGCTTTTCGCAGATTGTTGTGTATGTATTCAAGCTTCTGCATCGTAACGGAAAGTTGATAACGTATTGTCGTTGTAGGTCTCCTCTAAGAGCCCATGCGTAGCAGGGAACCTATAATTTTTTGCCACTGTTGGTCTTCTTCACCAACGGTAATGCTAAAAGTGCTTTGACGGTAAAGAACACCCGTCAAAGGCGAAAACAGGCGAATCATCCTTTTTCCATTTTATTGATGTAAAGTTCTTGTACCAATACCATTACTATAACTGTGAGTGGCGTGGCTAATACCAATCCCCATCCACCTGTTAATGCACCCATCAGCAATTGAGCAATTATAATAAGTGCAGGTGGCATGCTAATTAATTTCTGCTGAACAAGGGTAGTAATAAAATTGCTTTCAATAAACTGGATTAATATATACAAACCGGCAACGATGGCAGCTGTTGCAGGGCTTTGCAATAAGGCCACTAAAACAGCTGGTATAAGGGCCAAAAGCGGCCCAAAGTTAGGTATGAAGCTGAGGAGCCCTGCGAGCAATGCAAGCACCAGCCATAAGGGCATGCCAATTATAGCCAGGCCAATAGCGGTGAGAATAAATACAACAAACATAGAAAACATCTTTCCCTTCAGCCAGTTTCGCAATTGCTCTCCTAGTTTTCCCAATACTTCCTTTGCTTTTTTTCTTCCACCGGGTGGTACCAATTGTACAATGCCACCGGTATATAGTTGGGGTGATACGGTAAAGAAAATGCCTATAAACAATATGACATAAATATCTCCAAACACACCAAACGTAGATCGAAAAAAGTTACCTGCAAAGATTTGTGCTTCTTTAGCTGTTTCTTTCGACGATATCTTATCTACAATGGTTTTGCCAGCGCTACTCTTATTTAATTGCGCTTTTGCATTATCAATTGTTTTAGGAAGTGTTTCTGTTAGTTCTGCTACCTGTTGTTGCACCTTAGCACCAATAAGCCAGAATAATCCAGCTATAATTAGCAATGTTGCTATAATGGATATAGCTACACATAATCCTTCTTTCCATTTGGTTTTCCGCTGTATGAGTCCACTCAAACCTCTAAAAAAAACGGCAATTAGTGAACCTGCCAATACCAATAATAAAACACTAAAAGTTTTATTCAGTAGTAGCAAAAGGACTACCACAAATGCCACAATCCCCGTCGTTATCCATACCTTTTCAGGAAAAGAATAAACCTTGGCATTCCTGGTTTTGTTGGTTGGTTGTTCCATTGTTTTAATTAAGTTTTATAATACGCAAATGGTGCTGCATTACATGGTTTGGCACCAATACATTGCAATAAATGTACCATCCGAAATTGAATCCACCTTGACACATTTGCAACCATAATGCTCACGTCCGCAGGATGGTCTCTAAACGACCTATCCGCTTCAGGAACCGCATTTGGTGCAAAAAAAGTATAGGGGAATATTAGGTAAGCCTGTATAAAAACTGCGGCCAAAACCGTGGCAATAAATAGCTTATTCGCTTTAGAATGCCATTTCTTTAGATCAAGGGTAATAAAAATGCCCAGCCGCGGAAAATATAGCACTTGTAAAAATCAAAGTCCGGTATCATAAAAAAGGCTCGCTGCGGTTAGCAGGCTTAGTAGTATACCTGCTACAACGACGGTTTTAAACGCTATCTTTTTTAATTCACCCATATCAGCCTGGTAAACTTATAAAAACAAATAAGGAGCGCCGAAAATTTAATCAACCAAGTGGTTCAAGGGGCTTGGAGCAGTGTTTCCTGGCTCACCCGGAAGCTGGCAGCGTCAGTTTATAACCTGAAGATGGTGGCGGTTCACAAATAACCTCCTCCCGAATTCCGTGTATGTTGATTTTTTCATGGCAAATACTTCATGTTTTACGTTATGAATAATTGCCCGGTTCTCGACTTTAAATATGTCCGCTTTTTACTACCTTGTAAACGTTCAATATATGCTCTGGAAATTGATTTAAATCGAAATTGCGGCATTTCTGTCTAATATAGTTTATAATTTAGTACTGTTTAAAATGTAGCTAAAAGTGTGATAGAAGATTGTATTTTTTGACTGGACTTCGGGTCATTTAAAGTTATTATCAACTGAAATGTGAGCGTAAAGCTGATAGTATTCCGCCAGCCGGGGTGTGCTGTTGTGCGATGGCATTTTAGCTCTTTGCAAAGTTGGCTTTGTCAGGGTTTGTTTGCCTTGCAATGTGCTAAAAATAACGCCGGGCAGGTTTTTAGTATGTCCGACTGCTGCGGTGTGTCTAAGTAGGGTAACGTGCAACATTATTGGAAGGCCGCGCCAGATTATTAAAATTGCGCCGTCAATAAACAAATTATTTCAGGAACGTTGGAAAGCATATTGGTCTGAATTTTCATTGCCAGGCTATTATACATATATTGTACATTAGTTTTTCATAAAGCATTTGGTTGGGTTGCCGAAAATCGGGACGACCCGGTCTGCAACAATTCCTTTTCGTAATTGGGTAGGTTAAAGGTTCACTGAAACTGGCCAGGCAAATAATTAATTGCTGAAATAACAAAATATAGAAATAGCACCCGATGGCAACAGTAAATAAAAAGGAGTTGTCACCTGAACAGCGCAACGAACTGCTCAGCGTGTTGAAAACCCGTTATGAGAAAAACCAGCGCCGCCATAAAGGCCTGGAATGGACTGCAATACATTCAAAACTGCAAACCAATTCTGAAAAATTGTGGTCTCTCAACGAAATGGAAATAACCGGCGGCGAACCGGATGTAATTGGCCAGGATAAAAAGACGGGAGAATACATATTTTATGATTGTTCGGCGGAAAGCCCCAAAGGCCGAAGAAGCCTTTGTTATGACCGTAAAGCCTGGGAGGCAAGAAAAGAATTTAAGCCAGCGAACAACGCTGTGGATATGGCTGCCGGCATGGGCATTGAATTGTTATCGGAAGAACAATACCGGGCCTTGCAGCAACTGGGCGATTTCGATACCAAAACTTCGAGCTGGTTAAAGACACCGGACGAAATTAGAAAACACGGCGGCGCGGTATTTGGCGATCGTCGCTACGACCATGTTTTTTTGTATCACAATGGTGCCGGTTCTTACTATGCTGCAAGAGGATTCCGTGGCTGGTTAAGGGTCTGAATTTTAGATCGAAATGAAGACTTTAAAGCTTTGTCATTGCAGGAACAGCCTGCCCCGCTTCTTCTGGCGGGAAAGCAATCCCCTGCACTGAAGGAAACTCGCATAAATCGTAGAGGATTGCTTCGTCGTACCTCCTCATCGCCACTTTCGTAATTCTTGCTCCCGTATTCGGCCCACTTTCCGTTTTTTTACTCCAGTTAACTTTTCTTCTTTGTTTACTAAAAGCGATATGGCATAACTTTTTTGACAGTTATGGCATGCAGAACAAACAGGGTATACCACCCGCCTGGCAATACAATCCATCTACCTGGGCTCAGCGTGTGCCGCTTATTATTATAGCTTTTTTAGGTTTTTGCATTGCTATGTACCTAAGCTTTTTTCAGCTTAAGTGGATTGACAATGTGTGGGAGCCGTTTTTTGACGATGGCACTAAAAAGGTGCTAACCTCCAATATATCGCATGCGTTGCCCATACCCGATGCGCTGCTGGGGGCATTCGGCTACCTGCTGGATGTGGTAACCGGCGCAATTGGCGGCACCAAAAGGTGGGAAAAGATGCCTTGGATTGTGGTCATATTTGGCCTGGCTGTTGGGCCATTAGGATTAGTAAGTATTTTTTTGGTGATAGCCCAGCCGGTAATTGTAGGAGCGTGGTGCACACTGTGTTTGTGCTCGGCGGTAATTTCGGTGGTTATGATAAGCCCCGCTATGGATGAAATGCTGGCAAGCCTTCAATACCTGCAGCGGGTAAAACGGCAGAATGAGTCGATGTGGAAAGCATTTTGGGGAAACGAAATTATTCAAAAAAAAGTAGCATAGTATGTGGGCGAAAATTGTAAGTGTACTCTTAGGGTTTTGGTTGATCATATCGCCAACTGTTACTGGTATGGCCAAGGCCGGTAACAACAACAACTTTATAATTGGGCCGCTGGTAATAACTTTTTCGGTTATTGCCTTGTGGCAAATAAACCGGAACGTTATAAAGGCTAATTACGTTGTAGCGGGCTGGCTTTTTATTGCTCCAATCTTTATCGAGTATGATTCCACCATTGGTTTAATATCAAACATCATTGCCGCGATGGCCATAATATTATTGGCCTGGTTGCCCTCGCCGGTAAGCCAGTCATACGGAGGTGGCTGGACCTCGCTTTGGTCCAAAGATCCTGAGCATGCACGACAACAATAACACATGGATTATTTGGATACCAGGCGTAGTTTGACCGCTAATGCCTTTATGGTTAAACCTTGCACTATTTAATTTGCCACTACGTTATTTCATTGCCTTAGTATCGTTGCCCATATTGGAAGCGCCGGAATGTTTCTTTTTGTTTAGTTCTATTGCGGCGCTAATGAGTGCCAGGTGCGTAAAGGCCTGCGGAAAATTTCCCAGGTGCTCCCCGCGCATGCCTAATTGTTCAGAATACAGGCCCAGGTGATTGGCATAGCCTAACATTTTTTCGAAATGTTCTTTCGCTTTATCTATTTCCCCTCCAAGGGCAAGACATTCCACATGCCAAAATGAACACATCGTAAATGTGCCCTCTTTTCCCTTTAGTCCATCAACTTCCTGCTGGTTTTCGCGGTAGCGATAGATCAAAACATCTGAGCGAAGTTCTTTGTCAATCGCTTTCATCGTTTTTTGCCAGCGATCGCTAAAGGGTGATATTACATTTAGAATAGGCATCAGCAAGGCGCTGGCATCTAGCGAGTCGCCTCCCTTGTACTGTACAAAAGCCTGCTTTTCTTCGCTCCAAAAATTCTCATACAGGTCGTAGTAGATCTCATCCCTTACACTGTTCCATTTTAATATATCGTATGGAAAAGAAAAATGACGGGCAATCTTAATGGCACGGTCCATGGCCACCCAGCACATCATCCTCGAAAATAAAAATTCGCGTTTAAGCCCCCGTACTTCCCAAATGCTGTGGTCAGGCTTATGCCAGTTCTCAATTACCAGCTCCACATATTGTTTAATGATCTTCCAGTATTCAAAGGTAAGGTCGCCACCATGCATTACAAAAACATACACGGTTTCTAACAACTCACCATAAATATCCATTTGAGTCTGATGCGCCGCGTCGTTGCCAATCCGCACCGGCTTCGATTGTTTATAACCTTCCAGGTGGTCCAGTTCACATTCGTCAAGGCGGGTTTCGCCATCAATGGTAAACATCAGTTGCAATTCTTTATTGGTACTTTCCTTTCTTATCCACGATAAAAAATTTTCAGCTTCCTGCATAAATCCCATTTGCAAAAAAGCGTGCATTGAGAAAGCTGCATCCCTTATCCATGTATAGCGATAGTCCCAGTTACGGGCATTGCCAATTGATTCCGGAAGGCTAAACGTGGGCGCCGCTACCATAGAACCATGCAATTTTGATATCAGTAATTTCAGGGTAAGCGCCGATCGGTTCACAATCTCCCGCCACGAGCCGTTGTAGGTAGATTGCGCGATCCATTTTTGCCAGTAGTTGATGGTCTCGTGATAGGTCATGTTACCATAATCACCCAGACTGGCTGAACGGTTATGTTCATTTTTTTCTGCTTCCAGCACAATCCATTTTCCTTCTGTTTCGCGCAGCGTAAAATTGGATATTACGTCATCTCCGTCGGCTACCAGTTCAGTTTCGCTCATCAACCGTAGTGATGCCTGCCCGCCGGTTTCCGGCACAAATAAATATGATCCGTTATCCTGCTTTACAAAATGCTTTTCGCGGGCATAGTTGAACCGGGGCGAGCATCGCAGGTTAAAATTTATTTTGCCCCGTATGACCGTCACCTTACGTATCACCGCACAATTAAACTCTTCGTTGGTAATGGGCATATAATCTATGATTTCTACAATGCCCTCGTCGGCCAAAAACCGCGTAACCAGTACGTTGGTCCCGGGCAGGTATAATTGCCTGGTAACATAATTCTTCATTTGGGGCTCGATAGAAAAGCTGCCTCCTTTTTCAGCATCAAGCAACTTGCAAAAAATGGTTGGTGAGTCGAAGCGCATAAACGACATAAAGTCAATAGAACCTTCACGCGATACCAGTGCCACAGTGTGAAGGTTTCCGATGATGCCATAATTTTCTATAGGCTCATACAATGATGTTGATTTTCTTTGTTTCATCTTTTTTATTTCGGTCCTTTATTCTTATCCAGCGCAAGTGCAAGGCCAATGCCCACTGCTGCCAACCCTGCAACGGCCCTGACTAAATTGCGATTTATACTGGCCCAGAGTGTATAACTTTTATTGCTGGCGATGTGGGCAAAGTTTCCATGAGCGCCCCTGTCTTCGGGTACAGGTTCCCACACATTATTGCGGCGGTCTTCGCTTACGGGTGTATCAGTCTGCTGACCATCAAAACCCGTATTCGCTAAAACCCGGTCAACAAACCATGGGGCCAGTTTGTTGCCAATGATCGCCTGAAAGGTAGGATAACCTACCCACACCTCGCGCCGGTTATGCGAAGCTGCAAACACAATGGCCCTTGCTGCTACCTCGGGCTGGTAAACCTGGCCCATAGGCCGGGGTTTGTTGGGCAGGCGATTAAGCACCCAGCCAAATTGGGTAGTGTTCATAGCAGGCAGTTGCACCATACATGTTTTTATGTTACTCTTATCGTGCATCAACTCGGTGCGCAGCGAATCGTAAAATCCCTGTATGGCATGTTTGGCGCCACAATAGGCTGATTGAAGGGGTATGCCTCTGTAGGCCAGCGCTGAGCCAACAAATACAATCGATCCCTGGTTACGGGGTCCCATACGCTTTAGTGCCGACATGGTTCCGTAAACCTGGCCCAAATAGGTTACATCGGTTACTCTTTTAAACTCATCTGCCTTCAGATCTTTAAAAGGCCCAAACACACTGTTCATGGCGTTGTTCACCCATACATCTATGGGGCCTAATTCGTTTTCTGTACGTTCTGCGGCTGCTTCAACGGCGGCAGCATCAGCTACATCGGCGAGTATGGTAATGGCCGTTCCGCCATATTGTTCTACCTCTTTTTTCGTGCCCTCCAGTTGCTCAGGGCTACGGGCAATCAGGGCGATCTTTGCACCCTGTTTGGCAAACTCCCATGCTACAGTACGGCCAACACCGCCACTGGCACCGGTTATCACCACAACTTTGTCCTTAAATTTCTTTTTCATATTATCTGATGTATTTATGCCATAACCCATATTGTTCGGTTATGATCCCTTTTTTTATACTTAAGACTGCAACGATTACACCAGCTATGGTGTTGATGATGCAAAAGCCGGTATTGCCGGGTAATATAAACCACGGAACAACGGCTATTGCAAGCGCGATTAACAGATTTACAAACCGAAACGATCTTACCACTTCGCCCAGGCTTATAATGGAGACAACCACAATCATAGCACCTGCCAGGTGGTCTATATAGGCCGCGGTTGATTTTATAGGAAGATGAAAAAGGGCGGGAAGAACCATGACCATACAACCGACAGCTGCTGCCACGGCCAATCGCCAGGCAAAGCTCACTCCCCATATCGAAGCCTTTATCAAGGCCATTGGCTTTTCATTCAGCATCATTAAATCGGGGCTGCGTTCATCGCTGTTGATTTCTACAGGTTCACCACCTTTCCAGAATACTTTCCAAAACTTTTCGCCCTTGCGTGTGGCCTGTATCATGTACTGACCCATGGCTATCACTTCATCCACTTCAAGCGGTATCATGGGCAACATGATACCGGCTGCAATCAAACAAAAAAAACACCAGGCGCCCACCGTAAGCGGTTGCGAAATAACCAGGAAGATGTGTACCAGGCCCGGTGGAATGACTAATATTCCGAAAAGGGCGACCATCCAGGGCATGGTACGCCAGCGGCTGGGGCTACCCATGTATCCCATTAAAAATTCGAAGGTGTAAGCCAGTGCACCCAGGCCCGCGTCGGATATAGGTAGGGAGTGTGACATGTTTGAATTCAATACCTGTTGGCTGCTGTCGCCAAAAAACGGATCCCAAACGGTATCAATATAACCCAGTTGAAAGGCCGCCAGGTAGCGCGATACAATGAAGCCTAAGAAGCCGGTCACTATCATAATCCAGCGTTGGGGCCAGCTATTTGGGTTATAGCTCCAGCCTTCCGGCACCTCCGAACCCATCTTCATATACATCATCATATTGGGCATGCCTGGTATCAGTATAGAAAGCGAGATCACCAGCATGCCCACCAGGGTATCGTTCAAATAAACGGCTGCGGTAGGCGCCCAAAATAAAAGCGGGGCAATACTGATCCATATACCGGTAAAACAACAGATCCACAGGCTGATGGGTCGATTGGGTAATAGCGAACGCCAGCCAAATATTATGAGGATGATGCCGCTGGTGATATCGCTCCATTTTAGAGCACTTACTCTTTCATTGAGTGATAGCCATACTGAGCGGCCTCCTGAAGGTTGGACGACCGATATATCGTAAGCAAAGGTGAGCGGCGATAAGATCATCCAGCATCCAAGCAATATAAGTGTCCAATAGATCCACAAAGTTTGCATATGGTGCATGTGCAACATCTGCCTGCGGTCGTCCATGGTCATCTTATGTTCACCATCGTTATCATGCATCATGCGTGTTACGCCTCTTTTTCCATGCCCGAGTGTGGAGATTTTTTCTCACTGTTTTGAGTAGAAGATTTTGTGTCTTTTATCATCATGCATAAGTGAAGTAAAGTTTAGATCCATCTAATTGAGTGCTACACTTAATGATTTAAAAAATGTGCCATTAACAATTCTGTTCTCTCATTCTAATATTATTTTAATGTCATGGTCTTATGGTGGATGGAAGGAAATGCAGACAATGATGGCATTGCAGGCTGCATGGTAAAAAGGGCTTAGAGCATGGACAATCAGTCTCTGTGGTGCATTATTTTTACCATGTTCAAAGTGCCACTACAATTTTTTCACGAGGTATTACCTGAATAAAAATTCAGCTATTATTTTATGCTTTGCGGGTATTAGATTTTCACAGGGCAGGTGGTGGCAAATCCCCAGCCATTAGTCAACCTGGTTGTGTTGGGGGGATTGCTTCCCCGCCAGAAGAAGCGGGGCAGGCTGTTCCCTGCCAATGACAAATTTTTGGTCTGATTGATTTATGGTTCACCGTAATTATACATACAGTAGGTTTTCCACGCAAAGACGCAAAGTAAAACCCACGCAGAGGACGCAAAGAAAAATCTTTGAATCATACAAATAAATACACTTATACATCTTTGCGTGAAGCTCTTGGCGCCTTCACGTGAAAACATGCCGACTTAAATATCCATTCAAATAAGGTACGCATTTTTACGAAGGGCCTTATTTATAACGCTTAATATAAAGGAAGATTTTAATTAATATACGATTTTATACAAAAGAGCACTTTGAAATTAGATGTTTTATGCTGTGTCATTTTCAAAGAACTTTTTTGGGGAACCCAAAAATTAATCACTCGCGTTTATGAGGAGATGGAAACCGCTATCGCAGCAAATAAACGGCGACAACTTGAAATGCGTCCTAATTATCTGCCCATTCTAAAAAATGATGTAATAGCTTTACCGTTGTTATCATATTCGATATTGGCTGGTAAGAAGTACTATACTTCTCGCCTCATAAGATTGGCATTGCTGATTATTGAACAAATTGTATAAGTGTGCGACCCTTCGACAGGCTCAGGGTAAACTGCCCCCGATTAAATCGGGGCTACGAAAAACTACCTTTGAACCGTTCCGATGCATCGGAAGCAACGATAAACTGTAACCGCCGGGTTAGTTTTCCTGCTGGTCTGATAATTGAAGAAGTCTAAGATTGTTTACAATATGGTGAATGTATTTACCTAACTTGAATAGTATAATATAAACCTGTGATAAAATCCACCCTAACCGTTCAATTCATTTAAAACTAAATTAAACTACAATGAAAAATTTGAAGAACAACGTTTTTTTAATGGCTGTAGCCATCTTATTTTTGGGCGCTTTTGCCGCTTGCAACAACAGTGAAACCACCAAAGACGAAACAGACAGCGCAATGGCAGATAATAGTATGGGGAGTGATACATCCGCGCAGTTCGCCTCCGCCACTTTAGAGGGAACCATGCCCGATACAGCAGTTACCGGCACCGTAAGTTTTGAGCAAACCAACGGCGAAGTAAAAATGATGTTACAAATATCCGTACCTAAAATGGCTAACAAAAGTGTTGCTGTACACATACACGAAAATGGTGCTTGTGGCGATATGGGCAAAGCCGCCGGGGGCCACTGGAACCCCACCAATGAAAACCATGGTAAGTGGGGCGAAGGTAATTTTCACTCGGGTGATATTGGCAATGTTAGCCTGGATGGCCAGGGCAATGGCTCTATGGAAATGAAGACCGATCGCTGGTCTATTGGCGCGGATGCTACCAAAGACATTTTGAGTAAAGGTATCATTGTACATTCGGGCACCGATGATTATACTTCGCAGCCTTCGGGTAATGCTGGTTCACGCATAGGTTGCGGTGTCATAAACAAGGCAAATATGTAGAAGCGGAAATGATAATTAGCAAGCCACCTTTGTACCACGACAAGGTGGCTTTTTATTTTCCTGCTGCCTGCCCCGTCAATATTGCGGGGTCCGAACGGATGTTCATCCGGGCGGGCCCGTCCGAACGCCGGCCCGAAAGATCATTCTGGCGGGGCTGTCCGGCCGGACTTATTCATTCCCCAAAAATTGAACTTTTACCAGCCTGTAAACCAGCTAGCAAAAGTTTCCCCTCCTTTTCAAAGGATGGGGACAGAATGTTTTTATAACCTGTTATAAAAACATTCAGGGGTGGTTAAAGTGCAGCACATGAAAATGTTCGTCATCAACAACAACCCCGAATTAAAACCTATCTGCAAACAGCTCCGTAACCACAGCACCTCCGTTGGGACTAAAGCGGAGTTTAACCACCCCTGATTTTATGCTTCGCATAAAATCGGTCCCCTCCTTGAAAAGTAGGGGAAATTTTACAAGTCTGTTGCAAAGCGCCATTATCTTCACCTATTATTTTAAAGTCTTTTTATCAAATTGGTTACAAAATGTGTCATTGGCAGGGAACAGCCTGTCCCGATTTTTTTTCGCGGAAACAATCTCCTGCATAATCAGGTTGACAAATTACCGGGGATTGCTTCGCTTCCGATAACTATCGGAACGCAAGGCTCGCGACGACGAACGCTTGTTTGATGCGACAAATTGATATGCATCCGTGTAGCTGTTTCGTTGAAAAAAAGGCAGCGGTCGATCGGGAAATTATAATCATTTGCCGATGAAAAACCGGGCGGATCTACATGGCAATAACCTGTCATCTCTTTTTCCTTCATGAACATTGGCAAATAGCCAATCTTTCTATGTTTGCAGGTAAAGAACACCTGCAAAGGCGAAATAGGGGACATTAACATTTACTTCAAAAAGTTGACGCTTACGGGAGATCTGCCACAGTTGGTGTTGCTCTTCTATGTTTGCAGGTTGAAGAACACCTGCAAAGGCGGAATTGCTAACCCACACTGCCGCCCCTCATAGGCGCTGTGTACTTGTTTTGCCACATATAATTGCTTTGCCTGGTACACAACCATCGTTTAAAACAGTCACCGCCAATACTTTCACTGGTCTCCGAAACCATTAATATGTTTAGCCCGTCTTAGCTAAAAAAAGTCCTGCAGTTAATCCTGCCGATCCGCACCTTGTTACTATAACATCGTACATAAATAAGAAAAATTCTAAAAGTTGGAAGTAAGAGATCAGTGTAACAGGCACAATATTTTTACATTATATACTAAAGTTCAGAATATGGTTCAGTATTATAAGCATGGTTTTTTGGGTGGTTTTATTGGAGCTATAATATTGGGTTCCATAATGTTTGTAATGGATGCAATGGGTATGGGAGAACCGGGATTTGTGAGTATGTATAGGGGTGCTTTTGGCGCTAAAACGCCCACCGACAAGGTGATTGCCTTTGTTCTATTTGCCCTTAGTGGCGGTGTTTGGGGAATTGTATACGCTATTGGGGTAAAACAGTCAACAGTGCTAAAAGGTATGTTGTTTGGTTTATTGCCAACATTATGGTTGTGGGTAGTGGTTAATGCCTTTTTAGGAAAACCTTTATTTAATGGATTTAGTGCAATGGGCATAATTATGCCCCTAATATTTAATGTAATCATCTGGGGTACTTTTATTGGATGGTACATGAAAACCAGGGTATTTAAACCAAGGGTTTTGTCAACTGTTAATTAGATAGATAGTAAAGCTTTATAATTTTTCTTTTTCAACTCATTCCCTTGTAAATCGCTGAAGGAAGTTTGTTTATCCTTATAGCAGAAGATAGGCAAACTAATATTTTTCAATCTTGTTTACCCCTTTTGTAAACAACTGTCGGCTTTAGCCGGAACACAATCTTTATTTAAAATTTAAAACAATTAGTTATGAAAAAAGTAATTTCTTATTTATCAGTTTTATTGATGTCTGCATTTATATTGCAAGCCTGTAGTTCTTCTAATAACATGCCTGTAATGGGTGAGAACAAAGACCTCGGCGCTAATTTTAAGGACATAAAAACCTACGCCTGGACGTCTGACATTGATAATATTCCAACAGATAAAGTGTTGGTAGGCCCTAATGGTGTTTTTATCTTTAATAATGAATCAGGAAGAAAAATAATTAAAGATGCGGTACAATACGAACTGGATGCCAAAGGTTATCAAATGGCCAGCAGTAGTCCCGATATGTTAATCTCGTTTTTTGTATTAGAACAACCCGGGAGCCTCAGAACCACCGAAGGTTACGTAACGTTGTCGTCGGGCGAACAAGTACGAACTGAGGACAATGTATCGTATACCGATGTGCAGTCAGGTACCTTAATAGTTAACATGATCAATGCCGATAATAATAAGCAGATCTGGCAGGGATTTGTTTCAGGTATAATGAAGGCAGATGATATGAGGGACCAATCAAAAGTTAGAAATGCAGTGTCTTCTGTATTTGGACAGTTTAACTATAAGAATAACAAGTAAACATTACAGCTTTGCTTATAAATAAATGGCTACTTACGCGGTAGCCATTTATTATTGCTTTAAAAAAAAGGGTTGTCTAATTACAACATGCGCAAACGAACCTATTATTCTGTTGAATAAGAAGATGGAAGTTTAATATTCTTAAAAGTCAATTGTTTAATAATCAGAATTGCTTTGTCAATTTTGTTTTGATGTCGTGAAAAAGATTACGTAAGTAGTACGGGTCATCACTACTGTTATCTCATCCGAAGTATAATATGTTGTATACCGTGGCTGATGTTGTCACGAACAGCAGCAGGGCGTGCAGGTCAAATGTGGTTTATGGCTCACTTCTGGCCTGTTTTCCGTTGTCGCGAAAATCGGGAACAACTCCTGCAACAGCATGGCTTGCAGGGAACACCAACAGGGGCAAATCTTTCTATGTTTGCAGGTGAAGAACACTTGCAAAGGCGAGATTATTGAACATGTGCTTTTCAACAATCTTAATGCCTGACTGTGTCTTTGCGGTATCCGGTATCCTGCATCATATTATTGCTGTCGCTGCCTGGATAACGGGGGCTGCCATATTGCTTTTTGAGCAGCGTATTTTGAGTATCCGTGCTGTTTTTATCGCCATTAGGCTCGCAACCAACAAAAATAAATATACCTGCGGATAGGATGATTGTGGTTAAAATGCTGATTAACTTTTTCATGAATAAACATTTAACGGCAATTATCAAAAAATCATTCCACCACTCATTACCGCTAATTTTCGGATTGCGAAAGCCGTTGGTGGGTCTGTCATCAACGACAGCGGGATCGGTCAGTTATCTTCCATTCGTTGCTAAACCTTGCCCACGTTACGATTGTCCCGAAAATCAGGAACAACAACTGCAACGACATAACACCAACAAGGGCCAAAAAGCCTTTAATTTCAAAGTGCTCTTTTTAATAAAATCGTATATTAATTCAAAATCTTCCTTTATATTAAGCGTAATAAATAAGGCCCTTCGTAAAAATGCGTACCTTATTTGAATTGATATTTAAGTCGGCATGTTTTCACGCAAAGCCGCCAAGAGCTTCACGCAAAGATGTATAAGTGTTTTATATGTATGATTCAAAGATTTTTCTTTGCATCCTTTGCGTGGGTTTTACTTTGCGTCTTTGCGTTGAAAAACCGCCTGTACGTATAATTACCGTGAACCATAAAACAATCACACTAAAAATGTGTCATTGGCAGGGAACAGCCTGTCCCGATTTTTTTTCGGTAAAGCAATCCCCTGTATGATCAGGTTGACAAATAACCGGGGATTGCTTCACTTCCGATAATTATCGGAACGCAAGGCTCGCGATGACGAACGCTTGTTTGATGCGACAAATTGAAATGCATCCGTGTAGCTGTTTCGTTGAAAAAAAGGCAGAGGATGATCGGGAATTTGAAATCATTTGCCGGTGAAAAACCGGCCGCATCTACATTGCAATAACCTGTCATCTCTTTTCCCTTCATGAACATTGGCACATAGCCAAACTTGCTATGTTTGCAGGTGAAGAACACCTGCAAAGGCGAAAATAACCAATCCTTTCTGCTGCCTCGTTTCGGCTAACCTTTACTACAAAAAGTTAACGTTTACCGGATAGCCGCTGCAGTTGTCGTTTTTACCAATTGTTTTCTTGCTCTTCTATGTTTGCAGGTGAAGAACACCTGCAAAGGCGGAACCTTTACTACAAAAAGTTGACGTTTACCGGATATCCGCCGTGGTGGGTGTTTTACATGCATTTGCTTTCTTGCTGGTTTGTGTTTATTGGTGAAGAATAGATGCGAAGGCGAAAAATCTAAAACATTCTCTATATTTATTGGCAATCCGCCAAAATGATAACTACAGACCAAAAGCTACCGCAATTTGTCTCCGATCTTATTAATGAGATACCAGCCACGACTGGCAGAGTCAAATTTATACCAACTCAAACACACCCGACAATATGCCTTTAAGCTGGAATGAGATAAAAAGCAGAGCCCTTGCCTTTACACAGGAATGGAAAGATGAAATAAGCGAAGATGCCGAGGCCAAAAGCTTTTGGGATGATTTCTTCAACATCTTCGGTATCAGCCGCCGGCGTGTAGCCACCTTCGAACACAAAGTAAAACTCGAAGCCGCCGCAGGCGGCTTTCCAAAAATCCCCCCTTCGGGGGGTGGGGGGGCTGGTTTTATCGACCTCCTCTGGAAAGGCGTCATCCTCATAGAACACAAAAGCCGCGGCAAAGACCTGGAAAAAGCTTACAAGCAAGCCAAAGATTATTTTCCAGGATTGACCGAAAAAGAACTGCCCCGCTATATACTCGTTAGCGATTTTGAATGCTTTAAACTATACGACCTTGAAGACAACCAGCAATACGAATTCAAGCTATCACAACTCGTAGATCATGTACATCTCTTCGGTTTCATCGCAGGTTACCAAAAGCGCACCTACAAAGAGCAGGACCCTGTAAACATAGAAGCCGCCGAACTAATGGGCCGCCTGCACGACAAACTAAAAGCCATTGGTTACGAAGGGCATGCCCTCGAGCTATACCTCGTACGCCTCGTGTTCTTATTGTTTGCCGACGATACCAACATTTTTGAGAAGGGCATCTTTTACGATTACCTCGACCTCAACACAAAAGAGGATGGCAGCGACCTTGCCCCGCACCTTGCACAATTGTTCGAAGTACTCAACACCACAAAAGACAAACGCTTTCGCAATATGGACGAAAGCCTCAACGCCTTCCCTTATGTAAATGGAAAACTGTTTGAAGAACATTTGCCCACTGCCGCCTTCGACAGCCAGATGCGCAAAACACTCATGGATTGCTGCCTGCTCGACTGGGGCAAAATCTCTCCCGCCATCTTCGGCTCCCTGTTTCAAAGCGTGATGGATGCAAAGGCACGCCGCAATTTAGGCGCACATTATACCAGCGAAAAAAACATCCTCAAACTCATCAAGCCCTTGTTTTTGGATGAACTGCAAACCGAATTCAACAGCATAAAAGACAGCAAGGCAAAGCTTAAAAACCTGCACGACAAAATAAGCCGACTGCGCTTTTTAGACCCTGCCTGCGGCTGCGGCAACTTCCTCATCATAGCCTACCGCGAACTGCGCCTGCTCGAAATAGAGATCATTACACAAAGGCTAAAGCTCGAAGGGTTTAGAGAAGAAGTGTTACGCGAAGCCAAAATGGATGTGGGCTACCTGGTACAGTGCGATGTGGACCGGTTTTACGGTATTGAATACGAAGAGTTTCCCGCCCAGATTGCGCAGGTAGCTATGTGGCTGATAGACCACCAAATGAACCAACTGGTCAGCAACACCTTTGGCAATTATTATGTGCGCCTCCCCCTGCGCAAAAGCGCCACCATTGTACACGGCAATGCCTTGCGAACCGATTGGCAAAGTCTCATAGACCCATTGCCCTGGGAGAAAGGCGAGGCGAAGTATGATTATATATTGGGTAATCCGCCGTTTATAGGAAAGAGTTTAATGAACGCTGCACAAAAATCAGACATGGATATCATCTTTAACGGTGTAAACGGAGCAGGTGTTTTAGACTATGTAACAGCATGGTATATCAAGGCAGCAAAGTATATGCAGGAATATAACGTCACCCTGAGCCTGTCGAAGGGTATGGACCAGGCTGAAAATACTCCGATTGAGCAGCCATCCCCGCCAAAGGGCGGGGCTTTTTTACAAGTTAACAATGGGCAACAACCTGGAACCGTCATTGCGAGGTCCGATGCAGGAGTGACGAAGCAATCCTCTCTTACGAAGACTGCTTTTGTATCCACCAATTCCATATCACAAGGTGAGCAAGTCGGAATACTTTGGAACGAATTATTCAACAAGTACAAAATCAAGATTCACTTTGCACATCGTACATTTAGTTGGAGCAATGAAGCAAGAGGTAATGCAGCAGTGCATGTAGTAATAATTGGATTTGCAAACTATGACTTTAATGAAAAAGTGGTTTATGAATATGAACATATAAAGGGCGAACCGCATGCTGTTAATGCAAAAAATATAAATCCTTATTTGGTTGAAGGAAAAGATTTGGCTTTATCATCTCGAAGAAAACCTATTTGTAATGTTCCAGAAACTTTATATGGAAGCAAGCCTGTTGATGATGGTAATTTCTTTTTTACTGATGTAGAAAAGAATAAGTTTTTGGTTGCTGAACCAAAGGCAGAAAAGTTTTTGAAAGCGTTCTTAAGCGCTAAGAAGTTTTTAAATAATGATAATAGATGGTGTTTGTGGTTATTGAATGCTAACCCTTCGGAACTAAAAGCTCTTCCTAATGTTGTAGAAAGAGTTGAGAATGTAAAAAGATTTAGACAAGCAAGTACCAAAGAAGCAACTCGTAAGTTAGCAGCTTATTCTACATTATTTGCAGAAGTAAGGCAACCTAAGACCGATTATGTTCTTATTCCCTTACATACTTCTGAAAATAGAACCTATATTCCTTTCGGCTTTTTTTCTGCTGAATACATTGTAGGTAACTCTTGTACAGCAATACCTAATTGCACTTTGTACAATTGGGCAGTAATGAGCTCCATAATGCATATGGCATGGGTAAAGCATACCTGTGGAAGATTAGAAAGCAGGTTTAGATATTCTAATGATATCGTCTACAACAACTACCCCTGGCCTGAAAACCCAACTGAAAAACAGGTACAAGCCGTAGAAGCCGCCGCACAAAATGTATTAGATGCACGGGCTGTTTATCAGAACCCCCTTTCGGGGGGCAGGGCGGCCTCTCTTGCAGACTTATACGACCCCAACACCATGCCGCCGGTATTAGTAAAAGCCCACCAGTTATTGGACAAAGCTGTAGATTTATGCTACCGCCCCCAACCTTTTATAAACGAAACCAAGCGGATAGAATATTTGTTTGAGTTGTATGATAAGTATGTGAGTGGGATGTTTGGGGCAGGTAAAAAGAAAGCTACTAAAATTAAGAATAAAGAAGATGCTTGGCTTCCTTCGGTGAAGAAAGAGGAGGGAAAATTAGGTTAGGGGTGGGATCTTTGGGTAGGGGAAGAAACGAGAAGTATTTAGCTCCACAGGAGCTTCCTGTTTATAGCAATTAATCAAAAACGGATTTTCAAAGGCTCCGTAGGTGCCTCCTAAAACAACCTTGAATGGCAAATACATTTTCCCAAATCTACCTTCAATTCGTTTTTGCTGTAAAACACAGGGAAGCGTTGATAGCCAAAGAGCATAAAGAGGAGTTGCATAGGTATATTACCGGTATTGTACAAAATAGAAAGGCGCAAATG
>JBBRCW010000070.1:0-22320 GCA_038204535.1 Chitinophagales bacterium | reverse complement strand
TTGAAAAGGCGGGGAAATTTTTGCAGGCAGGTTTACGGGCTGGTAAAAGTTCAATTTTCGATACCAGGTGGCTTCCATAAAACAAAAAATATAAACAGCGGCAAAATCTTTAACGCTGTTGAACAATAATGAAGGCAGTTCATCTTCTGTATTCGTCTTTCTTCTTTTTTATACCTGCATCAATCATTGCATTTACTTTGTCGTTGCCATTTTGGTAGAGTATGATCTTAACACCTTTCTCCCTTGCCATAGGCGTTGTAGTGCTATCAAGGACAGTATATCGTTCATATTGCTGAAAAACCTCATCATCTTTTGCAGGTATTCTTTTACCAACAAATAGCAAGTGTTTGGCAGTGTATTTTTCCGGCATCCAGAATAAAAAGCTGGCATTATCACTCACTGGTTTTGGGATGTTTTTGCCATAATAAGTAACAGCGCCAGCCAGTGCATAATTACGGCAATAGATAAATGTTTTTGATCGGATACTGTCGGGTAAACTATTGTATGCCTTACTAACCTTATCTCCCAATTCTTTCCAGCTAATCATATCTGCAAAGTCTTGCGGAAGTTCATGGTTTTGCAGGTCTTCCCAATGCAGGGCGCCCGTTTTTTCAATATCGTGCCTTTTATAATAGGCTGCCAAAACATCCGGCTTCCAAACAGGTAATAACAATGGAAGAATGGGTAGAAATAAAATAAGCATCAATGTGACCGCCACATACCGCAACCAAACTCTTTTTACAGTAATGCCTTCAAGCCAAACGCCACCAGCCGCCAACAACATTGGGTAAGCACCCAGCGTATAATAATCTTTTCCGCTTGAGGCAATCAGTAGTACGATCACTGTTATGTAAATCCATCCTATTATTCTATACGGCTTACCTGCTTTAAAAAAGAACAACCAGATCAGTCCCCCGATCCATATAAAAAAATAAGAAATATGCATTAATATCTGGCTCTTTAAAAAGTCTGCCGGACTGATAAATACCAGCTGTGTCTCCCGCAACTCTTGCATGTGATGAATAACCGGCCACCGGTGATTGTATTGCCAAATGATGTTTGGCAGAATAATGATAACTGCCAGCAACCCTGCCAGGTAAAGATGTTTGCCTGCAAATAGTTTTCGGTCTGATGTCAACAGTAAACCCACTAAAATACCAGCAATAAAAAAGGCAACGGAATATTTGCTCATCCATCCTAATCCCAATGAAACGGCTAGCAAATAAATGTATTTTATATGCCGGCTATTGATATAACGAACAATAAACCAGGCGCTCAACGTCCAGAAAAAGATCTCTAAAAAATTAGGCTGAAAAAGAAAATGTACCCGCAGGTAAGCGCCAATGATTAAACACAAACCAGCTACAAACTGGGCAAAGGTTTTGCCGTTCATTTGCATGGCCATTGCACATACTGTAAAAACAGTAAATCCTCCTAATAAAGCGGGCCAAAACTTTACCCAAAAAAAACTGCCACCTATTAGAAGCGAAAATTTTGCAAACACTGCCAGCAGCGACGGCACTTCCATAAAGCCCCAGGCAAGGTGATTGCCTTGTTCAATATATAATAACTCGTCGCGGTGCAGTTCGTACACCGGGTTTTGCAAAATAAAAGGCAAAACAAATTTTATAATGGCCAGTATAATGCCCACGCGGTACCGTGTAAAAAAGCTCATGCAAATTGTTTGCAGAAAGATAGGGTAAGACAGGCAATTGGCAAAGGGCAGGAGGCAATTGGCAGGAGGCAGGAGGCAGAGGGCGGGAGGCAGAGGGCAGGAGGCAGAAGGCAGAAGGCAGGAGGCAGAAGGCAGGAGGCAGAAGGCAGAGGGCAGGAGGCAGGAGGCAGAGGGCAGAAGGCAGGAGGCAGAGGGCAGAAGGCAGAAGGCAGAAGGGAGTGAATAATGAATAACGAATAGTGAATAATGAAGAAGGGGCAGGAGCCAATAAGCAAAAGGCAATAGGAAATTGGAAATAGGCAAGAGGAAGGAGGCAAATGGCAGAACGGGGAGGGCATAGGGCAGAGGGCAGAAGGCAGAAGGAAGGAAGCAGAAGGGAGTGAATAATGAATAACGAATAGTGAATAATGAAGAAGGCAATGGGCAAAAGGCAATAGGCAAAAGGCAAAAGGCAAGAGGGAGTGAATAACGAATAACGAATAGTGAATAATGAAGAAGGGGCAGGAGCAAGTGAATAACGAATAGTGAATAATGAAGAAGGCAGGAGCCAATAAGCAAAAGGCAATAGGCAATTGGAAATAGGCAATAGGTAGGAGGCAAATGGCAGAAGGGAGTGAATAACGAATAACGAATAGTGAATAATGAAAAAGGATACACTCTCGCAGGAGACAGGAGACAAAAGGCAATTAGCAATGGGCAATAGGCAATGGGCAAAAGGCAATGGGCAAAAGGCAAGAGGGAGTGAATAACGAATAACGAATAGTGAATAATGAAGAAGGGGCAGGAGCGAGTGAATAACGAAAAACGAATAGTGAACAATGAAGAACTGCTGCCGCTAATCATAACCCTATAACCCTCTCAATATCCCAATTCCAAAATCACCCGATCACTAACTCACCCAATCACCCAATCACAAAATCACCAAATCACCCAATCACCCAATCACCCAATCACCCAATCACCCAATCACCCAATCACCCCATCACCCCATCACCCAATCACTATATCACTATACTATATCACCCAATCTCTCTCACCGCCTTCCTTATTCTTTCTATCGTATCGTGCTTTCCTATTATTGTTGCAATATCAAACACTGGTGGTCCAAATTTGCCGCCTACCAGCATAATACGAAGCGGTAATTGTAATTCGCCAGGTTTAATATTTTTTTCGGCCGCGGTCTCCTTAAATAAGGCTTCTATAGCCTGGGTAGTCCAGTTTTCAAGCAAAGTCAGCTTTTCACAAACAATATCAAAAAACAGGGCCTTGTCCTCTGTCCATTTCGGTTTTACAGAAGCAATGTCAAATTGTTCGGGGGCCTTAAAAAAGAAGCCAGCCTGTTGTACAAAATCTGTCAGCAGGGTACATCTTTCCTTTACCAGTTCAAGTACCGATATAAATTTTTCGTCGTCTGCTATTGTTATTCCTTCGTTGCTAAAAAGTTCTTTTACCTGAGGCGCAAAATGCGTTGCCGGCAATCTTTTTATCCACTCGTGGTTAAACCATTTGGCTTTTTCAAAATCGAATTTGGCACCACCTTTATGTACTTTTTCTATTGAAAATTTTTCGATCAATTCGTCCTTTGAAAACAGTTCCTGCTCGGTGCCATCGTTCCATCCCAATACAGCCAGCAAGTTTAAAAATGCTTCGGGCAAAAAACCAAGTTCTCTAAAACCCGCTATCAAGTCGCCTGTCTTTGGGTCGGTCCAGTTCATGGCAAACACCGGAAAGCCCAGTCGGTCGCCATCTCTCTTGCTTAGCTTTCCATGTCCGTCTGGTTTTAAAATAAGCGGAAGATGTGCCCATTGCGGCATATCACCTTTCCAACCTAAATACTGCCACAGCAAAATATGAACCGGTGCACTGGGCAGCCATTCTTCGCCACGAAAGGCATGGGTGATCTTCATAAGGTAATCATCTACCACCACTGCCAAATGGTAAGTGGGCATTCCATCGGCTTTCAATAAAACCTTGTCATCCACCAGGTTGGTTTCAAACGAAATCTCGCCCCGTATCATATCGGTAAAAGTCAGGGTTTCGTCTTCAGGCATTTTTATCCTGATAACGTAAGGTGCACCTTCGGTTATTAAAGTTTGCACTTCCTGCGTACCGAGGGTAAGGGAGTTACGCATTTTTATTCGATTGACCTGGTTATACTGTGGCGAAGGATTTTCGACGGTCTTAAACCGGCTGCGCATTTCATCCAGTTCTTCGGGCGTGTCAAAAGCATAGTATGCCTGTCCTTGTAAAACCAGCAATTCGGCATATTGGCGGTACAATTGCTTGCGTTCGCTTTGGCGATAAGGTGCAAAAGGTCCGCCATGCAGCGGGCTTTCGTCGGGTATCAACCCGCACCATTGCAAACAATCCTGAATATATTTTTCAGCCCCTTCAACATACCGTGTCTGGTCGGTATCTTCAACACGCAAAATAAAATCGCCTTCATTTTGCCTGGCAAATAAATAATTATATAAAACCGTTCTTACACCACCCAGGTGTAATCCACCGGTGGGTGAGGGGGCAAAACGTACCCTGACTTTCTTTTTCATATGCTGCAAAGATAAAACGTTGTATTTACCAAAAAGAACCACTTATGCTGATTAGAATCAGAAAATACATATTGAACATTCAAACGCTGTTAACCTTAGCCTCTGTTTTGTTTTTGGACTACAGAAGCAACGCCCAATTGACCAGTGCCACGCTGCAGGTTCAGTACGACTCCGCCTGGACGTATAAAAATCTTCAATTAAAATCTGTTGTTTGTCTTGCGGAGCTGACCACTTTTCTAACCAACTTTCCTTAAATTTGAGTATGGTATCATATCAAGTAGACATAATAAACCCAAAGGCTGACAAGCTGTTGAAAGCCCTTGCAGACATGAACCTGATTGCTATCAAGCAAACCAACAATGATGGATTTATGCAAGTGGCAGAACGACTTCGTTTAAAAGCTGAACGGCTTGGACCGCCGACCCTGGAAGAAATAACACAAGAAGTAGAAACAGTTAGAGCCGACCGCTATGCAAGAAGAAAAGCATAGGGTAATTATTGACACGAACCTCTACATAAGTTTTTTGCTAGCCAGAGACTTTTCCAAACTTGACCGGCTCGTGTCAGCAGACGAAACGATTTTATTAATAAGCCAGGAATTATTGGAGGAAATAGTCGAAGTGGCTGAACGACCAAAGTTTAGAAAATACTTTGACTTCTCTGAACTGCACGATTTATTGGTAAACCTCAAACAAAAAGCTGAATTGGTAAAGGTCAATTCCCTGATTAATATCTGTCGTGACAAGAAGGATAACTTCTTGCTATCGCTTGCGGTTGATGGGGTTGCCATGCATATTTTGACAGGAGACAAGGATTTGCCTGTTCTTCATCCATTTGGGTCGGTACAAATCCTGACAATTGCGGACTATCTTACTGATAAATAGCATGAACGCCCAGCATGGGTATCAACTGGCTTAAAAAGTAATGCCCCGCATAGAAATGCCAGGGCTTACACATGAGAAATTGAATATTTATTGACTGCCGCCCAGGCGGTTACTTTCTGCTTCTATACTTGTTTTTCTGTTACGGGCGGCTTTTACCTGGCTGCTGCCAAACCGGTAGCTGAAAGTAAGGCGTAGCTGCCTGCTTTCGTACCCGCCGTTTGCTCTAAAAATACTTCCGGCAAAATCGCTGACGGCTTTCCATTTGGCCGTGTAGAAAACATCGGTTACACCCAGTTTTACAGTACCTTTTTTCTGCATAATCAACTTTTGAAAGCCTATATCGGTACTCCACATAAAATTGGTTTTAAAGGTGCCTCCCCAAACACTGGGGGTTTGAAACCAGCCGCTCAGCTCTGCGGTATAGCCTTTGCCTAAAGTATATGTATGCTGATTGTAATAACTGATCGTGGTAACATTTAGCCTTATGGTCTTTCCATCATCAAAATCGGCCTTATACCTGCTGTGGTTTGCGCTTACGTTGGCATACACATTCCACCATTTGGCTATGTTAAACGGAGCGCTGATGTTTATGCCGTAAATATCCTGCGAAGCAAGATTTTTTTGGATGATAAAAACCGAATTTCTTTGAGCTGTGTCGTTTATAACGGTTATCAGGTCTCTTACGTGGCTATAATTGAGGCTGGTGGTTAAAAAAGATTTATACGTATGGCTTAATGCAAAGCTGTTGGTGTATTGAGGCTTTAAGAACGCATTTCCTTTTTGATAAGTCAGCTCATCTAATTTATTCTCAAACGGATTTAGGTCCTGGTAACGTGGCCTGTCTATGCGACGGCTATAGTTTATATTAAACTGGTGGTCGTTGCTAAACCTGTAGCTGAAAGCCGCACTGGGAAAGAAGTCCAGGTAACTTCTCTTTACTGTTTCAACAGTGTCTAAATCGCTATACCTGCTACGCGCATTTAAGGTGCCGTTGCTCCGGGTTTGTTCGGCCCGTAAACCTACCTGGTAGCTAAATTTTGTAAACGCCCTGTTGTAATTAATATAACCTGCATTTACATTTTCGGTATAGGCAAAAAGATTGCTGCGATCCCAATCTTTTACTTTGGTATCACCTATCACATTAAAAAAGTCAAAGGTATTGTCGGTTTTAACTTTGGCGTATTTAAGGCCATAGCCAAGTTTGCCTTTTTTATAGTTTTGCCCGTAATCGGCCTTGGCAGTATAAATATCAATATTGGTGGGCGTGTTATTGGCAAATATTCTTTCGCGTAATACCTGCCCGGTAACAGCGCTGGTGTAAATATTGGGCTGGTAACTGTCGCCCCTGCCGCGGTAAATACCCCTGTCGGCGTCAATATTCAATTCGCGGCCCAATGTGTCTGCATACCTGTAATTAATATTAAAGTTTAAGTTGCTGCGGCTAAAACCAATATCGTTAAAAGCGGTTAAGATCTGTGCATTTTGTTTGGTGTCTTGCCCTGCTATGCCGGTGATCCCTTCGCTGGTACGGTCGCCGTTTGAAAAGTTACCGGTAAACATAATGCCAAGCGTACTCCTGGAGTCAAAAAAGTAATCGGCCCCCAATTTTACATTTCCGGTTTTAGCATTAAAAACGGTTGTATTTCGGGCATCATAAATGCTGTCGTTTTGCTGGCGGTTAAAGTCTTGAAAATTCCAGTTTTTGCCGGCATTACCGCTAAAGTTGCTAAAAAGGTTGATCTTTTGATTTCGATAGTTCAGGCCGATACCGGTATTTGCTTTGGGATAATAGCCCTGGTTGTAGCCCGCAGTAACATTACCATTGGTGCCGAACTTCTTATTTTTTTTAAGTTTGATGTTTATGATTCCGGCATTGCCGCTTGCATCGTATTTGGCCGATGGGTTTTCGATCATTTCAATTGATTCAATGTCGTTGCTTTGTATTGATCGTAAATAAGCGGCCAGGTCGGCAGAACTCATGGGACTGGGTTTACCATCAATATATATTCGAACACCTGTTTTGCCTTTCATGCTAATGTTGTCGTCTTTATCTACCAAAACGCCCGGACTCTTTTGCAACAGTTCCATTGCATTGCTTCCGGTTGCGTTTATACTGTTTTCAACATTAAAAACGGTGCGATCGGCCTTAACTTCAATCATTGGCTTTTTGCTTGTTACTACCACGTCCTTTAGCTTTTTCTCAGATGCCCGAAGTGTTACGGCTGGTATAAAAACATTTTTGCCATCCAGTACTTTAAAAACGGCGGTGTTGTACGTAGCATGTGCCACATCGGATATCGAAATAAAATATTCGCCTGTTTTTATTTTTTCAAAAAGAAAATTTCCGTTCTTATCGCTTACGGCCACCTTTATCAATACACTATCTTTTGCTGTCAATAAACTTACTGTGGCAGATTCAGTGGGTCTTCTGCCGGCATCTTTTACCAGACCTTTTATTGACGAATTAAATTGCGACCAGGCAGAAATTGAAAAAAGCATCGAAAAAATTGACCATATAAAAATCTTGTTCATGTCTTTCTGAAATTAATAAGTGGCAAAAGTATTTTTAACCCATTATGCCTTCGGCTTAAAATGAGATGAGCGGCAAAAATTGATTATATGGTGTTGTACAGCAGTACAGATGATTGGTGTTTGTTATAAGAAAGTATTTATAAATTGAAAGTTCAGCATCCGTATCTAACTTGCTGCAATATGTATTTTGTAAAGACACCCTGGTGGCTAAAACGGTTTTATGCAAAGCTTATATGGCATATTCCGTCAAAGGAAAAAGTACTGTATTTTACTTTTGATGATGGGCCGCATCCCCAGGCCACTCCTTTTGTTTTAGATGCATTAAGGCAATACAAAGCAAAAGGGACTTTTTTTTGCATCGGAAAAAACGTGGTTCACCATCCGCAAATTTATACACGCATAACCGATGAAGGGCATAGCATAGGCAACCACACATTTAATCATGCAAACGGGTGGTTAACAGACGACAGTAGCTATAGAGAAAATATTTTTAAAGCGGGAGAATCAATTGACAGTAATCTGTTCAGGCCCCCTTATGGAAGAATTAAAAGGTCGCAGACAAAAATGATCATGCCTTGTTTTAAAGTAATTATGTGGGATGTACTTAGCGCCGACTTTGATATTAAGCTTTCTCCCCAAAAATGCTTTGATAACGTTGTCTGGAACTGCAAGCCAGGTTCGATAGTGGTATTTCATGACAGCCAAAAAGCTTTTGAACGGCTCCATTATGCGCTGCCTCTGGCACTCGCACATTTTTCCAGGCTGGGTTACCGGTTTGAGGCAATACCATTTCAAAAGTTATCTGCCGGTAATTCATGATTGGCTGTCTTTCCTTTAAGGGATGTAATGGACAAAAAAAGTTGGGCCAGGGTAGAAACCCCGGCCCGTTTTTAATCCGTACCCTATGAAAACACTCTTTAATAATCTGGTCGCCATGCTCTTTGCTTAACGCAAAGTGATACTGTGTATGTTTCCATTTATAGTTAGGGTAGCCTGGTCATCACACGATCCATTGCCATAGTCTAACAAACCTGTTTTATCGTTTCTTGTTATTTTAATTTTTCCTTTAACCGCCCACCGGCAGGTAAACTTTCTTATCACTGGTTCTGTAATGGCAGAAGCCCATTGGTAAGTGCTGCCGTTTCTCATAACCGTTCCCAAACTTTCGCCTGTAATGCTGAATACATCATCGCCCGCAAAGTTGGGTGTTCCATTTCCTTCAACCTGCGCCCTGGTTTTTGCGGCATTCCATGCAACATAATTGCCGCTGGGGCCGGTTAGTTTGCCATTTTCAACAGTCACCGCAAAAATTCGGCTATTGCTGGTGCTCTTATTTTGTATAGCGTGTTTCCCTTCCACCTTTACACTATCAAAATAAAAACCGTCGAAAGTGGTGGTGGCTTTACTGCCGGGTTCAACCATGCGGCCGGTAAAGTTGGTAATAACCTTACCCCTGCGTATATGACCATCGCGGCCCATATAACCGGTTCCAAAGTCAATAATGACTGTTTTTGGAAAAACACCTGGCGTTAGCGGGGTTATGGTAACAGTAAAGGATCTTCCGGTACTGTCCGTTTCCTCAAATCTGCCGGCGGTATTCTCTGTTGAAGCACGCCCGAATACCCCAATACTTCCGCCCAGGCCTACTTCATCATTAATACCTAAAACATTATCAAAAACATCATCAAAAACCAGGTCTGCCGATGCATCTGACTCAGTTACAAGCGTAGTTTGCTCTATCTCTTGCTGAGTTGTTTGCTGGTTATCGTTGTTTTTTGTACAGGATGTTACTAACACACTTATGGTTAGCAAAGTCATAAACGCAGAACATGCAATTTTTATTTTTTTCATGTGCCTTTTAATTTTATTTTTTTAATGATTAGGTTGCGGCAGCAAAGACCTTAACCAAATTCTAAAGTTTAATATCAAACTTTGAAACCTTAATTTTTATTGTATGAAGTTTGTAGATACGCACTGTCATTTATATTTAAAGGAATTTGAAAACGATATTGACGAGGTAATGCAAAGGGCCCGTAAAGCGGGGATAGAGAAATTTTATTTGCCGGCTATTGATAGTGAAGTATTGCCTGCCTTGCTAAAAATGGAAGCAGATTATGCCGGTGAATGCGTTGCCATGATGGGTTTGCACCCTTGCTCAGTAAAACAAAATTTTAAAGACGAGCTGAATATTGTGCAGCAATGGCTGGCTAAAAGAAGCTTTGCTGCCATTGGCGAAATAGGGCTCGATTTTTATTGGGATACTACCTTTGAAAAAGAGCAATACGAAGCTTTTAACCTGCAGATGGAATGGGCGCTTAATTACCGCTTGCCAATTGTAATACATACACGAAATGCCATGCAGCAAACCATCGATGCTGTAAAACCCTTTTCCAAATTGGGATTAAAAGGAATTTTTCATTGTTTTGGCGATAGTATAGAGTCTGCCCGGCAGATAATTGATATGGGTTTCTTTTTAGGTATTGGCGGGGTGCTGACATATAAAAAAGCCGGACTTGCTGAATTGCTTCGGGATGTTGAACTGAAAAATATTGTTTTGGAAACAGATGCTCCCTATCTGGCGCCGGTACCGCACAGGGGCAAGCGAAACGAAAGCAGTTATTTATTGGCGATAGCTGCAAAACTTGCAGAGGCTAAAGACGTATCTATAGAGGAAGTCGCCAAAATTACAACTGCCAATGCCGAACTGTTATTTAGTATTAAACCACCAGGCAAACACCCCGATAATTAAAACTTTCCCGTCATTGGAATTTTCCCAAAAAAAGGGGAAATAGTTTCATAAATGTTTGATAGATAGCAATAATTCGATCTCACCAATCGTTTTTGTGTGCAAATCAATTTCCATCATTTATGAAAAACCTTTTACTACTACGTTCGGCAGGCAGTTTTGTCGTACTAATTATGCTGCTTACTTCGTGTGTTAAAATGGGTGACTTGCCCGCAATTACAACCCCTGCACAAGATGCAAACAACATTACGGTACCTTCAAGTTTCAATTATAAAACAACCGAAAAAATTGCAATAGATATTAACCTTCTTGCCAATGACGGCCAGCCATTGCAGGGAGTATTGGTAAAGGTGCTGGATAAGGCAGCCGACGAAGGCGGCCAGGTGTTGTTTACAGCTGTCAGCGATAAATTTGGAAAAATAACAAGCAGCGTAACTTTACCCGCTTATCTCACAAAAGTTATTGTAGATGCCAGCTATATAGGATTGATGCGTAATGCAACGGTTAATATTTCAGGTAACCAGGTGCTGGCAACTATTGGCGGTACTAATGGTTATGGCGGCAATGTAGATGTAAAAAGATATGCGCCGGCAATTGCGGCTGCAACCACCGTGCCCCGCGAGGAGGATGTAAATGCCTATGTTTATTTAGGCAAGTACAGCAATCTTGGAAAGCCCAACTACCTGGTTACGCCCAACGATGTTATTACTTCAAGTCTTTTGTCTTATATAAACGCCAGTTTACCAGAGGGAAAGTCGGTTCCGGTTTATCACCCTGCTTATTTAAGCAGCACCGCCGAATTGAATATTAATGTTATACAGCAAAGCGATATTTATGTAACATTTGTGCACGAAGGAGCCGGTTATAAAAACACCCTGGCATATTTTACCTACCCCACCGGAACGCCTCCTACATCATTAAGCCAAATAGCATCGTTAAAAATTATTCTTCCCAATGGTTCGTTTACCGGCAGCGGCGGCGACCTGGCATCGGGTAACAAGGTAAAACTGGGAAATTTTGCAGCAAATACTACTATCGGTTTTTGCCTGATTGCCAATGGATGGAGCGACAATAATAAAAACGTAGGAACAGGACTTAATAAATTTTTTACAGTTGATGCATTAAACCCCGAGCCAAATGCCAGTTTAAAACGCCATGCGGTGTTGCTAAGAGATGCTGTAAACAATGTTTACCTCACCGGTTTTGATGATCAGCGCCGCGACCAGGATTGCGACAATGATTTCAACGATATGATATTTTACACGACATCAAGCGTTACCGCTGCAATATCTAACGTAAACGTAAATCCGGTTGACACCCCGGGCGATAGTGATGGGGACGGCGTATCCAATGTTTATGATCAGTTTCCCAACGATCCTACAAGGGCCTATATCAATTATTATCCTTCGGCAAACAGTTATACATCGGTTGCTTTTGAAGATACCTGGCCCAATACCGGCGATTACGATATGAACGATGTTGTTATTGACCAGCGTTACAAGATCATCAATAATGCCCAGAATAAAACCGTGGAAGTTTTTGCCGATTATGTATTAAAAGCTTCGGGAGCCAATTTTGGAAATGGTTTTGGTGTTCAGTTCCCATTTGCACCAGGCCTGGTTTCATCAGTTACCGGCAGCCGGGTAACCAACAATACGATTGTTACCATTGGGGCCAATGGTTGCGAAAACGGCCAATCAAAGGCTGTCATTATACCATTCGACAATTTTTATAGTGTAATGCCACGTATCGGAAATAACTACGTAAATACCGATCCTGTTTTGGCATTTAGAGCACCCGATACAATAAAAATGAAAATCTCATTTGGCAGTCCAATAACTGCTGCTCAACTGGGCTCAGCGCCTTATAACCCTTTCCTTATTTGCCATGCCACCAGGGGCAGCGAAGTACACCTGCCTGGCGAATTGCCCACTGATAAGGCCAATTCTTCTCTTTTTAATACTTCAAGAGATAACACCATACCCGCACAAAACAGGTATTATAAAACAAGCACTAACCTTCCTTTTGCTATTGCCATTCCGCAAAGTTTCGAATATCCAATAGAAGGAAAGTCTGTAAACATTATTTATTTAAAATTTGACCAATGGGCTCAGTCGGGCGGAACATCTTACCCAGACTGGTATCTGAATTCGGCTGGTTACCGGTCATCCAACTATTTTTATAAACCATAAAATTTTCAATCATAAACAACAAATGCCCGTAAAACGGGCATTTGTTGTTTATGTAAGTCAGTTAATTTTTTTGAACTTCTTTAATTGCATTCAGGCGGATTAGCCCGTTTGTTAAAAGTCAACAGTTTTGCAATGCAGGGTAGGGCGGCTGTTGATTGTCAATAGCCGTAAGATTTGGTAGAACAGTTTCGTTCTATTGTTCAATTATTCTGAAATATTTCGCCTTTCGTTCGGGCATTTCCTTGCGTTTTACGCCAACTTTCTATTTGCCCATAAGTGTTCTGTGAAGAATAAATTGAGAAAAAATCTTAAGAAATGCAGACCTTTTTAATCTTCTTTAAAAGAGTTCTGGCTTTATTAGCGATTTCCTTATCATGTTGATAGCTGGCATATCTTGCATTCATAGACATACTTAAAAGCCAATCATAGTCTGGCGAAATTGAAATGCAATTTTTATAAACCAAGTCTGCAAGAAGGTCATGCTTACTTAGTTTTCTATCTCCCTTGTATCTATGAAAGTCATCAATGCTATCAATTTTAGTTTTTTTTCCTTCTATAGATGGCACTTCAAATGGAAATATTTTAAATGATACAAATTGTAGAGCGGAATAAAAAGCGGTAGTAATTATCCAGTCAGCAAACTGCGGCTTGAGGTCAAGGTAATCACATACAGCCTCATTATGCAAGGCATGATTTAATCTTTCGTTATTTTTTTTCATACCTTAAGAAAAACCCGTCTGCATTTAAAGATTTGTCGCTCAAATCTTTAGAGTCAGGGATAAATGAAAATGTAATATAAAAGCTATCACTTTCGACTTCATCTCTCAGGTTTCTTGCAGATATGAAAATATCACGAAATTTTTCTGAAATATAGTCTGCCTTTTTAGACACAAATAATGCCGAAAACTTTGTTATACCGTCAGCTTTGAGATGAATGGTTTTAAAGAAAATTTTCTTTTGTCTTGCTTCTGAATAAAGTTTCTCTGAGATGGAAGTTGCTATTTCAATATTGTTTTTAAACTGCTTTGAGAGAATTTTAACCATTTCATCTTTTCCATCTTGCTTTCCTTTCAGATAAGCATCAATTAGTTGATCGCCTGTATAAACAGAACTTTTCTTAATCCAATTTTCAGGAAGTGGAGAATGTTTAACAGATTGTTTTTCAGTCGTCTGCATTGTAATCATCTTGAAATCCTGTAAAAATACATATTTCGATAACAAATTAGGTACAAATTCTTTTATAATATCACAATATCCGCGCAAGTGGGTTTACCCAATAGCCGACCGAAAACCCGTTGACATCCGGCATCTCCCTCTTTTAATTTTTTCCTTTTTTTGGAAAAATTGACCCAAAACGATATTCACTTTAAAATAATGTTGCCTTTATGCCGTTATATAATCAGTTAACTCGTGCTGCCAAAAGATAAAACAGCATTTTAAGGGAAACTGACCGATTATGCGAGTAAATAATAAACTAACCGGGCTGAGGATTTTGATTGTTGATGACGAAACTTCTATTCAAAAAATTCTTACACAATTTTTGAAAACGAAGCATTTGGTGTTTACCTGTAATAACGGCAAAGAGGCGTTAACATGGCTATACGAAGGCAACCTGCCCGATATTATTATAGCCGACATTGAAATGCCAATTATTAATGGATTCGATTTTATTGAAGAAATAAGGTCATCGGGTTTTTTTCAACAAATTCCGCTTATCATGTTATCGGGTCTTGATAATACCGATACCAAAATAAAATGCCTGGAAGCCGGTGCGGACGACTTTATGACCAAGCCGTTTAACCCCCGCGAATTAGAGGCCCGCATTAATTCGATCGTAAAAAGGACAAAAAGTTTTGAAGACAAATTATTATGAACGATAAACTTAATTCAATAGCCTGCATAGGATTTAGCGCCCAAACATTTGCTTTGTTAGAAGCACAGCTTGGTAAAGATTTTCATTTTTATTCTTTTCAAACCCAGAACGAGTTGTACCAAAACGTAACGGAAAAGAAGCAAAGCTTTCGTGCCATTATCTCTGAGGGAGACCTGGCTGGCCCGTTTGGTATAAAACTTAAAGAATCGCTTGAAGAAGCAGGTTTCGGCAATATTCCCTTTAGTGTGATCATGCAGCAAATGCAGCAAATGGACATAAAGAAGGTGATGGATGCCGGTGTTTCAGAGGTGTTTTTTCAGCCAATTTCAGCCGAACGAATAGGCAGAAAAATTCAATACCTGATCGATCAGCCCACCATCAAAAAGAAAGAATATGCCACACCGGTTCACGAATATAAAATGCCCCTGTCCAAAAGAATTTTTGATTTCGTTTTGTCATCCATTGCAATGCTGCTGCTATCCCCTTTATTTCTATTAGTCGCTATTTTACTAAAACTGGAATCGAAAGGGCCGGTTTTTTATTATTCATTGCGGGTGGGTACCGGTTATAAAACATTCAGGTTTTATAAATTCAGGTCAATGTTTGTGGGCGCTGATGCCAAACTTGCGCAATTAAAACATCTTAATCAATACAATACCGAACAGGTGCAAACCAGCGCCCCGCTTAATAAAAGGTGCGATACCTGCGAAAAGCTGAACACCGCCTGCACTAAACCATTGTATGCCGACAATAATATGTGGTGCGAGGAAACCTATAAAGAGGTGCAATTACAAAGTGCCGGCCAAACATTTGTAAAAATAAAAGACGATCCCAGGGTAACACGTATCGGCAAATTTATTCGTAATACCAGTATTGATGAACTGCCCCAGTTATGGAATGTTTTAAAGGGCGATATGTCGCTGGTAGGCAACAGGCCTTTACCATTGTATGAAGCTGAGAAGTTAACCACCGACAAGTATGCACTCCGTTTTATTGCCCCGGCCGGTATAACCGGTTTATGGCAGGTTTCAAAAAGGGGCAAAGGAGCAATGAGTGAAGACGAACGCATAAGCCTCGATAATGATTATGCAAAATCTTTCGGATTATTCTTCGATATCAGGCTTATTCTCAAAACCATTCCCGCCCTGTTTCAAAAAGAGAACGTGTAATGAAAACTATTATTCCAAGGTTGATTTTTGTGCTGATTTTAATTCTGGCGGTCAATATAAACTCAGCAAGCGCACAGGTTTTGCCCGGCGATTCCGCTTTAATAAAAGCGTTTGAAACTGATGAGTTGCTTCCCCTGTTAATTGACTCGGCCATAAAGTATTCGGGTTTGATAACGCGTAACAGCAACAGCATAGATCTATGGAAGGAAAATGAAAAAATAGAGCGCAATTCAATTTTAAACGGAATATCGTTTGTTTCTGCCTACAATTACGGTACCACCGGCGATTTAACTGTGGGCCAGGAAAGTGGTGCCATATCTCAATTCAGCAGCTTTAGAAACTCAAAGTCGGCGCGATATAATGTGGGCATCAATTTACAATTACCGCTTGGTAATCTATTATCGCGTAAGAGCATGATACGCACCACACAAATACAGGCAAAAATAGCCGAAGGCGAAAAAGAAGGCTCCATACTTTTTGTAAAGCAGGAAGTAATAAGATTGTACCAGGACCTGAAACTTGCTCAAAGATTACTGGTTATTGGCGGAAAAGGTAAACAGGTAGCCTTTGTAAACTACAGCCTTGCCGAAAAGCAATTTCTACAGGTCGGGGGCGATCTTGACCAGTACACCAGGCTGCAGGATGTTTACAATAAATCGGCTATCGAGTTTGAATCTTACCTTAATCGGTTTCAAACAAGTTATATGCAATTACAGATGTACACCAATACTAATCTGGCAAATTTAATAGCAGGCATACCATGAGTTTTGTTCAATTAATAAAATTACTATTACGCAACTGGAAATTGTTGATACTGGTACCCGTTGTACTGGGCACTACCATTTGGTATTTTACGCGTAACGGAAAAAAGACCTTTTCCAGCGAAACGGTTGTGTACACTGGCATTGCCTCGGGCTATAGTTTAAACGGCAGCAACAATGCCGATTTCTTTGCCACCAGCAATGCGTTCGATAACCTGCTTACACTTATAAACAGCCGCGAAACCAAAGAGGAAGTTGCCCTAACGCTTTTATCCTCCCATTTATTTACAGGCAAACACGATCCCTCTTTATTGAGCTGGGACTCCTGGCAGCAACTACAGGAGCTAATACCCGAAAATGTTCGCAGAAAGCTTGCTAAACCATCAGTGGAAGAAACCAAAACAGCCGTTCAGAATTACATGCAAAGCAGCGAGGATAACCTGGTGTATAAGATTATTAACAGCGACAATGCTTTCTATTCTATAAAAGCGCTGCAGAGTATAGTTGCAATGCGTATATATTCCAGCGACCTGATAAAAGTATCGTACGAAACCAACGATGCGGCTATCTGCAAACATACACTGGAGCTGATGGTTGAAATTTTTATGAAGAAACACCGCATGCTGCGCGAAGGACAAACCGGTTCGGTAATCGTCTATTTTGAGAGGGAAGTGCGGGCGGCGTTTAACAGGCTTGATTCATGTGAGCAGATATTTCTGGACTTCAATAAGCAAAACGATATTATTAACTACTACGAGCAAACAAAGGCTGTGGCCGGCGAAAAGGAAAACCTTTACTCGCTAAACCACAACCTGGAAATGGAACGTAATGCCAACGAAAAAGCCGTTAATAAAGTAAACGACGATTTAAAAGGCAGGGTTTACCAGGACATTTATGGCAGCGATGTAATTAAGGAAAGGGACAAGCTGGCCGATGTATATAGTAAGATGGCTTTTACCGATGTAATGGGCAGGGGCATGAACGATATTCAAAAAAAGCAGATGGACAGCCTGAAAAGGATTTCCAATGAATTGGAAAGAAACCTTCAGGTGTCCATTACGAATTTGGGCAGGCAATACAACACGCCAAAAGGAATACCGGTAAAGACTGTAATGGACGAATGGGTTAAAACTACCCTGAACTTTGAGGAAAGTAAAGCCAGGTTAACCATAATGGATAAACGTAAAAAAGAATTTTCGGAAGAATATAGAAAATTTGCGCCGTTGGGTGCCATGCTTAAAAAAATTGAACGGCAAATAGCTGTTGCCGAGCAGGAGTATCTTGAGCTGCTGCATGGTTTAAGCCTTGCACGGCTTACCCAACAAAACAACGAGCTTACGTCAAAACTTACCATTGTCGATCCGCCTTATCTTCCTTTAAAGCCTAATGCATCAAAAAGAATGATATTAATAGTGGTGGGGGTGTTTGCCGGTTTTATTGTGGTGCTGGGTATTTTACTTACAAATTTTCTTTTAAACAAAACATTGCAGCAACCGGTAAAAGCGGTTAAAAAAATTGGTGCTCCGTTATTAGGTATTTTCCCGGTTGTAGATGGTAACGAAGCTTTTATAAAAAAAGCCAACATGCGTTTAATGCAGCAGTTATTGGCTAAGGTTAGTTTTGATAAAAAGCCGGTGGTCATCTGTGTTTTCAGTAATCAAAAAGCAGAAGGCAAAACTTCTTTAGTCAAAAGCTGGCAAAACGAATTGGAGCGGCTGAATTACAAGGTGCAGAATCCTGTTTGGGACCCAAAAGTTGAAAGATCAATTAACAACACAGTTGACCTGGTATTGCTGGAGATACCGCCGCTTGAAAATATCATCATCACAAAAACAAATTTGCCAAAGATTGATATGGCAATATTGGTATGCCGTGCAAACCGTATCTGGAATAGAATTGATGATGAGTTGCTCGATATTTTTACCAAAACCAGTGGTGTAAAGCCCATGCTTGTTTTGAATGGTGTAGAAATAGACCATGCAGAAGAATATCTGGGCGAGGTGCCAAAGAAAAGAAGTTTTATAAGGGCCTTCGTGAAGCGCATTGCCAAAATGGAATTTGGAAACAAAAAGGTAATTCTTATAAAATAACATTTGTGGTCAATAAAAACAAAATAATTTCCACTCAAATAATGGCTTTCGCAAGCCAGCTACTGCCTGCGGTAATCGGGGTTGGCTCGTTTATGTTATTGGTGAGGGGGGCAGGCGCAGAGGCTTTGGGCGAGTATGTGATGTATATGGCGGCGGTGATTTTGTTCGAGATGGTAAAATCCGGGGGATTGCAATCAGCAATGGTAATGCGGCTATCGGGCGCCGGTAAAAGACAACAGCATGCAATAATCGGTAGTGCATATTGGCTGGGAGGTATTTTTAGCCTGGGTATTTCGCTGATACTGGCAAGCATCTATTTTTCTGAATTCATAACGCTGCAGCCGGGTATTAAAATTTTCTGTGGATATTATGCTGTCCTGGGGTTAATAACCTTGCCATTGCATATAGCTGAGGCAAATGCCGTAGCCCGGCAAAACATCCGGTTTTTATTGTGGTTGCGCATTAGCCAGTCGGGCAATGCTTTAATAATTGCTTTGTATGCATTTTTTATAGGGGGCCATTTGCGCGAATTTGCAACCATTCATTTATTGTTTACCACATTGTTAATGCTGGTGATCGTACTTAGCGGTTTGACCAACCCTTTAGTTATTAAGAAGAAGTCGGCTGCTGAAACCAAGAGCTTACTTGGCCTGATACGTTATACATTAGCAACATTGGCTGCTACCAACCTTTTAAAAAGTGCCGACACTTTTTTGATCGGTAGCTTATTAGGACCGAGAGCCGTTGCCGCCTATGCCATTCCTTTAAAGCTGACCGAACTGTTTGAAATTCCCTTGCGCAGTTTAAGTACTACGGCTTTTCCGCAAATGGCAGCCGCCAAAAACGAAAAAAAATCACAGGGCTTCAAAGATACCTTTGTCCAATATCTTTCATGGGCCTACATGCTTTATATACCAGCTTTAATAGTGGCGTTTATTTTCGCCCCTTTTATTGTAACAATTTTTGGCGGAGCCCAATATGCCGAAACGGCCAACGTTTTCAGGGTATTTTGTTTATATGGCCTTATACTACCCGCCGACCGAATGACTGGCCTTGGCCTGGACGCTTTGCAGAAACCTGATAAAAACCTGGTTAAAGTATTGTGTATGGCGATCGTAAATATCGGCGCCGATTACGTTGCCATCAGGTTTAGCGGCGCTTTGGAATGGGTGGCATTCGCCTCGGTTTTAAACTCCGCAACAGGTGCCATTATTGGTTTTATACTGCTTAAAAAAATAATGGGTGTTCCGGGCAATAAAATAAGCAACGAGTGCGTTACTTATTGCACAACCTTTATGAAAAAAAGCTGGCAGCGCCTTAACAAAGCTGCCTGATCTTTTATGGATCAGAACCTCTTTTACAATCCGTCCCTTCAAAGCAAAAGCAATCGTTGGTTAATTCCCTCATTGCTTTTTGCTGTTTTTATAGGCTGGCTCATTTCACAAAAAGGTATTGCAATAGGGGCTATGCTGATAGCAATACCCTTTGGTATTGCGTTTGTATCCCTCTTCTTTTTAAAACCCCGCCTGGGCTTCCTCCTTTTTATTGTGTATTGTTTTGCCGTGGCGGGGCTGGGCAAGCATATTGAAGGGCAATTTGGCCTGGGGCAGGATGGGATGTTGCTGTTAATCTGGCTGGGCGTTATTTTTCACAGGGGCAATAAATTCCGCTTCCGGCACATGAACAACGATTTGGTGTGGCTTTCGGTTGTTTGGTTTGTTCTAACGGTTTTGGAAATTGGCAATCCCGAAAGGCCTAGTGTTGTGGGTTGGTTTTACGAAATGCGATCTACTACTTTGTATTGGGTGATGTCGGTGCCATTGGGTTTTATATTTCTGAGAAAAAAGTCTGATCTCGATCTTTTCCTGAACATCATCATTATTATTTCGCTTGCAGGCGCCATTTATGGAATAAAGCAATTGTACCTGGGAGTGGATGCCGCAGAGAACCGCTGGCTTGAAGCCGGCGCCAAGAAAACGCATATGCTCTTTGGTAAGCTCAGAATATTTTCTTTTTATGCCGAGGCGGGGCAGTTTGGCGCTTCGCAGGCACAACTGTCTATCATGTGTATTATTTTGGCAACCGGGCCTTATCTAAAAACAAAAAAGATATGGTTCGCCGTTTGTGGTTTGTTAATTCTTTATGGCATGCTGATTTCAGGCACAAGGGGCGCTTTGGGTGGATTGGTGGGTGGCGGTTTTATTTATCTTGTTTTAAGTAAAAGAGTGAAAGTGCTGGTAATAGGTGGACTGGTGGGCGCCATGTTTTTGGGAGGCCTTAAATATACCAGCATCGGCAGCGGCAATGCCGAAATAGTTCGGCTGCGCTCTTCATTAGATCCCAACGATCCATCATTGATGACGAGACTGAATAACCAGAAAATTTTGAAAGATTATTTAGGCTCGCGGCCATTTGGCGCAGGCGTGGGCACGCTGGGCATGTGGGGCTTAAAATATAACCAGGACAAATTTATATCAACCATACCGCCAGACAGTTACTTTGTAAAAATCTGGGCCATGTATGGTATCATTGGATTTCTATTGTGGTTTGGAACAATGATGTTTATAGCGGGAAAGTCTGCAGGCATTATATGGCAAACCCGCGACCCCGCCTTGCGCAATAAACTGATAAGTTTAAGCGCTGGCTCGTTTGGTATTTTGGTTTGCAGCTATGGCAACGAGGTTATTAACCAAATGCCTTCTTCAATAATTGTATATATGAGTTGGGTGCTGATATGGCTGAGCCCACGGTGGGATACGCCGTTTGTAAAGGTTGAGAGTGTTGATGAAGAGAGTATGGCTGAATTGCAGCCCTAATTGCCTCTCTATAAATTCTCTCAGACTTTTTGCTCAGTCCTTTGTTGTGCGTTTGGCCGTTCATCACGCAAGCTGTAAATGATGGTTTTCAAGTGTTACGTTAAAATGAATGTCAGTTTTTAATGCTTTAAACACTTTTAAGATTGTATCTATTGTCGCACTGTTTGCACTGCTTTCAAGTTTAGAAATCTGTGCCTTTTGAACGCCAACAAGTTCACCTAATTGTTCTTGTGTCAGATTGCGCTCTTGTCTTGCAGTTTTTATCATCCGCCCTAAAACGTCCATGCGAAGTTCGTACTCATATTGGTCTCTGTCCGTTGTGCCTTTCTTAGCGATATTTTATCTTTCATTTCTGCAAGTGAATATGATTTCATTGCTGTCTTTGCCATAATATTTTTTTTTATGTTTATTCTCAAAATATTTTTTCCTGATGTTAACGGCTTTTTCAATTTCATTTTCAGGAACTTTGCTTCCCTTTTTTATGAAGCCATGTGTTGCCATAACCAGCGTTTCCGTTTCATCTTCATTGTCCCAGAATGCAAGTAAGCGTATTTCCTTTCCGCCAAACTTTGTTCTAAATTCCCAAATTTCTTTTTTTAATTTCTTGAATAGCGTCGGGTCATTGCTTTGTTCGGCAAGGTCAATGTTATAAAAAACATTCCTTGCTGTTTTAGGTTCAAGATTGGCAATGAATTTGTCTGCCTCTACTAAAAATCGTGTTTGAAAATATTGCGATAAAATTCGTTTCTGTTAAGGTACAGAATGTTTCTATATTTAGAAACTATATTATTTGTCTGAAAAAAATGTTCGGGTAGGTGATGCACAACAAGCGGGGCTTTTGGTGTCGCAGTTGGTGTTCTTCACCAACAGCTTCTTCGCCCATCTATTTGCAGGTTAAGTACACCTGCAAAGGCGGCAAAACTATTTTTTGCCGATCTAAATTTTGTTTTCATTTGATTTTCAATTGTTCACATTTAGTGTTTTTATTTCACTGGCTTTTGAAATAAATAAATATTTTTTTAGAATATTTTTT
>JBBRCW010000069.1:0-22387 GCA_038204535.1 Chitinophagales bacterium | reverse complement strand
GCTGTACACACCCTCGATTTGCAGGGTATTTACAGCTTCATATTTCTTCCATAGAAAAACCTATTTTCATTCAATGAAAAAATTGTTGTATTCGTTGCTGTTTCTTCCCAATTTTTTGGCTGCCCGGCAAAAGGTAGATATCGTCATCACCAATGGCCGCATTATTGACGGCACCGGCAATCCCTGGTATAGGGGAGCCATTGCCATTAAGGATGGAAAGATTGTTGGGGTAGGACAGTTAAAGAATCTTGAGGCCGGTAAAGTCATCGATGCGCGGAACCAGATTATTGCTCCGGGCTTTATAGACGTGCACACCCATATAGAAGAAGATGAAGTGAAAAACCCAACGGCGGATAATTTTATTTATGATGGGGTAACTTCTGTTGTCACCGGCAACTGCGGCCTGTCGCAAGTGGATTTAAAGCGGTATTTCAAAATGATCGATTCGCTGAAGACTTCCGTTAACGTTGCCTCTTTAATTGGTCATAACGATGTGCGTGAAGCCGTCATGGGCACGGCCAACCGCGATCCCACAGCCACAGAGCAAACAAAAATGGAAGCGCTGGTAACGCAGGCCATGAAAGATGGCGCGGTGGGTATGTCAACCGGTTTAATCTATATACCAGGTACCTATGCAAAAACCAGCGAAATTGTGGGCATGGCCAAACAGGTGGCAATATATCATGGCGTGTACGCCTCGCACATGCGCAACGAAAGCGATAGTGTAATACCCGCCATAAACGAGGCGTTGCTAATTGGCATTGAGGCGGGATTGCCGGTGCAAATATCCCACTTTAAAATTGGCGGACCGCAAAACAAGGGGAGAAGTGTGGAAACACTTGCTGCCATTGAACAGGCAAGAAAGCAGGGGATTGATGTAACGATTGATCAATATCCCTACACCGCCAGCAGCACCAGTTTAAGTACGCTGATACCCGACGCTGTTTTGGCAGACGGAGACGATTCCATTAAGGCAAGACTGCAGCGGCCCGAAGTTAGAAAGCTTGTTACACAGGAAATGCTGAAAAGCCTGGTTAAAAAAAAGCTGAAACATTTTAGTTATGCGGTGGTGGCCAATTACCGGGCCGATACATCTTATAATGGCAAAAGTATTGAACAAATCAACCTGTTAATGGGCAAAAAACACCGCGCCGAAAAAGAAGCGGAAACGGTGATGGATATGATGCTGAATGGCGGCGCGGGTATGGTTTTCCACAGCATGTACGACGAAGACGTGGAGAGGATAATGCGATATCCTTTTAGCATGATCGCCAGCGATGCCAGTATCCGCATATTTAACCAGGGCGTTCCGCATCCCCGCGGATATGGCAGCAACGCCAGGGTGCTTAGTAAATATGTAAGAGAAGAAAATCTCATTCCGTTGGAGGAAGCTGTTAGGAGAATGACCTCGCTGCCTGCGCATAAATTTCAGCTAAACGACCGTGGATTGTTATTGCCAGGCATGGCGGCCGATATCGTCATCTTTGACGAGAACAAGGTGCAGGATCTTTCTACGTATGAAAAGCCGCACCAGTATTCAACCGGGTTTAGTACTGTTTTGGTAAATGGAAAAGTGGTGGTGGAAAACGGGCGGCACACCGGCACCCGAAGCGGCATCGTGTTACATGGTCCGGGTTATGGGGAGTGAATGAACAGGTTTAAAGAGACAACCTCCTGTCATCCCGACGAAGGAGGGATCCCTGGAAAAAATGGGAATGACGATTGTTTGAAAACGAATCATTTATAGTGAAATGCTGTTGTCCGACGAAGGAGGAATCCTACGAAGAACATTTAATTAGACCTCGAACTGTAAAAAGCGTCATTGTAAACTTGTTTTGAATTCCCCAATGCAAAAAGGATCCCTCCTTCGTCGGGATGACAGTATAACCAAAACCGTCATATTGAATTACCGGCCAAGGGAATTTTTAGAAATTGGTTTTCGCGGTTTGTTTCCAGCGCTTCCAAAATGTACCGATGCTACGCATCTCGAAAATCGCGTTGTCACTTTCCTCAACGGATTGAAATCTGTTGCTACCACATGTGTCGATGCTACGCATCTGCAAAAATGCGGTAACAATAGAAACAGGAATAGAAGAGCCATAGGGCAATTTATAAAATAGCCTCGTTTTTATCCACGGAAAACTACAATGAGATAAATGTTAGGGCTAACGGCTGAATTTAACTTTATAATCCGGTTCCTGCCTGGGGAAAATATAGGTAGAATTAACGCCGGGCTTTAGGCTCGATCAATATGGTAGCCCCGGGTTTTATCCTGCGGAGAAATACAAAGTAAGAAATGTTATATTCATTGGCTGGATTGCCCTGAAATCCGATTTCTGCCTGGGGAAAATTATAGGTAGTGATATCTCCGAGCCGTAAGCATGACCAATATGGCAGTCCCGAATAGCGGGAGGTTTTATACCACGTAGAAATACAAAGTAAGAAATGTTAGATCCATCGGCTAGCTTGCTCTACTAATCCGATAGCTGCCTGGGGAATAAAATTGGTAGGTTTATTGCCGAGCCGTAGGCTTGATCAATATGGTAGCCCCGGGTTTCAACCCGGGGGAAAAGCGAAATAAAAAATTTATGAGAGCCATGGGCTCGATTCATTTGTCCAATAACAGATTGAGGAAAAAATGCGTTAATTTTTGTGGTTAATACAATCCCCAAAATTCAGACCTACCGACCCCATGCTACAAGATTAATGATTCGGACGCCGACATTGATGGTCGCTGACCAACAATGATATTATAAATTGAAACGATCGGTTTCGACTGTTATACCCATTTTATGAAACCGGGGAATAATGATGTTGGTTTTTTGCAGCACTGTCTATATTGATTGTTTGTCGGCGACCAGCAAGGGCAAAGGCACTTACGGAGCCGAAATCTATTATTTGTTATTATTCCTACAAACAGGCAGCTCCTTTGGAGCTAAAGAATATTGAAACTCAACAAATCAGGCAATCTGCTACCAGTTTACACCATCAATGCCCCACCGCCATTTACCATCGAAGTACAAAAGCCAAATTGATAAACGGTGTCGAAAACGCGGCGTAACCGTTTTCGACTGGCTTTTGGCGCCTGTTCCGATTTTTCGGGGTTACTTTTTTTCCACAAAAAAAAGTAAAGAGGGGACGATCAATTTGCTAATCGATCAAAACGTCATTGCCATTTTTTCCAGAACGCGCCCTAGTAGGTAATTCGGGAGAATTTCTCCTTTTTTAACATGGTGAGTATTCCGTCTGATAAAGAAGAAACTAATCCTCGATGCACGGTAGGATCCCTCCTTCGTCGGGATGACATACCGTTTTGAATTATTTTCTACAAATCACTCTCAAAAGTATTGCCCTGCCGCATATCACCTGTTTCAAAGCCTTTCTTAAACCAATACATTCGCTGGGCGCTGGTTCCATGGGTAAAGGCGTCGGGTACCACGCGGCCTTGCGCTTCGCGTTGCAAATGGTCGTCGCCTATCGCGTTGGCTGCTGTTAAGGCTTCTTCAATATCGCCGGGTTCAATTACCTGCAGGTTTTTTTGGGCATAGTGTGCCCAAACACCGGCATAAAAGTCGGCCTGTAACTCCAGCTTTACCGACATTTTATTATAATCTGTTTCGCTTAAATCTCCCCTCAGGCGCTGCATTTTCCCGCTGGTTCCCATCAGGTATTGCAGGTGGTGGCCCACTTCGTGCGCAATAACATAGGCCATGGCAAAATCGCCGGGGGCGCCAAACCTTCTGTTTAATTCTTTAAAAAATGAGAGGTCGATATAGACTTTTTGATCACCGGGGCAATAGAAAGGGCCTACTGCCGCAGAGGCATCGCCACAACCCGAGGTAACGCCGTCCCTGAATAATACCAGGCCGGGATCCTGGTATTGCGGGTAAAGTTTTGGCCAGATTTCTTCTGTGTATCTGAAAACCACGCTGGTAAACTTTGCAAGGGTATCATCTGCAGCTTTTTCTTCTGCCGACAATTCGGTTGCCGGTCCGCTGCCCTGTGTAACCTGCGATAATTGTGAGGGATCGCCACCCATCAGCACATATATAATGACAATGATGATACCGCCAATGCCACCGCCAACTGCTACACCTTTACCCGAGGTTCCGCGGCGATCTTCAACATTAGAGCTTCCTTGTTTACCTCTCCAAAGCATAGTTTACAGTTTTTAATGCAAAATGAATACCACCCCGAAAGGCGTTGTAAAATAAACTTTCTTTCAGTATTGAAAGCCCAAATTTTTGCAGTAAATATTCAAGGGGAAAGCTTCAGGGTGCTTATAGAGCCAATGCTAAAACTTAAATCCGATTGTCGCCACTACATTTCCCCTGCTGCCGCTTTGCTCGGCAAAGGTGTTCGGCTTATCGTTTAAACGGTATGGAAAATTAACGTCTTTTATAAACAGGTGTACATAGGTAAGATCTACAAAAACACCTTTGTTGCGATACCCCAATCCGCCGCTTGCCTGAATCCGGCTGCCTTTGAGTGATTCGGTTTGGGCATAAGGATTTCCGTAATAAGCGGTTCCTGCTCTAACCATCAGTGTGTTGAATTTAAGCTCTCCGCCAAGCCGCATGTTAAAGGCGCCTTTATAGTAAGCCTTAACCTTATCGTTCAGCGACGTATAATAATTAACAGCGGTCATATCTCCATTATCACTGGCCGAAAAGCGGGCGCTCCGGTAATTCACATATTCCACATCGGCGCTGATAAAGCCTTTTTGCATACGGGTATCTTTCACTTCATTTAAAACAAAGCTGACACTTCCAATTACTCTCCAGGGCGTGATCATATTATATTGACGGTCGCCTGCGTTGCCGCTGTTCAGGTTATCGCTGGTTTCAGTCCATGTACCCTGGCTGGTATATTTCTCTGTATCGGTGGTCATGGCAGCCCTTATATTATCTCGAAAAGATATAAAACTGGGGGTGTGCAAAGCCAGTCCGAGCCTGAAGGTTTGCTGAGGTTTGTAGATCAAGCCAAATTTGCCGTTTATACCAATACCCCGGCTGGTAGCGTTCTCAGTAAATTCAAAATAATTAAAGTTGTTATTTGGGTTGTTGGAAGCATCGCTTTCTTTATACCGAAGATCGCGGTGATAATAAATGACCGGTATATTCAGGCTGCCGCCGAGATACAGCCGGTCGTTCATATTGCCTGCCAGCGCCAGCGATATTTCGTGAAAGCCGCCTTGTGTGGTCACATCGTTTTCCTGTATCACGCCATCCACCCCCGGCCTTGCAACAGATGCCTGGCTTTGGTAACCCAGGCGGCCACCCGAAGTCATAAAACTGTCTATCAAAAAAGTACGGTAGGCCAAAGATGATCCAAAAATATAGTTGTTGTCAGCAGCGGTTGGACTGGCGTTGTCTTTTACCAGTTCTTCCAGGTATTGCTCAGAAAATGAGCTAATGTCATTTTTTCCTTTGTAATAAGTATGATTATTATAACTGGCTAACTGGTTTACCGAAATTGAAAAGGCACTGCTGGTGAATTTGTTATTGCCGCGGCCGGTAGATCCAAAAATAAAACCGGTAGCGCCATAATTGAAACCGTTTTTCTTAATGGCCGAATTATCGCCCCGGTAATTAAACTTGTTATTATTTAAGGCAAAGGCAGGTGTCAGCACAAATTCGCTGGTCTTAAAAAGACCAATGCCAGCGGGGTTTACATTATTTGAAGTAATGTCGCCACCAAGGCTGCCAATAGCGCCTCCAACGGCGTTGCTGCGGGCTGTTCCATTTTGGGTAAACCAGCTATTGCGCAAAGCATCATCGGGCAACTGCGCGTTTACCTGGGCGGTAAGCATTACACCTATGAAAACAGGTAAATATTTTTTCATGTCGTTTATGTTAACTAAACAAGATTGGGCTAAAAAAAAGCAGGCCGTTAACCTGCTTTGCTATTTTTTTATTTTTAATTTCTTGGGGGACGCGAAGTACTGGTACTGCTACCGGAACTGCTGTATCCGCCACTGCGGCCACCGGCACTACTGCTGGGTGCAGCGGTAGAATTAGAAGTTCTGGCCGGCCGGTCGAAACTGCTGTTAGAATTATTATCGGCTGTTGGCGTAAACACCCTTTTCATCAGGTTTCCAAAATTGCCTTCCGCATTATCACCGCCTTTATAATAAATAGAATTACGGTTATTATACTGGCTGTTTAAATAAGTGCCCAGATTACTTTTGCCGGTAACACCTGTGAACACCTTAGGACTCTTGTAATACACCACTGGAAATATAGGGGCATAATAGCCGCCATAACCATAACCATAACCATAATAAGATGGGTTGAAGTAATTAAAATTATACATACCGGGGTAATAGGTATTATACGAATACAGGTTGTTTCCATAAAAACCCCTGTTGTAAATATTGTAATCGTAACGGCTGTCGTACCAATAACTGTAATCGTCAATTGTTTGCCATTGGTTGCGGTTTTGGACTTTCATCCGCAGAAACCTGTCATCCTGGTAATTAATATTTTCCTGGTAACGGTCGCGGTTACTTGCCTGGTATCTTTCCACGTTTTCTTTAGCGGGAGAATAATAGACATCGTCTGGTGTTTGGCCTGCTTTATACGCAGTAGAGCAACTTGTTAAAAGTATGACTGCAAATGCAAGGATGATAGAAGTATGTTTCATAATGATCGTTTTAAAGGTATTTAGCAATGAAGTTACTACTTTTGCCACGCTTAAAAAGCTTTGATAAAAAGACAACAAAAATTTGACCTTTGTTACTGATTTAAGCTGCCAAAATGTTAAATAAAAGGCAAGATTAATAAGAAAGGATTTATAAACGGTGCCGGATAAACTTTTAATAAAAATGAGTAAAGAAATTACAAGCAGGGAACAGGATTATAGCCAATGGTATAATGATCTGATTATAAAAGGAGGCCTGGCCGATTACAGTGCAGTAAGAGGATGCATGGTTATAAAACCCTATGGCTTTGCGCTATGGGAAAACATGCGCGATGTGTTGGATAAAATGTTTAAGGATACTGGCCACCAGAATGCTTATTTTCCTTTATTCATACCCAAAAGCTTTTTGAGCAAGGAAGCCGCGCATGTGGAAGGTTTTGCCAAAGAATGCGCAGTGGTTACGCACTACCGGTTAAAGAATGATCCTGATGGCGGGGGCATAATCGTGGACCCCGAAGCTAAACTGGAAGAAGAACTGATTATTCGGCCCACCAGCGAAACTATTATTTGGAATACTTATAAAACATGGATACAAAGCTACCGCGACCTGCCGTTGCTGATTAATCAGTGGGCCAATGTGGTGCGTTGGGAAATGCGTACCCGTCTTTTTTTGAGAACCGCGGAATTCCTTTGGCAGGAAGGGCATACGGCCCACGCCACATCCGACGAAGCCATTGCCGAAACCAGGCTGATTTTGGATTTGTATGCGGATTTTGCCGAACAATGGATGGCAATGCCGGTGATTAAGGGCGTTAAAAGTATCAATGAGCGTTTTGCAGGTGCCGTTGATACCTACTGTATTGAAGCATTAATGCAAGATGGTAAAGCGCTGCAGGCAGGTACCTCGCACTTTTTGGGACAAAACTTTGCCAAAGCTTTTGATGTAAAATTTAGCGACAAGCAAAATAAACTGGATTATGTGTGGGCAACCAGCTGGGGAGTTAGCACCCGTTTGATTGGTGCGCTGGTAATGGCCCACAGCGATGATGACGGCCTGGTATTGCCGCCCAAACTGGCACCCATTCAGGTGGTCATCGTACCTATTTATAAAGGCGACGATCAAAAGCTGTTGATTGACGAAAAGGTAAATGTGCTGGTGAAAGAATTAAAGGCGGCAGGCGTAAAGGTAAAGTACGATGACAATGAAAATAACAGGCCGGGCTGGAAGTTCGCTGAATACGAAATGAAGGGCGTGCCGGTGAGAATAGGTATAGGTGCCCGCGATATTGCCAAAAACGAGGTGGAAGTGGCCCGGCGCGACACCAAAGAAAAGATTACGATGTCGATGGACGGGCTTTCGGTAAATATTATAAAGTTGCTGGATACCATTCAGGAAAATATTTACAACAGGGCTTTCGTGTACAGAGAATCGCATACAACACCTGCCGACACATGGCAACAGTTTAACGATTTGCTGGATACAAAGGGCGGGTTTATTTCGGCCCATTGGGATGGTACGCCCGAAACCGAGGATAAAATAAAAGAGTTAAGTAAAGCAACTATAAGATGCATACCGTTGAACAATACTGAAGAAGAAGGCAAGTGCATCTTAACAGGCAATCCATCGGCGCAGCGGGTGTTATTTGCAAGAGCTTATTAAATGATTTTTATTTAAGCTTGATTGGTTTAAGGTTTATAGTTAAATTTAATACTTTGAAATAAACCCGTAACCATGGATTTTACCCGCCAACCTTCTATGCAGCAACCGCCACCAAAAAACTGGCTGGTTGAATCTATACTTGTAACCATATTTTGTTGCCTTCCTTTGGGCATTGTGGGGATTGTTTTTGCCGTACAAGTGAACAAATTGTATGGAGATGGCGATACTGAAGGCGCCCTGCAGGCCTCCGCGAATGCCGGTAAGTGGACCAAAATTGGTTTTTGGGCAGGTATTATTGGTGTTTTCATTTGGGTTGCCTTTATTTTTTTATTCGGCGGTTTGGCTATGATGAACAATTATAGGGGACATTATTAGTGATCATGAAAAATTTTGCACGATTAATATCGGTATTGGTTTTTGTGCCTTTGCTGGCAATGATTTATTTTATGGCTGATGCCCGTTATTCTTCCTTCTTTCCCCATTGTCCCTTTCATCTGATAACAGGTTTGTATTGTCCCGGTTGTGGCTCTCAGCGGGCTTTTTCAAGCTTATTGCACGGGCAAATGGGGCAGGCATTGCAGTATAATGTGCTGTTTGTAGTGGCATTGCCATTTTTAGTTTACTCTGCGGGCATATTGCTGATCAATTCTTTTACCGGTCGCCACCTGGTACAAAAAATATTTTATTCCACTTCATTTGTAAGAATACTGCTGGTAACCGTGTTGTTATTCTGGGTTTGCCGAAACATACCCGCAGAACCTTTTAGCCTTTTATCGCCGGTTGTTAGGCAATAATAGAAATGCATGGCATTTGTTTAGGGTTGTTTGGCCAGTATCATTTTTTTACCCCATGCCCTTATTATCTTTTTTTCTCAACCACATAGAAACATAAGGTTCATAGGAGGACACACATAGAAGAATGCAAATGGCAGGAATTAAGATTCTCTCAATTTTCGCTTCCGAAAATATGCCTTTCAAGAGGCAAAAGAAGTTACAACTTGTTGGCAATTTTGAGAAAATTAGCGCCTAAATATCCTTTGCGTAAAATAAGCCCCGGATGCTGTTGGCGCAGTGCAATTAAATTGTTTCTACATCTTTAATAGAACTTAAAAATCCTCCTTCTTAAAAGGTGGTTGTTGAATTATTGTAACCCAGGTGCAGCGCAACTAAATATTTGTAGAACATCGTCAGATCCTGACTCATGAGGTGCAGCGCACCGTAATATTTGAATAAAAACGCACCCGACAAATTGTTAGCCGATATTTTGGTGCGCTGCACCTTAGATTGAAGCGCAATTTTATACGCTACAAATATTTGGGTGCGCTGCACCAAAAAGAAAATTCGATTGTCAATTATTGCCTTCGCTAACCTTATGCTCACTATTGTGCCTATGTGGTAAATCGCGGGATTTAGTTATTGGGTTCATTTTCATTTCAGCTATCTGTTTATCTTTGGCGCCTAAAAATTTTTCTCTTTGATGATAGATCAGTTAAACGAGACAGTCGCCTTTATACAGCAGCAATGTAATTCCCCCGTAAAAGTGGGCATTGTATTAGGCAGCGGGCTGGGCAATTTTATAAGCGAGTTAAAGGTTGAAAAGGAAATATCGTACAATGATATTCCACATTTTCCGGTGAGTACTGTGGAAGGTCATCACGGCAAATTGATATTTGGTGAATTAGGAGGCAAAAAAATAGTGGCGATGGCCGGCCGTTTTCATTTTTATGAAGGTTACACGCCTCAGCAGGTTTGTTATCCCATCAGGGTAATGAAAATGCTTGGTGTTGAAACGGTTTTGATATCCAATGCAGCAGGTGGCACCAATCCTCATTTTGCGGTAGGCGATCTAATGATCATTCGCGACCATATCAGCTTTTTTACCATCAATCCATTATTAGGCAAAAACGAAGATGACCTGGGCCCGCGTTTTCCTGATATGAGCGAACCTTATAGTTCAGATTTGATTGCCAAAGCGAAAACCATTGCCGAAAAGCTCGAAATCCCTATACATACAGGCGTTTACACCGGTGTTACCGGGCCAACCTTTGAAACCCGTGCAGAGTATGCGCTCATTAAACTGGCTGGCGGCGATGCTGTTGGAATGAGCACGGTGCAGGAAGTAATCGCGGCGGTGCATGCCGGCATGAAGGTTTTTGCCATGAGTGTTATTACCGATATAGGCATTCGCGAAGAAGAAAATGTGATCACGCACGAAGAAGTGCTGCTGGCAGCAAAACAAGCTGAACCCAAATTAACCCAAATATTTACCAGGTTAATTGAGGAGTTGTAGGCATGGTTTGAGTTATGATACTGCAAGGCCTTTCGGCTATTAAAATTGTCAAACCCTGCTTTAGCTGCATTCTTTCCGCTATACACCTTTAGCCTTTTGTTAGCAGGTTTACCTTTACTTTGCGATGACTTTGTGCGTAGATCATTCTTTACATGAACATCAAAATCAACTTTTTTTTATCGCTTTGTTCGCTGGTGCTGTTATTGGCAGTTGCCAATTGTGTGGATGCCCAAACGCTGAGACAAAACCAATCTGGCTCGGGAAACAGCAATACCCAATACGACCGCAACGGCCGTGCCCTGCCCAATGCCAGCAAGCAGGATACCGGTTTTAAAAAAAGGGATAACCTGGCGGATTCGATAACCATTTACTACCGGTATTTTGACTCCTCAAGGGTGATGTACCTGGATTCGTCAATTAATGATTTTAGTAAGAAGTACCCGGTACCTGCCGATTATGTTACACTGGGCAACTTTGGAGCCGCCGCAAAATCGATGCTGTTTAAACCCATATTGAAACCCGGTTGGGACCCCGGCTTTCATTCTTTTGATATTTATAGATTTAGCGTTGATGATACCCGGTTTTTTCAGACAACCCGGCCATTTACCGAATTGGGTTACATGCTGGGCGGCAAGAGCGAGCAAATGGTGAACATTTTGCATACCCAGAATGTTCGGCCAAATTTTAACCTGGCTTTTCAATACCGGTTTATCAACTCACCCGGAAGTTTTAAAACGCAAAACACCAATCATAATAATTTTAGAATAAATGGCCATTATACAAGCAATAATAAGCGGTACAATGCCTATGGCATATATATTACCAATAAAATATTGTCGTCAGAAAACGGAGGGGTGCGGTACGATTCCCTTTTAAGCGATAGTCGGTTTAACGACCGGTTTGTAATAAATACCCGTTTGGGCGGCGATGCTGGTACCAGCCGAAACTTCTTTAATACTTCGGTTAATACCGGCAACCTATACAGGGAGTCTATTTTTCTTTACAGGCAGCAATACGACCTGGGTCAAAAGGATTCGCTGGTGGTAAACGACAGCACCACTATAAAATTATTTTATCCGCGTATCAGGTTTCAGCACACACTTACTTATTCAAAAAAGCAATACCAGTTCTTAGACCAGTCTAACTACGATGACAAACAAACCAACTATCAGAACGATTATAATTACACCCTTTTGCAGGATACTGTTAGGTTTACTGATCAATGGAGCGAAGTAGTCAACGATTTCAGCATTATTTCTTTTCCTGAAAAAAATAATGTGAACCAGTTTATTAAGGTGGGGGCGGCTATACAAAACCTGGCAGGCAACTTCACCGCCATTTCTAAAAATTATTACAATGCCTTTATTAACGGTGAATATAGAAACCGGACCCGCAATCAAAAATGGGATCTTGCTGCCAGCGGATCGTTTTTCCTGGCGGGATTAAATGCTGCGGATTATTCGGCCAAAATCAGTTTGCAACGATTGATCAGCCGAAAGCTGGGTTCGGTAGAACTTGGTTTTCAAAATGTGAACCGCAGCCCTTCGTTTGTTTTTAGAAGCGAAAGTAATTTTCCGGTAATTGCCTCCACCAGCCTGAAAAAGGAAAACATTACCCGGCTTTTTGGTTCAATCAACAATGCGACAGGAAAGTTTTCGCTCAATGCCGAATATTACCTCATCAGCAATTACACTTATTTCGATAATTACTTTTCGGCGCAGCAAGAAGCAACTTTATTTAATGTTTTGCATATTTCGGGCAAGAAATTATTCCGGTTGTCAAAACGATGGAGTTTTCTTTCGGAAGTTCATCTGCAGAAAGAAACCGGAAATCCGCCTGTTAATATCCCCCTGTTATTTACCAGCAACCGCATAAACCTTGAGGCGAACCTTTATAAAAATTTGTACCTGGCCACAGGTTTAGAGGTTCAGTACAATACGCCCTATAAAAGAGATAATTATTCGCCTTTTATCGGCCAGTTCTTTTACCAGGACAATTATTCGGTCACCAACAGGCCCGTAGCAAATGTTTTCTTCGATTTTAGTATCAAAAGTTTTAAAGCATACATAAGGGCCGAAAATTTAAATTCTTTGCGAATTGCCGGTAATTCAGTTGGTTTTACCGCCGAAAACGAACTGCTGCAGCATTATTATGATCGGGGCCTTTGGATACGTTTTGGGTTCTTTTGGGGGTTTGTTAATTAGATATGTATGTGTATCTGCGTAAAAAGAGCGGTCGGGTTTATTATTGCAGACTTCTGCCGATGATCCGTTGGCAATAAATGGTTTTCAGAAAAAAAGTCAGGAAAGACACCATTGGTAAACGGGTTTAAATAAAAATTTAGTTTAGAAAGAGGCGTAAAAAAATGAGTTTAGACACTTTGCATTTTATTAAGCAAAGCCTAAAATTTTGTCGCGATGAAAAACCAGCGATGAAACTTCTTAATTTTCGGCATGAAAAAGATTTTAGCCGCGGTATTTGCCCAGGTTCTTTGGGTGGGTTTTTTGATTGCGCAACCTGTGGTTGGCAGCAAGGCGCCCGAAATTAGTTTGCCCGATGTAAATGGTAAATCAATCAGCTTGACTTCACTAAAAGGAAAAGTGGTGTTACTTGATTTTTGGGCATCATGGTGCGGGCCATGCCGGATAAATAACAAAAAGACATTACCGATTTATAAAAAGTATCAAGATAAAGGCTTCGAGGTATTTGGCGTTTCTATAGATGATAATACCGGCAGCTGGAAGAAAGCAATGCAACAGGATAAAACCAACTGGAAGCACGTAATCGACACCAAAGCCGCTAACGGAAACGACCTCTCGAAAACCTGGAATCTACAGTATATACCTTCTACTTTTTTATTGGATAAGGAAGGAAAGATTGTAGCCAGCGGGGTTGATGGCGAAGAGCTGGAAAAATTACTGAAACAAATGTTATAGAACTTTAATAGTTTTTACCGAAAACAAGTAATTAAAACAGCGGGTTTTTTAATGCAGGGTACTAAAAAAGTTGAAAATATACCTTATTTAAAGGCTTAAAGGGAGCGTTTGCCATCCCGCTAATTTTTATCTTTTTCAAAGAATGCGATTGTGCCGCCCACCCAGGTCTTATTTTGATTGTACCGAACACCTATCATTTTTCCTTTACTTAGCCTGGCGAGGTTATTGGTGGCAACAGGCCGCTGCTCACCATCTTTCCAAAAATAAAATATCCTTATTTCTGCCTTGGCGGGCCCGTCGGAGGTTTCAATAACATCGGCATATTTTACTTTTCGCTGCAGTATCCAATTATTCGGATCTTTTATTGCGGTTATATCTTCGGGTGTTACATCAATTACTACCCCCTGCCCGGCAAACGAAAACAATGGCTTCAAAACATAATTTTCCAGATCGGCGGGCAACTCCTTTAAATCGCTTAAAAATTTGGTTTCGGGTACATTGGAATGGTTGATAAATGGTAGCGTGTATTTGCTGATGCGATAGAACCAATTGGGATGCGGCACCCATTCAACATCCAGATCTTCGGTTAATAAAAGGCCCTTCTGCTGAATTTCAGCGGACTGCTGCTGCAGGTCGTCGAAAATAATGCGGTTATATATGCGGCTAATAGCTATTTCTTTACCATTGTCCATATAGAAAAGCCTTTTGCCTTTCTGAATAAGGTCGGTAAGGCAAACCGGCTTAATGCCTAAATAATCCTGCGTGCAATAAAAATCGATTTTTGTTTTTTGTTCGTGCGGCAACAGTTCGAGCAATATGACATTTTCAACCGCATGCGGACCCACAATAATTTCATTAAGAAGCTTCAGGTAGCTTGCCCTGGTGTACCCATTTAAGTAGCCTGAGAAATTGGTTGGTATTTCAAAATTTTTCTCCAGCATATCTATTTGCAATACCTGAAAGGCAAACAGGGTGGGGAAGCCCTGCATTTCAATAAGCTGGGGTTCAAGTTTTCCCTGTTCGTTTTCGCAAACGCCAAAATCGAAAGCAATGAATTCGCAATTGCGTTCATCGCCGGGTACCCTAACATTAGCCGGAATGGCCCTGTCAGATTGTTCGATATAGCCGGGAGAAAGAATGACATCCACAATACTTTCGCAGGCTGAGATCATTTGTTTGGTAAAATCGGTATCGCAAAACACTGGTGTTTCGGCTACCCTGAACAGGATGTCGCCAGGGTGAACGCTGTTAAGATCGGCGAGGTATGCCTGATATTTTTCCTGGGTAAACTGGTCGTTATATTTTTTCCTGATCGATGGTATCATACATAATATTTTCAGATTGAATTTAAAAATAAGCAATCATTCAGCAGTGCAAATAATAAATTTTACTGGTAATCGATCGAAGATTTCCAATTTGATTGGGTCTTATACAGCAGCGCAAATGATTGAAATGCCGGAACGCAAAGAAGGATAGGGCGAACATTGTGTTCTGGGCTTCCTTATGCCTCTTTGCCTGTCCGACTGGCGTCAGCCGGGCGGGCGTGAAATTATCTTAAACGACATTGACCAGGCAATTACCTATTGTTGCTGCCAGGCAAACTGCAAAAAATTAGGAAGGATGTTATTGTAAGTGCGCATTATTTTATCCGGATCGGTTAACCCGTCAATCATGCTATGCCATTTTTCTTCACCATAATTTTCGGTAATGGTTTTTTTCTTATCCGTGCGATGCAGGTACATGCTCATACCTGCAGTGTCGGCTTCGGGATGAAACTGTGTACCGATAAAGTAGTTGTTAAAGCGCACCGACATAACAGCCCTTTCGTAAGGCACATGCGGCCGCTCTTTTTCTATTGCCAAAATATGGGCGCCCATTTCTGTTAGCCGGTGATGATTTGGTTCCACCACCTGGTAATCGCGGCTGTCCATGGCAAAAAACGGATCGTTGAGGCCGCGAAACATTACTTCATTTTTGGCAGAACTCAGCATGTGAACGGGGAATATTCCAAATGCGGTGGAATTTCGTTTTTTTACCTGGCCGATATTGTAGTGGCGCGCCATCAATTGAAAACTGTGGCAAATAAAGAAAACATGTTTTTTTTGAAGATTTGATTCATCATTGTTCCATGTTTCTAATTTCTTTAGCCAGTCAAAATAAAGATTTTCCCACGCAAGTCCTTCGCTCTCCATCGGGTTGCCGGGTCCACCCGAAGAAATATAGATATCGTAACTGGTATCGGGGATCTCCTTATTTATCCGCACTTCATATTCATCTAAAATCACCTTCTGGTTATTTTGCTCACCCCAATGGTGAACGATCTCTCTTATACAGCGCATGCCCTGGTTCTCCACCCCTTCGTACAAATCTAAAATAGCTATGCGTAACATTTTATTTTCTGACCGGTTCATTGCTGCAAACATACAATTTTAATTAAAACGTCTTTTATACACCTATAATACACCTATTACTAAGTATAGTTTCAAAAGCTGTCCAGGTTTGTAAACTTATATTGAGCAACCAATAAGTTGTGTGCTTTGTGTTACCGTCGTGTCTTCTGTGACCAAAATCAGACAAATAGTATAAGTACATTGGGTTTTTACTAAGTGCGTAAAAAAGAATGCGCTGATTCTTCTTCTTTCTATTATATAGACATTTTTATTACCCGGAATCTATTTGCAAAAAACAACAACAAAAAAATATTCATCGCCAATTGAATAATGCCGGTTAAAGTCTTTTAGTTTTAACGCCGGTTGCTCCTTTATATAATTCTTAAACAGGTAAATGGAATAGCCTTTATCCGTAAGAAATCTGAAAATAGCTGCTACGTTTTCACCATAAATTTCCGCATCGCCTTTAAGAAATTTCAATAAAATAGCCGGGTGGTATTGATTGATCAGGTTACTGGCTCCTAATAAAGCATTGAGTTCACCACCTGCCAAATCCAGTTTAATCAAGCTTATTTTTTCGTCTGCAGGCAATACATTGTCTAAGAGATCGGTGGCAACCCGGGTGGTTTCATTGATTGGTTTGTCGGCATTTGACTGTTTAAAAAGTCCGTGGGTTGCCACCTGGGTATCTGCATCATTAAAAACTGCTATGCCTTTTTGGTTACTGACTGCCAGTTGAAAAATTTTAGCAGCACTGCCATATTTTCGAACCAGTAGTTTATACAAATGGGGTAATGGTTCAAAGGCATAATGGATAACTTTTGGGCAATGTTTTATAATAAGCGCTAAGATTTTTCCATCCTGTGCGCCCACGTCTATACAAACCGATTGCGGGGTGCAGATCTTTTTTATTACTTTTTCGATTAACCGGTCGTAATACTGGTCTTTAGATAAGCCAATTTGTAAAAAACCGGCCAGGTAATTCACCCACTTTCTTAAAAAGCCTTGTATATGATTAGCCGGGGTTGGGTATGATTTAGTTGGATAAATATCAGTTTTACTTTGATGAACTTGTAAAAAATCAATCGGCGCTTAAAAACTGGTCGTGTATATAATCCATTACGCTGGTCAGGCTGTCTGTCTCTTTAAAAACTGCGAGCTGCCTGTCTGCGCCAGTGCCATTCTCAATCATTTTATGAACGTGCGAAATGGCGTCGCGGCTACCCAGATGGTCCACAACGTCATCTACAAAATCGAGCAGTTCATAGATAAGTACCCGGGTATTAACTTCTGATTCCTTGCCAAAATCTATCATGGTGCCATCAATACCGTACCTGCTTGCCCGCCATTTGTTTTCGTTGATATATAATCGGGGATAAATAATAAAATTGAGGTTTTGGTTGCGCAGTTTGTAAAGCTTGGCGCATATTGCCTGGAACAATGCCGCAATCGCAATTGTTTCTTTAACCGTCATTGGCACATCACAAATTCTAAACTCTACGGTATTAAAAAACGGGTGAACTCTCAGGTCCCACCAAATTTTTTTAGCATTGTCTATGCAATTGGTTTTTACCAGCAGTTTTATGTAGTTATCGTAATCTTCAATACTGGCAAAGTAGTCGGGTATGCCCGTGCGGGGAAATTTGTCGAAAACCTTGGTGCGGTAAGATTTATAACCGGTAGTACGTCCTTCCCAAAAAGGAGAGTTGGTACTTAGGGCATACACATGGGGCAAGAAATACCGCGCCGAATTGGCAATATGAATAGCCATTTCGCGGGTATCCATGCCAACATGAACATGCAAACCAAAAATGAGGTTGCTGCGAGCCGCTTCCTGCAATTCGTTAATAATTTCGGAATAGCGTACATGGTCGGTTATTAACTGGCGTTCCCAATGGCTAAAGGGGTGGGTGCCCGAAGCGCCTACCCATAAGCCCATATCGCCGGCAATTTGTGCAATCGTGCCTCTCAAAGTCGATACATCGCGAAAGGCGTCCTCTATATTGTCGCAAATGTCGGTGCCTACTTCTACAACCGCCTGGTGCATTTCTGCCTTTACCTTATCCTTAATAATCTTTTGTCCTTCTAATACAATCTGTTGTTCATGGCTTTTTAATTCCCTGGTTTCGGGGTCAACCACCATGTACTCTTCCTCTACACCAATGGTAAAATGCTTAAAACTAATATTGGCCATCTCGAATGATTGATTAAATTAAATGTATGAATCAGCAATTACTAAAAGAGCGTTTGTTTAGTTGCGCTTCTCTTTACATACTCACCCCACGTTAAGTTGTCTTTCCCTTCCTCATTAGCCTGTGCTTTTTCAATGGCATAGTTAGCGGACGTTTCAACAACCCAGTCAAAATTCTCCTGGCCAACACTGTTGATGTCGGCATCTGGCGCCGGGTTACAAAAATCAATGGCATAAGGTATGCCATCCCTTACCGCAAGTTCTACGGTGTTGAAATCGTAGCCGAGGTATTCATTTATTCGTAAAACAATTCCTTCCATTTCCTTTAATCTTTCTGCGTCTGGAGAAAAATCGGCCCGGTAACGCAGGTGGAAAGGGTTGCGGGGTTCATAAGGCATAATTTTTACGTATTTACCTCCTACACAATAGCAACGGTAATATTCGTCAAACCTGATTTCTTCCTGCAGCATCATAACCAATTGCCCGGTTTCGCTATGCGCCTCAAAAAATTGGTCGGGTGTTTCCAGCTTGTAAACATTCTTCCATCCGCCCCCTGCAAACGGTTTCATGTAGGCAGGAAAACCAATATACTCGAATATAGAATTCCAATCTAATGGATAGGCGAGATTGCCGAACGAATCCGAAGAGGTATCGTCTGGCAGGTCTCTCGAAGGCAGAATAACGGTTTTAGGCACCGGCACATTTATTTTTGTTGCCAGGCAATTATTAAAAAACTTCTCATCTGCACTCCACCAAAAAGGGTTGTTGATAACAGCCGTACCGGTTAACGCGGCGTTTTTTAGATAAGCCCGATAGAAAGGTATATCCTGGCTGATACGGTCGAGAATGACGGCATAACCTGCTGGTTCGCCTTGTAATACCTTGTCAATTTTTACTGGTTCCGCAACAATTCCATCAATGCCTTTGCTATTTATTCTTTCAATTAGCGCGTTGGGAAAACTTCTTTCTTTGCCATAGAGTATGCCTATTTTTTTCATATGCTGGTGTGTTTAGTAGTTTAAATAAATATAAGATTATCCGATTGTAGTTTTTAATATGACAGGAGATTTTTTAAACGTTCTGCAGGACATTTATGCCTTTTATATTTTTTTGTGTTTAGATAGTTTCTCAATATAGGCAAACATTTACATTCTTTGCCGCGCCTGATTCAAAAACATTGTGACGTATCTTTTTTACCAAAATCGCTACATTTGAAGGTATGCCAGAAACAAAAAAGCACCCGCAAAAAATTAAGCATCCCTCTTTATCTGTCGATAAATTTTTAATTCATTCAGAATACCTTGAAAGGCTGGTTACAGTTGATGTTTATCTTCCTCAAAACATCGTGCCCGGCGATCAGACAAGCATATTGTTTATAAATGACGGGCAAGACCTGCTGACTATGGATTTTAAAGAAATTTTGCGAAAGCTGATGGCAAAAAACGCGATTGATCCTTTGGTTTGTGTAGGTATTCATTGCGGCGATGACAGAATGAATGAATATGGAACTGCCTGCCGGCCCGACTATAAAGGGCTGGGCAGTAAAGCGGGTTTGTACAAAAAATTTGTTTTTGACGAGCTGATCCCATTTATCAGGAGGAAATTTCACGCACCATCTTTTAAAGACAAGTCGTTTGCAGGTTTTAGCCTTGGCGGCTTGAGCGCATTTGATATTGTGTGGAATGAAGCAAACCAATTTTCGAAGCTGGGTGTTTTCAGCGGCTCGCTCTGGTGGCGGCGAAAGGCTTACGAAGATGGATACAACGACGAGAAAGACCGCATCATGCATTTGCAGGTACGTATGGGCGATTTTTTCCCCTGGCTAAAATTTTATTTGCAGACCGGAAAGTTTGATGAAACAGCCGATCGAAACAACAACGGCATTATTGACTCAATCGATGATGCGCTTGATATGATCGTTGCCTTAAAAGCCAAAGGCTATACCGATGAACACATTACTTATAACGAGTTAATCGATGGCAGGCACGATGTGCACACGTGGGCAAGAGCGTTGCCAGACTTTCTGCTGTGGGGATGGGGCAAAAATGATAAAACCGGCTGACTTTCTAAATGCTCACATGATGGTTTTGTGCTAAAAATATTGTTGGGCTATTACATTTATTTCTAATAATTTGTGCCGATGTTAAAGCCCTTGCAAGGCCTGCCAAATCATTTATCTCTGCCTGAAAATCTAGGCGGGGCTTTGGTTGTTTTAAAACCCAATTATTATTCTTTTTTAAAATCAGACTATGTTATTATTAGGAATTGATGTAGGTACTTCATCTATCAAAGTGTCGGTTGTAGAAGCTGAAACACAGACTGCTGTTGCCAGCGCACAGTATCCTGATGTTGAGAGCGGCATAAAATCTTTACAGCCCGGCTGGGCCGAGCAAGACCCCGAAATGTGGTGGCAGCATGTTCAGCAGGCTATAAATAAAGTGGGAGAAGCCGGCACATTTAACATGAGCGAAATTGGCGCCATTGGTATTGCATATCAAATGCATGGATTGGTGGTGATAGATAAGAATCAGCAGGTGCTGCGCGACAGCATTATCTGGTGCGACAGCCGGGCAGTGCCTTTTGGTAAGAAGGCTTTCGATGCAATCGGACACGAAGAAAGCTTATCAACACTCCTAAATTCTCCCGGCAATTTTACGGCCGCCAAACTGGCCTGGGTAAAGCAAAACGAGCCAGCCGTTTTTGAAAAGATCGATAAGATTATGCTTCCGGGCGATTTTATTGCCATGAAGTTTACAGGTGAGATCACTACCAGCGCTTCCGCATTAAGTGAAGGCGTTTTTTGGAATTTTAAGAAAGATGACTTGTCAGCCGAAGTAATGGGATTTTTTGGTTTTGACAAGTCTATTATACCTGCCGTGCAGGAGGTTTTTGCCGACCATGGACATTTGAAGAAAGACATTGCGGACAGCCTTGGTTTACCCGCAGGCATACCTGTTACTTATAAAGCGGGCGACCAGCCGAACAATGCTTTGTCGCTGAATGTTTTGCAGCCTGGTGAAGTTGCCGCCACCGCGGGTACATCGGGTGTAATATATGGCGTATCAAACGAGTTAAGCTACGACCAGCAATCGCGTATAAACACCTTTGCGCATGTTAACCATAGCGCCAATGACAGACGCCTGGGTATTTTGCTTTGCATTAATGGTACGGGAATTTTAAACCGGTGGGTACGCGATACGGCTGGCGCTGGTTTGTCGTATAAAGAATTAGACAAAGAGGCCGCATCAATTGCTATTGGAAGCAACGGTTTAAAGGTGTTGCCATTTGGTAACGGCGCCGAACGAATGCTGAACAACCGTATGATTGGCGGGCAGTACAGCGGTATTGATTTTAATACACACACCCGTGCCCATATTATGCGGGCAAGCCAGGAAGGTATTGCTTTTGCTTTCAGGTATGGGTTAGATATAATGCGGGAAAACGGCCTGAACCCGGCTGTTATAAGAGCGGGAAAATCAAACATGTTCTTAAGCCCGGTATTTACCGATGCGTTTGTAAATGCTACCAATGTTCCGGTTGAATTGTATGCATGCGATGGAAGTGTTGGGGCAGCGATTGGGGCCGGAATTGGCGTTAAGATATTTAAAAACGAAGCGGAGGCTTTTGAAAAAATAACACCACTTCAGTTAATTGAACCCTCATCTGCAGCGGAATACAATGAGGAATATTTGGCCTGGAAGAAAGTATTGGAGCAGCAATTGGCTGACTAATTTTTGCTGGATGACATTATGGTATTCAACCGGTTAACAGGCAAACTGAACCTGCATGAATATGTAGGAAAAATGACCGATAGTTGCTGCGTGTACTTTATAGGTTTCATTTGCAGCCTCAAACAATGGAAAAGGATACTTACTTCCCCATTAAAATAACCGTTCATTTGCAATGTCTTTACCTTAGTGAATTCGTCATCCTAAACTTGTCTAAGGATCTTTTGGAAAGTATCAGGTGACATACAGGGGATGCTGAAATAAATTCAGCATGACGGCTCGTTTTATATTGATCTCACTGTTTTATCTATGGACATTGCATATAACTGGCTGAAACTTTGATCTGCAAAACAATCATCTTAAACCAATAACATAAGTCACTAGCGTTGCGTTGAGGCTGTTGTTAGTTCTTTGAAAGTATTGTCTGCATTGAGTTTGCAAGGATTTTTTGCCTAAGACGATTTGATTTTTTTTAAGCCTAAAAAAATGTAAATTACTGTAAATCATTTTATTATGAATGCAGGAAAATATGTTTTTTCTCAAATAATGGG
>JBBRCW010000068.1:0-22733 GCA_038204535.1 Chitinophagales bacterium | reverse complement strand
GTCTGTACCGATAACTGAAAAGAGTTTAACTGCTGACTATTTTCGTAAACAATGCGGTTAAAACGGTCGTAATACAATGCTTTGCTGGCAAGAAATATACCCGGCAGGATGCCAGCATCCAGTACGATGTTTTCTTTTTTGCCAAAACCATATTGAATGCTGACCGGCAATTGTATTAAATGATATTGATTGATGAACTTGCTGCCGGCCTGGCTAAACGAACCGGAAGCGCCTGCAGCCGGACTGAAATACTCGTTAATATCCTTTTCGTTGCCTGTTAAGGTGTCGAATACATTCCGTTGTGCCGACACCTTATTGCCTGTAACATTTTCGGCACTGTAATATTGATAATGGATGCCGGCGGTAAAACTAAATCTTTGGGACACCGGTTTTAAAACATACACCCCTGCTCCGCCCGAAAACGCAGCATTATAGGTAAGGCGTATCGCTGCCATTGCCGAATTGTTTCCCGGAGAAGTGGCAGATGAGGGCGAGGCATCGTTTACCATTTGAGACTTTAATGGAAAACCAGACAGTACATTTGAAACACCGCCACTAATGGTTACTCCAAAGCGCGTTTTCTTTTTTAATGGGGATGTTTGCTTTTTAACCGGTTTTTCGACTGATAACAAACTGCTGTCCGGGGTTAAATTAGCCAGCGAATCCTTTAGGGTAGCTATCGGTGATTCCACAATTAATTTAACGGAAGCCCCGGCTGGCACGTCCCCGGATTTCGAAAGCGCATCATCAAAAGAAATGTTGTTTTTGCCCCTCTGGATTTTATCGGCAGAGGCGATTATTTTTTGCGCCTCTGTTGGCTTATCCATAATATCAGGTTGTTGCACCTTCTCGTTAAAACCAGGTTGTTGCACTTCCTCTATTAATTTGTTTTTTGCAAAACCCCTTGTTCCGGCTGACGATTTATTTTCAGTCTTATCTAATGGTCGTTTGACAGCCTCACCTTTGACAGTCGCGTTACCTGAAGGATTGCTGTTTTTTGAAATATTGCTACTCACGGGTTTCAATTTTTCCGGACTCTCTCCTGTAACTACAACCGCCTGCTGATTGCTTTTCGCCCGATTATCAGCTGGTAACTTCTGTGTCTTATTGCTTTTACCGGGTTCGTTTGGTTTGGCTGATTCCCTTTTTATTCTGTTTGGTTCAGCAGCACTAATTTCGTTTTCAGTCGCATGGACAGCTTGATTTGTCGTTGCATTTTTTGACGAATTAGTATTTGACGAATAGAAATTATACACCCCAATTCCTCCTGCAATAAATATTAAAGCCGCTGTCCACCAAAAAACAATGAAACGCCTGCGCCTCTTGTTTTCCGTTAAACCTTTTTCAATCGTATTCCAGGCGTTTTCGCCGGGGGGCAATGCAAAATTTTGCAACGCCTGCTGCACCTTCTTTTCAAAATCATTTTGCATACACTTTGTTTTTATTTCCGGCATTATTGGTTAGCCAGCTTATAAGCAAATGCCTTGCACGCATATACTGCGACCGCGAGGTGTTTTCGCTGATACCCATTAACCCGCCAATTTCGGGATGCGAATAGCCTTCCACTGCATATAGATTAAAAATGGTTTGGTATCCAATCGGCAACTGGCGTATCAGATCCGCCAGGTCTTTTGCCTGTAAAAGCATATCAGGGTCGTCTTGCGATACTACATGCAGTTCAGTTTTATCAAATACCATTTCGTACTGGTAATTCCTATTTCGCTTCAAATAATTAAGAGATGAATTGACCATGATCCTTCTGATCCAGGCGCCGAGATCCCCTTCCCCTTTAAATTGCTGCAGAAACCTGAAAACCTTCATAAAGCCTTCCTGCATAACATCTTCGGCATCGTGAACACTCTTGGTATAGCGATAACAAACACCCAGCATTGAAGGCGCAAAGGAATTATACAACTCCTTTTGAGCAGCTAATTTTCCTTTCAGGCAATCTTTTACTAATTGTTTTTCGTTATGCATACCGCGTATTCAGTAGGGTTGACACCCTATTTTTAGCAGCCGTTGCATGCTAAATTATATTTATCCGGAGATTTCATGTCAATTATTGGACTTGAATACAGCATAAAAAAGAAACCCCCGGCAAAAGCCAGGGGAGTAATTTATATTCCAATAAAATTATGATGCCACTTTTTTTGGGTGGTTCCTCATAGAATTTTTCATAATTCAATTTAGAATATTGGATTTTAAAATATGATCGCATTTTACTGCGCGTCATTCGGATACTTAAACGCAGTGGTATAAACCATAGTATGTATTTGTCTCTTTTGGTTAGCCTAAAAGCTTTTATTGCTATTAAATGCGGGTGGCTCTTTCAACTATTTTCGGTATTCATTTCTGTTTGAAACCAGGAGGAGTAAAAGTTTTACCACTTAGGCACAACAGAAAACATAGTCTTCCGTGCCTATGCGGTAAAACCCCAAGAACCACTAAGGCACAAAGGACACAAAGCAACACTAAGACTTTGAGTTTTATGTGCGTTACATGTATCTTATGTTTCAATGGGGTAAATAAGGCGGCATTTACTTAATCGTCAAGACCAGTGTACCGGCCATTATAAGCCCGGCGCCTAATAGTATTTTTGGCGATATAGGTTCTTTCAATATTAAAAAAGCCAGCAGGATAGTCAGGGCAACACTCAATTTATCAATCGGCGCAACCTGCGAAACATTGCCCAACTTCAAAGCTTTAAAATAAAAAATCCACGATAAACCTGTCGCAATGCCCGATAAAATTAAAAACAGAAAATTATGCGTGGTCACAGTATTTATAGTTGCTACCCCTCCCCGATAAAACGCAATTCCCCAGGCTAAAAAAAGAATAACCACCGTTCTAATAGCGGTAGCCAGGTCGGTATCAACACCTTCAATTCCTAACTTGGCAAAAATTGCCGTCAGGCTTGCAAATAGAGCAGCCAGTAATGCATACACTAACCACATAATGAACGTTTTTATTTAGATTTTAATCTTTACGGCCAACATCGTTGAGCGACTTTATGGGAGCTTCATATAAAGTGGCAGGAACGTTTTTGGTTTCTTCACAAGAAAAATAAACGACTTTGTTATTCTTAAAGGTAATTCCCTCTATCTGCCATTCTTTTTTCTTTTTGGTCAGTTCGATTCTTTCCACGTTACCCGAAAAGAAATTGTCGCCGCTAAAATTTTTTAAGAGCAGCACAAACGGATGTTCGTGCCCTTTTTCATAACCTGTAAGTGCAACTACGTTTTTGGCTGGATTAATGGCAGCATCAGTTATCAACCCTTTGGTATCGTATTTGGCGATCAACTTTGCCACATATTTACCAGGCCTATTGGGTATAACATATAATTCGCATTGATCATCGGTCCTCCGTTTGGTAAACAGGTATAACTTATCATTCGTTGCCAGCACCGATTCGCAATCAAAGTCATTGTCTTTTTTCTTGTCAGCTTTGCTTTCATCCGAAAAAGTAAATTCAATTAAACCAGAGGACACTTCCGCCATTTTATCCTGGCGAATATCTTTTAATGCAACTTTCAAAATTGTTCTGGAATCCCGGGTCCCTTCATTATCGCCCACATCGCCTACATACAAAAAGGTGCCATCACTGGTTATAGCTTCCACGTCTGAAACTTTTGCATTCTTTATTTTCACTTCCTGTACAATATTGGCCTTTTTATTTAATCGAAAAATCTCAGGATGGGGTTTATCGGAAATTGCCCAAACATCATTTCCCACCGATATGATGCCGGATATTTCCTTCAATTCTTTTGGAAGTTCTTTTTTCAGAATTAGACCATCGACCCCCGGTGTTGAAAAACAACCCGCTGCACAAATCATCCATAATAATAACCAACGACTTTTCATATTTCAGATAATAAAATTTTAATAGTAAATTTTGCTTCCGCCGAGGAAAATCCCTTTTCTCCGAAATTATATTGAAAGGTAGATTTTTTACCGTTCATATTTTGGCCATTAACTTAACAATACCTTGCCAACGGGGTTATTAAGTCAAAATCAAACAAAAACGAACATCTCATAAAACGTCTACAGAAGGTAAAATTGAAAGTGAAACTTTGATTGATTTATTTGCTTTTTACCCAAACCAGGCAAATATCATCCCAATGAATAAATGATAAGGAAAGTTTTTGCTGAAAGGGATGCTTGTAAAAAAAGCCTTCAATGGTACCCGAATTCGCAGCTTCAAAAGGATAGGTTTGCATCATTTCGCTAAAATCCACTTCGCCCAAGCCATACCATTTATACATGGCTTCTTTTGCGCTCCAAAGCAGCGTTAGTACTTCTATTTGCTGTGATGGCAACTGAGCATTGGCAAACCTGAGTTCGTCGGCATGTAGAAATTTATGTTTTATTTTATGAACACGCGGGGTAAAATATTCAACATCTATGCCCACACGGGCAACCGGGCTAACAATAACAGCCGCGTAATCAGAACAATGCGATATTGAAAAATGATAACGGTCGTCGCGCAGGAACGGTTTTCGCGAACTGGCAATTTCTATTTGGCGGTGCGGAAAATCAGGAAAAAGGTATTTAAGCAGGTACCTGGCTGCAAGGTGCTGCAACCTTTTGTTAGGATGGGTAATCTCTCGTTGTACAGATACGTGGGCTAAAAAAAAATCCTCGTTCTCTTCAATTTTCCAGACGGCGAGGCGTGTATTTTCGTCTAAATCTTGTTGGTAAAATAAAGGCACAAATAAAAATTTACTGGTACAATTTGCAGATTTACGATTTATTTGCAAGCCAAAGGCAGAAAACCCAATTGTAAGCTGACATACAAAAAGTAAAAACACGGTATTTAACAATATGACGACTAATTTACCTTGTTGGGTAGCACCTTTGCAAATACTTAAAGACATGTCCATTTAAGGAAACAATCCCGGTAAACCAAAAATGAAAAAATGATTTTATCCGATTCGCGAATTCTGGAAGAAATAAGTAAAGGCACCATAAAAGTTGAGCCCTATAGCCGCGAAAGCCTTGGAAGCAACTCGTACGATGTTCACCTAAGCAAGTGGTTAGCAACGTATAAAGACCATATACTGGATGCTAAAAAGCACAATGAGATCGAATATTTTGAAATTCCTGATGATGGGTTTGTCTTGTACCCCCATGTTTTTTACCTGGGCGCAACGCTGGAATATACAGAAACACATGCTCATATTCCTTTCTTAGAAGGCAAATCGTCAACAGGACGTTTGGGTATTGATATACATGCTACCGCGGGTAAAGGCGACGTAGGTTTTTGCGGACACTGGACCCTTGAAATCTCTGTTAAGCAACCTGTTCGTATATATAAAGGCATGCCCATTGGTCAATTGATCTATTTTCCGGCTGAAGGTGCAATTGAGGTGAAATATAATCAAAAGAAAAATGCTAAATACAGCCAGCAGCCAGAAAAGCCTGTAGAAAGCATGATGTGGAAAAATGTGTTTTAAAAACTCCGATTGAAGAAAATTTACCAACACCTGCAAAGCCTAAACGATAAACCCGCCCTAAGGTGGTATTGGTTATTGGTAATTACCGTTGTTGTATTTATTCCCAACCTTTTTATTTCGTACTCCATTTTGCAGGAAACCATCATGCCCGACCTGCATATAAGAATACTGGGCAGCCGCTGGATGGACATTGGCCGGTCGCCGTATTTCAGTCAATGGCAGCCCGGCTTTAGTGAACAGTTGTACAACCCAAATATTTTTATGCCTAACGGGGTAAATGGGGTAACCGTAACACCTGCTGTTTTGTGGCTGCAAACGCCGCTATCCCGTATGTCTTATTGCTCCATTATTAAGATATGGTGGTTAATAATGGAGATATTGTTGTTTGCCACTTTGTTTTTAACCTGCCTCATTCCCGTCAAATTAAACAGGCAGCTGGTTACATTGCTAGTTGGAAGCCTGTTTTTTTGCTACAGCCGAAACTGGTGGCTGCATGTGTACAATGGCCAGCTATACATACTATATGCGTTTGTTTTTGCGCTTACTGCCTGTCTTGTTATCCGATATAAAAAACGATTGGTGGTAATGCTGGTTTTTCCGCTGGTTGCCATTACGAGACCGTTCTTCGCACTGGCTACGATACCATGGTTTATTAAATTTAACAGGAAACGGCGGCTCAAATTTTTAGTTGCTTTTATGATGTGCCTTGGCCTGGTAGTTTATTCAGCGCCTTTATCTACCTGGGCACAATACAGCAGGGCCATGCGGGAATATAGCAAAGATATTACCGGCAGTAATAGTGTATCGCCGGCGATTGATTATAGAAAACCAGGATTAAAGCCCGATGATTGTCTTAGCATTAAGCCCGTTTCAAAAGATTTTAAAAGCGGCAACCTGCTTAGTGTGCAGCACTACCTTTTTAAACTGGGGCTTAAATGGCATGATCCGGCACTTTTTATATCGTTCCTCTTATTAGCTATTATTAGTTTGGTAATTGTAACCAAACAATCGGTCATCAACGGTAGTAACGAAAACCTGTTTATTTTTTCGTTTGTGCTCTATATTATGGCAGAACTATTTACACCTGCATTGCGCAATCCTTATAATTTAGTACAGTACCTGGGCATTTTGGGTTTGTTTATGCAAAAGGCCAATATGAAACTGATTATCCTGTTTGTGGCAGGTTTGCTGTTAAATTTCGATTTTCCGGTAAGGGTGGCCTACCAGCGTGAAGCCGGCGAAGCGATCTTTTTACTGGCGGTTTATTTGTCGTTGTTTACAAATAATAAACCAGCGATAACAATTTCTAAATAGTTCCATACTTCTTTTTATAGGCGATCAGCCAGCCAACCACCTCGTTATAACTTTCTACGCCGTTTTCCTGCTGGTTGGCTTTCAGGTAATAGTCATAAAATACCTCAATAACCGGCTCCAGCGGATTTTCAGACTTTCTTACATAATCCCTCATCTGCATATAATCGCCTTTTACCCTTCTGTCTAACTGGTTATAATTTTCCTTTGCCGCGCTGGTATCCAGCCTGGCAAGTTCGTTGTTGGCATAGCGAAAAAGGTCGAAATATGCCGAATAATGATATAAAATGCTTTTTGAATGCACAGCAGCCAGGTATCCCACAAAATTGGCCTCGCTTTCGCTGGCATATCCTAACTGGTGGGCTATTTCGTGGCAGCAAACATAAGGAATTGAAAACCGGGGTATCGTAAGATTAACCTGCGCTTCGGCTGTAAACGGATTATAATATCCCAAAAAACCCAAATAGTTTCCCAGCCTGCCATAATAAGACTTTTTTAGCGAGGCATGATGATAAGCAAGAAATGGAAAAATTTTTTCAATTTGCTGATAAGACTTAACCGTTGAAGCAAAAACCTTTTGATATGCGGATATCGAAATGATAGAATCAGCAAATGGCCGCCTGTTATCATTCACCTTTTTTAATAAGATTCTGGTAATCATTTTCAGGTCTTCTTTTGAGTATTTTTCGGGCTGCAGCTGTAATTGATATGCAATACCCATCCTGTTATAATTTAATCCCCACCATAAATTAAAAAAGATATAAACACCCAAAAAAATTATGACGGCTTTCTTTAACCAGCCGAGAAAGATGTTCAGGCTAAGCTGTCTTTTAAAAGCAAGTACAACCAATTTATAAACCTGAAGGACTAACAGGCCAATAACAACGGCATAAAATATGTCGCCCAGGCTTATTGGTATCCAGCCGAAAATAATACGCATAAAAATTGAAAGGGGCCGGTAAATATTCGGGTGATACAGGTGTTCAATAAAGGAAGGAAAATAGGTAATCAGTTTAATAACCAGTGTCAATAAAACAATTACCACCAACCGTTTATTTCGTTTTAAGAAAGAAAGAAATTTACCGTACATAGTTAGACCGAAGGTAATTTAACTGAATGAGATGGTTATGTCATAGGACAGCGAAAAAAGCAAAAAAAACTAAATCCCTGCCGCATATATTGCCATCGCAGCCACAACACGGCGGTTTGTAACATGAAATTTGCCTGATAACAGGTTAGTTGTCAACATAATACAAAAATACTTCCTCGTTACCAATGATTTTCATGAAATAAATGTCTTATGTATTTTTACCTGTAGACTCCTGCTTGATTTTTCGGCGGTTTGCCTTACCTTTGCCAACCTTAAAAATCCACCATGAATCAGCGAAGAGAATATGAGATAGCATTTGTGGGACTTAAGCCCGGTGAACATGAATTTGCTTACGAGGTTTCTGATAAGTTTTTTGAGCATTACCCGCAACAGGATTTTACAAATTGCCAGGCAACTGTAAAATTAAAGCTGGATAAGAAACCCGGCTTTATGTTGTTGAAGTTTGATGTAGATGGAAAGGTTCTGGTAAACTGCGACCGATGCGGTAATAATCTGCCGCTACAGTTGTGGGATGAGTTTAATGTGGTGGTTAAACTGGTTGACAACGCCGAGGAAATGAATAATACCGAAGAAGACCCGGATATTTATTACATCAGCAAAAACGAAAGCCATTTGCATGTGGCCGACTGGATATTTGAATTTATAAATTTAAGTATCCCCATGCAAAAAATGTGTAAGGAAGAAGAAATTGGCGGGCCGCTTTGCAATAAAGAAGTGCTGGATAAATTAAAAAAAATGGCGGAAGGCGGAAACACCGAAACCAAAGGCATCTGGAAGGGCCTGGAGCAATTTAAGAATTTACAATAACGTTTTTTTGATATTTTAAACATTTGAGTCATGCCTAATCCTAAACGGAGACACTCGCAGCAACGCAGTGCAAAAAGAAGAACACATTATAAAGCCGAAGCGGTTACCCTAAGCGCAGATAAAACAACCGGCGAATTACATGTACGTCATCGTGCCCATGTAAGCGAAGGCAAGTTAATGTACAGAGGAAAAGTTGTATCCGAAATAGCGCCTCCCAAGGCCAGATAACTGATCGTAACTTTATTTATAAATTATTCATTCGGTAAAAGAGTGAATAATTTTTTTATGCACCTTACTGAACGATCAGCAGGTTGCAATATTTGCTTTTATTGAATTACTTTAGTAACTCAAAAGCATAAATAAAGAAGACAGGATATGAAAATAGGTATAGATATGATGGGCGGCGATTTTGCCCCGCTCGAAGCCGTAAAAGGAATTGTACCCTATTTATCTACATCGGCCATTGACTGCGAATTAGTGCTTGTGGGCGATGAGGCACTGGTTAAGCCAATGCTGGCCGACAAAGGACTGACCCAACCAAATATTTCTACCGTACATACCACACAAGTGATCGGTATGAACGAGCACCCCACCAAAGCGCTTAAAGAAAAACAAGATTCCAGCATTGCTATTGGTTTTAGACTGCTGGCCACCGGCGATATTGATGCCTTTATCAGCGCCGGAAACACAGGCGCCATGCTTGTGGGCGCATTGTACAGTATCAAGGTTATAAAGGGCATACTACGCCCTACTATTAGCACCATAGTCCCCTCCATAACAGGAGCAACCGGCCTGCTGTTAGATGTTGGCCTGAATGCGGATTGCAAACCAGAAAACCTGAACCAGTTTGCCACAATGGGCGCACTATATGCCAAATACGTTTTGGGAATTGAAAACCCCACCGTAGGCCTGCTGAATGTTGGCCATGAAGAAGGAAAAGGAAATATACTGGCACAGGCAGCGTATCCCCTGCTGAAAGCAAATAGAAAAATTAATTTTTTAGGAAATATAGAAGGCCGCGATGTATTGTTTGGCAAAACCGATGTGATTGTTTGTGAGGGTTTTACCGGAAATATCGTGCTGAAAATGGCTGAAAGTTTTTACGATATTGCCCATGCCCGCAACTTGCAAAACGACGAATACCTGCAGCGGTTTAATTACGAAGCGGTCGGGGGCACTCCTGTTCTGGGTGTATCAAAACCCGTTATTATCGGCCATGGCATCAGCAATGCCACCGCCTTTGGCAATATGATACTTTTGGCTGAAAAAATGATCGCTTGTAAACTTTGCACCCAGATTGAAGCTGCTTTTGCTACATAGGCGCTTAGTGCAAAAAACCTTACAACAAACTGTCACTTTTTTCGGATTTAGAAAAGCATATTTTCCATTTAGTTTAAACCTTAGTAGAAAACCACCTACAAATATCCTCACTAAACCTTATTAGCTTATTTTCTATTGTCTTCCGCCTTCATCAACAAGGTGTTTTAATAAGACTATGTGAAACCTATGTTTCGCTATTGTGCCTATGTGGTTGGATTTTGCACCCCACGCCATTCGGCGGGGCAGGCACATAGACACATAGTAATCATAGTAAGGCATATAGAAGGTAATAAGGGTTAAAAAGTATCGCGCTTTACTTTCTAATAAAGTGTATACTTCTTTTACTCCTTGAAAGGCTTATTTTTCGGAAACGAAAATTCGTAGACACTTTTAATAAACCTATATTCTTTATTAAATTTTCAGGTTTATCCTTCCGAAAAAATACTCATTCGCTATATTGCCGCCTTCATGCTTAAAATACATTTATGAATAAAAAAATCTTTACGATTTGTGTCATCGTTTTTGTTTCACTTAATTTACCTGGCTTGACACAGGCACCAAAAAAATCTGTCGGTAAAATCGCCGCCAGGTCTGCGGGCGCCGTTTTGGTGGAAAAGGTTGTTAAGAAGGGAAACGAAATTGTTATCCCTTACGAAAAATATGTAATGCCGAATGGCTTAACTGTTATTATTACCGAGGATCACTCAGACCCTATCGTTCATTTAGACGTTACCTATCATGTGGGCTCAGCAAGAGAAGAGATCGGCAAAAGCGGGTTCGCCCATTTTTTTGAACACATGATGTTCCAGGGATCTGATAACGTAGGCGATGATCAGCATTTTAAGATCGTTTCGGAAGCGGGTGGCACCTTAAACGGATCTACTAACCGCGACCGTACCAACTATTATGAAACTGTGCCCAGTAATCAACTGGAAAAAGTATTGTGGCTGGAAGCTGATCGCATGGGCTTTTTATTAGATGCCGTTGACCAGCGTAAATTTGAGAACCAGCGATCAACGGTTAAAAACGAACGCGGTCAAAACTATGATAACCGCCCCTATGGCCTGGTAGGTGAATTTACTGCTAAGAATCTTTACCCTTACGGACATCCCTACAGCTGGCTAACCATCGGATACCTGAAAGATCTTGACCGAAGCAATGTAAATGATTTAAAAAACTTTTTTCTACGGTGGTACGGCCCTAACAATGCCACCCTTACCATTGGCGGCGATGTAAACACGCAGCAGGTTTTAAAGCTGGTTGATAAGTATTACGGCTCTATTCCTCGTGGTCCCGAAGTAGCGGCTGTAAAGCTGGAAACGGTGGAACTGGAAAAGAACCGCTATGCAAGTTTTGTTGATAATTATGCAAGAACGCCGCAATTGAGCATCGTTTACCCAACCGTTGCGGCATACGATAAAGATGAAATTGCATTGGATTGCCTGGCGGAAATTTTGGGCCGCGGCAGAAATTCAATTCTCTACCAAAACCTGGTTAAAACGCAAAAGGCGCAAACAGCATTCGCTTCTAACAGGACCGCAGAACTTACAGGTGAGTTTTACATTTCGGTCGCTCCTTTTCCTGGCATTGCGCTTGCCGATATTGAAATGCTGGTTAATGAGTCGTTAGCTGAATTTGAAAAAAGAGGTGTCCAGGATGAGGATATTGAAAAGTTTAAAAGTTCGGCAGAGGCCACGGCAATAAACCGCCTGGCAAGTGTTTCGGGCAAGGTGTCGCAATTGGCCGCCTACCAAACCTTTACCGGCAATCCTAATATGCTAAGCGAGGAATTAAAACGATATCGTTCGCTTACCAAACAAGACGTAATACGGGTATTTGAAAAATACATCAGGAATAAGAACCGCTTAGTTATCAGTGTTCTTACACAAGGCAAAGATATATTGGCGGCAGCAACAAATAACTACCAAATAGACAGCTCGAAATATATGGCTAATGATCACGGTTATCACGGGTTAACCTACAAGAAGGCCAAAGATAAATTTGAGCGCAACAAGATACCTGGCAATGGCCCCAACCCGGTTGTAAACGTTCCGGCATTCTATAAAAATTCTCTGGCAAACGGCATGCGGGTAATAGGTTCACAAAATACAGAGATACCCGCTGTAACCATGCAGGTTTATTTGAAAGGCGGCAAAATTATTGAGTCTAAAAATCTGTCGGAAGCAGGATTGTCAAGTCTGTTTGCCAGTATGCTTGAAGAAGATACAAAGAAATATACGAGCGAAGAATTTACCAGTAAAATGCAAATGTTAGGCAGCAGCATCAATATCAGCTCAACCACCGATGCGATCGTATTTACACTGCAGAGCCTTAAGAAAAACCTGGATACAACCTTAGCGCTTTTGCAGGAGCGGATGCTGAACCCAAAATTTACCGCAGACGCTTTTGAGAGAATAAAAAAGCAAACAACGGAGCGGATCATTAACAGCAGGCGCCAGGCTTCTTTTGTTGCTTCGAATGTATTTGATAAAATAAACTATGGCGAAAATCATATTTTAGGATTGCCTTCTTCGGGCACACCGGAGAGTATCGCCAAAATCAACCTGGCAGATATAGAACACTATTATCAAAATTACTTTGGAAGTGATGATGGAAGGGTTATTATCGTGGGCGATATAAAAGAAGCGGAAATGCTTCCTAAATTATCTTTTCTGAACAAATTGCCTAAAAACAACTTTGAACTGCCCCAGGTACCCCCGGTACCCATGATTGAAAAAACAAAGATCTATGTTGTTGATATTCCCCGGGCGGCGCAAACCGAATTCAGAATAGGAAAAGTTACGGGTCTGAAATACGACGCCACCGGTGATTTTTATAAAGCATACCTGGCGAATTACAATTTAGGTGCAGCCTTTTCGAGCCGTATCAATTTAAACCTGCGCGAAGATAAAGGCTGGACCTATGGGGCCAGAACTTCTTTTTCGGGTGATAAATATACTGGTGAGTTCGCCTTTAGCAGTGGAATAAGGGCCGACGCCACCGATAGCGCCCTTGTTGAAGTGATTAAAGAAATCAAGGAATATGCAGAAGACGGAATTAAGCCTGAAGAGATCAGTTTTATGCGTAATTCCATTGGGCAGGCCGATGCAAGGCAATATGAAACCGGTTTCCAGAAAGCCGCCTTTATTAACCGCCTGCTTCAATACAACCTGCCAGCCGATTATGTAAAACAACAGAATGAAATATTAAAGAACATTACGAGCCAGCAAATAAATGCAGTCGCCAAAAAATACCTTGACGTAGATAAGATGAATATTTTGTTGGTGGGAGATAAAGAAAAAATAATGCCCGGGCTTAAAAAATTGGGATACGAAATAATAGAACTGGATACAGAAGGAAATTTGAAGAAGTAATTTTGGCCCCCTAAATCCCCCGAAGGGGGACTTGATAAAAATTTTGCGGTTCCCGCCAATACGGCTAACTTCTTTTGGAGTCGTTGGATGTGAAAATAATATCTTCCAAATCCATCGCGTTGCATGTACGAGTAGCCTTCGACGACCACAATTTGGCACCTGACTTTTTATTTAATTTTTTTGCGGCTGACAGCATTTTTGAACGTACTTTTTGCGACCTATCTTTTTAATGGAGATCTGAAAAATATTTACCAGGCAAATAAGTGCAATAAGCCCTACCCTGCCTGGTCATATGCTTTATGTAACCAATCAAAAACTTCTTGATTCACGTCTTTCTCCTGTTCAATTTTTATACGGTGCGTACACATGGCATTCCAACTTCCCGAAGCTTCCAGATTACCTGCGGGTGCCGTATCTTTTAAATTGATGCCCACATCTAACCGGGTTTTGGTGGAAGGTTGAATAATAGCGAACTGCTTTTTTCTACGTACACTCACATAGGCTTTTTTAGGCGACAGTTCTACGTCGTTTCCAAAAGAGTTGATCTTTTCAATTATTTGGTCGTACCATGGTTTAAGCGTTTCCTTTGCCTTGTATTGATCTGTTATTAATACATCCTGGTCATCAATGGCACCGGCATGGCTTTGGTTTACCAGGTGAACCAGCATATTGGCGTAGCCATGAGTCATGGCATGTTTGTCTTTTAATAAAGAAACCATTTCACCATGTCTGGCCAATTTGCTTTTTTGCAAAATGGTTTTCCATTCTGCGATACTTTTTCCATATTTCTCCTCCAGGTTTCTTACCTGTGTCAGCTCTGCCTGTTTTAATGTATCCGTAGTCATAATGCTAATTTTATTGGATTAGAAAATTATTTATTAATTACATTTTGCAGCATTACATTCCGGTTTCTTAGATCGATGCCTCCTTCAAAAACCGATTTCAGGTTGGTCAGGTAAAAAGTCCATCCATCGCGGCAGCCCAGGTAATATTTTATTTTTCCTTCTTCTGTCAAAGGGATATTCTCTTGTGTAAGTTCAAGCAACTGCATGTCGTGCTCATCTTTAAACAAAACTGTAACCACTATTGGAGATTGAGGGTCGCCGCCAAAAGTAAATTTTACCAGCTTGTTGGTTTCCGTTTTAAGTATAGTTCCATTTTCCACTACGTCGTCGGGCCATCCCCACCACTGCCAGCTATATGAATCTCCTGCCTGTATTTCATCATCGTCCTGTCTTATTTCTCCGTCAACGGATTGAAAAGCCGCTGCACGCAGAAACCAGCTTTCCAATCCTAATTGGGTAGCCCAGGCCCTGTACAGGCGATCTTTATATTGGGCAATATCTATGCGAAGTGTAAAACGGCTCCAATCGTGTGCTGCCATATCAATCATTTTAAGTTAGTAACCAATTTAATAGCTGGCCGTGTTATCGGCTAAAAATAGTTGAGTGAATTTATATAAATGTCATATAACGGTGCAAAACATATACTTCCCGCCGCTTGAAATTGTTTGGTAATTCTTTTTTTTGGTCCGAGCTTAATTGCTACTATTTATCATCGTTGCGTCGCTCTCGTGTACCTATTGTTCTATACTCAGCAATGCACAATCATATCAGGCGTAAAGTATAAATAAACACCTATATGGTCAATAATTACCTCAACTCTGTTTTAGATTATCTATTCTTATTTCGGAATCGGCTACCAGTTGGTACGTAGCAGAACCAAAATTCACTTTCCATTAGTTGCCTCAGCATCGGAAAGTATCTTTCTAAACAGTTCAGATTTTATCCAGGGCCTGCGCTTGTAATTTACAATATAACGCAATGTAAATTCTACCCGGTTATCGTTTGCCACTAAAGTTACAAAAGGCCCGGTCTGTGCCTCATCAAGCCGGTACCGGTTTTGCAATTCGCGCCATTTTTCATTCGGCCGCTCCCATAAGTCCCCTGCAACTAAATTACCGGCTTTTAATAAGATATCTTCGGCTGCTTTGTAGTCACTTCCATATTAAAGTGGTCCAATATACCCTGATGAATAAAATAATAGAAAGATACTGTTTTCAAAAATTGCCAGCACTTATTATTCGATCATATTTTGATACCAAAAAGGCGATACTTAACAACACTCTCTTTTAAGCGGTAATTGTCTGATCAGGTTCTGCGATGCATAACCTGCATCTCAAAAAAATCAATATCTCCTTTTGGACTTAGACTTGCCTGCTATTAAATGATCCAGGGAATATTTGCCGGCGCCGAAAATCAACAGGGTAAAAAAAATGATAAGGTATAATAATGCCAGCTCCTTTTTACCAAACGGATCGTTGCCATGTGCAAAAATTACTGCGGTCGCCATGGCTATAATTAAAAACACAGACGCCAGCCGTGTGCCCAGGCCCAGAATGATTAATATGGAACAAATAAACTCTGCAAAAACTACCAGGACAAAAGAGGGATACATGCCCCAGTCAAAAGGGTCGGCAAATTTTATTTCGTCGCCGGAGGTCAGCCGGGTAAACTTAGGAAACCCATGCGTTAACATGAAGGCGGCTACCGAGACCCTGAAAATTAATAACCAAATGTTAGCCAGCGTATTATTGAACGATGTTGAAAAAATTCTTTTCATAGTTTGTGGTGGGATTTATGGTTAATAGTTAATGATCGCCTGACAATTGCCTGATCACAATAAACCTATCTGCAGGTGATGATTTCGGCCAAATGTAAGATAGATGCCTTGAAACAACCGAAGGATAGTCGTTTTTTTAGTCGGAAGCAAACTGCCAATAATTTTATGAAACCATATGTTTTGTATTTTCACTTTTTTAAAACCATTATATGTTTAACAACAGAAGAAAATTTTTGGCAAGTGCAGTTGCTGTAGGTGTTGCCAGTGCGGCATCCGCATTACCCAAATTGCCCGAAACCCACAAAATGCCGATCGTTCACCACGTGTTTTTTTGGTTGAAAAATTCAAAGTCGGCTGAGGATACCGACAAGCTGATAGAAGGTCTCAACACGCTAAAAGCCATCGAAAAAATAAAGATGCTGCATATAGGCGTACCGGCCAGTACAGAAAAGCGCCCGGTAGTCGATTCCAGTTTCGATGTTTCGGAGCTGATGTATTTTGACACAACCGAAGATCAGAAAAGCTACCAGGACCACCCTATCCACCTGGCATTCATAGAGAAATATGCACACCTATGGGATAAGGTGATTGTGTATGATGTGAAGGAGGTGTAGTGACTGGGTGATCGGGTGATCGGGTGATCGGGTGATTGGGTGATTGGGTGATTTGGGGATTGGGGGATTGGGTCATTTGGGGATATCCGATGCGGGATGACGAGTTGGTAGTGGTTGATATTGGATGAAGAATTTTGATTTATCCGCAAACTATTTACAAGCTACTACTCAACGATTAAAGGCGTTTACCTGGCAAATTATGCACAAACAATCATTTGGTGCAATAACACCACTAGTTCACTTGATATTTCTTTGCGTTGTATTTCTTTGCGACTTTGCGTGAAAGTAAAAATGGCCTGCACGTATTGGGCGTAATTGGGTTTACTGATCTTGGGACTTTTGGGACGGTTGTGACATTTTGATTTTGGAATATTTCCTGGTCTTCTACTCACCACTCACCACTCACTACTCACTCACTATTCAACTATTCACTGTTCACTGATCACTATTCACTATTCACTAAAAAGCCAGGCTACAATTGCCGCAAATAATGTATTTAAAAAATTGACTGCATTATTACCCAGCAATTGTTTTCGCTCAAGCGAAGCACCTAAAACGGAATCAAAAAGGTTACCCGCCGTTCCTGCAATCACCACCCATAAAACATTCAGGTTCAAACCTGCGGCAAATGAAAATATGAAAGCAACCAGGCAACTGCCTGCCATGCCCATCAGCGTTCCCTCCAGGCTGACAACACCGTTCAGCCCCCGCTGGTCTTTTTTTAAGGTGAGGATGTTATAATAGTTCTTGCCATACAAGTTGCCCAATTCAGAGGATAAGGTATCGGCAATGGCAGATGAAAAAGCTGCCGACATCATCAGAAGAAATACATCTTTTTCGTTGGGAAAAGCTACCATCATAAAAGCCGTTAAACCTGCTACTCCTGCGTTTGCCAGCACCTGCAGCGTGGTTCGCCGCCCTTTATCCTCTTCAGCCAGGCCCATAGCTACTTTCTTATTCAGCTTCCACGAGGTTGCCAGTGAACCTGCCAAAAAAAAGGTCGTCATCAAAATAAGGGCTGTATAACCCGACGCACAAAAAAGCAACAAACCTATGCATGCGCCTGTTATAGCTGCAGGCACAGTCAGTTTTCGTGCTTTGATAGAATAAAAAAGCCCCGAGGCAATCAAAAGCAGGGCCGGAACATTATACCACATACGCTGCAAAATAATAAAGAAGAAACTTCCAGGCTATTTCACTTACTAAATCCTTCTGTTTCGTTTAAATATTGGTGCAATAAAGCTGAAGCAATCATCTAAGCAAAACGGCATTCCAAGTGGCCGGTCGTTTACAAAATATTTTTCTTAGAGCATCTTTACCCATCTTTGCAAACGACCACAAGTACTGTTTATGAACAAACCTTTACTGGAACGACGGCTGGGTCTTGCACAGGCTACCGCCATCAATATGACCGATATGGTGGGCATTGGGCCTTTCATTACCCTGCCTATGGTTATACAGTTAATGGGTGGCCCCTATTTTTTATATGCGTGGTTAGCAGGGGCGGTATTATCATTTGTAGATGCCACCATTTGGAGCGAATTGGGTGCCGCGTTTCCTAAGGCTGGTGGCAGTTACAACTTTTTAAAAGAAGCTTACGGTAAAGAAAAGGCAGGTAAATTTTTCAGCTTTTTATTTGTTTGGCAAACCATGATACAAGCGCCGCTGGTGATTGCTTCGGCGGCAATCGGTTTTGCTAAATATTTCTCTTACCTGGTGCCGCTAACCAGCATCACATCCAAAATGATCAGCGGCAGTGTGGTTATACTCATTGTGGTGTTGTTGTATCGAAAAATAGAAGCCATCGGCAAAATAAGCGTAGCGCTTTGGGTGGGTGTTATGGTAACGATACTTTGGATAATAGGCGGCGGTATTGCCCAGGGAAATTTTCTGCAACCTGTACAACATATCAACGACGGGCTCACATTAAACTATGCGTTTGTAACAGCAATAGGATTTGCCAGTGTTAAATCGGTGTACAGCTATCTTGGCTATTATAATGTATGCCACCTGGGTGGCGAAATAATTAACCCAACCAAAAACATTCCGCGAAGTATGTACTTGTCTATCGGCGGCATTGCGGTGTTGTACCTGATGATGAACATAAGTGTTGTGAGCGTGGTGCCGTGGCAGGAGGCCAAAGACAGCGAGTTTGTGGTTAGCCTTTTTATTCAACGGATAGCAGGCAATTCATTTGCTAATGTGGCTACCTGCCTTATACTGTGGGTGGCTTTTGCCTCGGTGTTTTCAGCCACGCTTGGTTATAGCCGCATACCCTATGCTGCCGCTACCGATGGGGCGTTTTTTAAAGTGTTTGCCAGGGTGCATCCCACCAAACATTTCCCCCACATATCCTTATTATTTTTAGGAAGTGTGGCTTTCATTTTTAGCCTGCTGTTCAGGCTGGGCGATGTAATCAGCGCCATTTTGGCCATGCGCATTCTCATTCAGTTTATAGGCCAGGCCATTGGGCTGCTCATGTTACGCAGACAAAGAAAATCAAGCGACTTTCCCTACAAGATGCCTTTCTTTCCCCTGCCGGTTTACCTGGCGATTGCTATCTGGCTGTTTATATTATTCTCCACCGGCTGGCAAATGGTAAGCTACGGACTTATCGTAATCGCACTGGGTGCAACGGTGTATGTAGTGAAGGCAAAACTGACCAATGACTGGCCGTTTGAAAAAAAAAAGAACCGGGATTATAGGGATTAGAAGGATTAGAAGGAAATGGTGGATTAATTAATGCGGTGAAGCAGACCCTTTCGCAATTCTCTTAATCATGTCACTATCCAATAATAAATAATTGCCAGCGAAAGTGTAAGTTCTGCCAGCCATATCCATTTTATTGATCTGATAAAATATTTGAGTAACAGATCGGATGCCAGCATAAAAATAGCAACAGGCAACAACAAATTTTTCATTCGATACACCCAGCCTTCCACTACAAACCCATTTAAGATCCATTCGAATAATAAATAGAGCAGCATTAAAACACCTGTTACAAAGAATAGGGTTGGTTTAAAGAAACGCTGTTTTTGCATAGTGTAAATTAAGGCACCTTTCCGTTTAACGAATTGACGGGGCAGAAACCCAACTATCAGGAAGCTATAACTTTTCGATGTAAGGAGGTACGATTCCGCAAGCCTCTATGTTTTATGCAAGTTTCCATTTGGTGCAGGGGATTGCTATATTCTTCCTCCGCCTTCGGACGGGGCACGGCGCAATGACGAGGTTAAATAATCATCTCCTGGCAAGCTAATTGCCTGGTAAAAGATGATATGCAAGGGATGCTGAAATAAATTCAGCATGACGTCTCGTTCATATGGAAAACAAAATATGAACACACTTTTCCCCCTAATCTCCCAAATCCCATAAATCCCGGTTCTATTCTACTCCCTAAACACCTTCTCCTCCTTCTCAAATTCTCTTCTAACCCCCTCTAATAAATCCTTTAAGATGATTGTAGTTGACTTTCGGTTGATGGCCTGCAGCGATACATAATGAATGACACTTACAATAGACGAACCGCTCATTTCGTATTTGGAAGCGATGGCATTGAGATCAATATCGGGCGCCAGTGAAGCTTTGGGAGGCATGGCAGTTTTCCATAGCATCAATCTTTCGGCAGCGTTGGGCATTGGAAACTGTATAACGGCATTGAAACGCCGGATAAACGCCTGGTCTATGTTGCTTTTGTAATTGGAAGCCAATATAATAAGGCCGGGAAAATCCTCCACCCTCTGCAGCAAATAACTAACTTCCTGGTTGGCATATTTGTCGTGTGCATTTTGCACATTACTGCGTTTGCCAAACAAGGCGTCCGCTTCGTCGAAAAACAAGATCCAGTTTTTGTTCTCCGCCTTTATAAAAATCTTCTCCAGGTTTTTTTCTGTTTCGCCGATATACTTGCTGACTACCTGGCTTAAATCAATGCGGTACACATCCTGCCCAAACTGTTTACCCAGCAACGTAGCGGTTAATGTTTTGCCGGTGCCCGATGGCCCAAAGAACAATGCCCTGAAGCCGGGCTTTATCCGTTTGTCCATTTGCCATTCGGTTAAAAAGGTTTGGTTGTGGTGCAGCCAGGTTTTGATGTCTGCGATTTGGCTGGCAGTTTTAGGAGAGATCACCAGGTCGCTCCATTCCATTTTTGTGGTAACCAGCTTAGCCGGAAAATCGGGGCCGAATGTTGGTTTGGCGACCATTCCGGTGGTCAGCAAATCTACGATCTCGTTTTGCAGCACCAGCTTTCCGCTCATACGGGGCTCGCCTTCCTTTACCGGTTCAAGCTGTAATACATTTTGCGTTTGAAACCAATGCGTCGGGCTAAAATAATGTAGCACCTGTTTTCTTTTATCTGTCTCTTTACCGGCTAACAAAAACAACACGGTATCGCCGGTGGGCAACATGTACCGGGTGTTGGTTCCCTTTACGCCGCCAAACTCGGCAAAGTCGCCGCCGGTAGGCATAAACTGCTGTATGGCATTATCAAACATGGCCGGCTGCACGTGCGACACTAACGCCGTCAGCAGAATAATGGTTTCGTGATGATTAAGCTGCCTGCCGCCAAAAACAGCATTATCCAATTCGGGCAATTCTTCGGCGGCAATGTTTTGTCCATCCCGCGAAAAATAACGCTGCAGACTGTTAAGCAAATAGCGGCTGTACGTTTCTATTGATTGGTTTAGTTGCATGAGATAAAGATATAAATCTCATGCACAAAAGAAAACCTGTTATTTATACATTATTGCTGCTCTCTAACTGGAAGGAAAAAAAGGTTATTTCTTTCCTGCAGGGTAACTTACTTCATAAGCGGAACCAGTACTCTTAGAACCACTGCGGCTACAAAAGGATCCGCTTCTGCCATTAACTACAATTCCCTTTATTTACCTGCTATAATTTTTATAATAGTTTTAAATTCGATTTTGAAAGTAATATTTATTTTACAAAACACGTTTTTCACACAAGCATTTAACAGACGAACATCGAAAACCATTAAACACTTTACACCAATGACCCCAGAGAATAAGAGGCTGATCGGCTTTGTACTTACACCATTACTTTTATTGCTTATACCCTTTATCGCCATGCAGTTTACTCGTGAGGTTCACTGGTCTTTGTTTGATTTTGTGGTGGCCGCTGTTTTGCTATCGGGCACCGGTTCACTAATAGAACTTGTAATGAGAAAGGTTAAAAAGACCGGGCATCGGATCGCCATCTGTTTAGGTATTGTGACGGCACTTGTACTTATTTGGGCAGAACTTGCGGTGGGCATTTTTGGAACACCGCTTGCCGGTACGTAGGCGGGATAAATTGTTGTAGTTGGCAGAAAAGGTTTCCCTTTTATTTGTGTTGTTTAAAACAAGAGATATGAAGAAATCTTAAAAACATTGTGCTGATTTGGGACGGTGGAGGTACAAAAACAACAGCAAAATAATTTTAGCAGGACAATTATTCTCCCGCATAATCCTCGTCTCTACACTTTATACCATCTTATTCATTCAATCTCATCAATCATTTGCACTTCGGTTGTTATTACGCCCATTCAGGGCTTAGAACCTAAGATCTTTTCTTACCGCGGGCTTCACCCGCGGCTATGATATTACAGCCTTTCAGGCTTTTAAAAATTTTGTTTCAAATATTTTTCCACCCACTTTCTCACTATTTTGCTGCCTGCTTTTTTTCATCCAAATCTCTTTACCTTTTGCCGTGCCTCTGCCTTAAACCTTTTGCTCTACGCATTCATACTTTTGCCTTTTGCCCCTTGCCTATTGCCCGCTGCCTTTTGTCTATTGCATTTTGCCTATTGCCTATTGCTTATCGCCTATTGCCTATTGCTTATTGCCTTTTGCCTATTGCTTATTGCCTTTTGCCTATTGCCTATTGCCTTTTGTCTATTGCCTACTGCCTATGGCCTATTGCCTTCTGCCTTCTGCCTTCTGCCTCCTGCCTATGGCCTATTGCCTTCTGCCTTCTGCCTTCTGCCTCCTGCCTCCTTCCTTCTGCCTTCTGCCTTTTGTCTATTGTCTATTGTCTATTGCCTATTGCCTATTGCCTTCTGCCTCCTGCCTATGGCCTATTGCCTTCTGCCTCCTGCCTCCTTCCTTCTGCCTTCTGCCTT
>JBBRCW010000067.1:0-22737 GCA_038204535.1 Chitinophagales bacterium | reverse complement strand
GATGTATGGCTTTCGATATAGTTTGGCAATTCAATAGCGCCATTGAAATTGGCGTCTAACTACTGAAATAACTTCAGATCAACCCTCAGGTAAAAGATTTTTGATGTTCAGTAAGTCAAAATGTTGCACCCAACAAAAAAGCAGTTAGGTTTTTTAATCCTAACTGCTTTTTTGAAAAGTTGCGAAGCCAGGGTTCGAACCTGGGACCTTCGGGTTATGAGCCCGACGAGCTACCGCTGCTCTACTTCGCGATATGAGTTTAAAACAAATTTATCTTTTTTTACGCTTTCCGCCTCTGCGGATATGCGCCCATTTTCACTTTTCGATTGCTCTACTTCGTTATTTGGTGCGCAAAGATAGGGGCAGGTAACATACCATCCAACATTATTTAAAAAGAATTTTATTTTTTTATTCCCTGGTCGAAGATAGCTGCTTTATAGTAGCCCCGGCGCTGCTGTTAGCTTTTATAACCGAAGGATTTCCCTTGTAATAAATATGGGCGCCGCCGCTTGCAGAAGCATTAAATTCTTTGGTTACTGTAAGGCGAATGGCAGATGCCCCCGAAGCATCGGCTTTGCATTGGCCTATTTCGAGATCGGTTGTTCCCAACTTACATGCGCCGCTGGCATCCACCAGGGCATTGTTTACCTTGCCTGTTAAGCGTGCTACCGAAGCACCGCTTATGTCAATATTGAGATTATTCACGTTAAGTGCGCCCTTAATTTCGCTGGCCCCCGAAATATCTATTTTTAGATCATCGGCGCTTAAAATGCCGCTGATACTTACAAGCGAGGCGCCCGAAACATCAAGGCTCTGCAATTTTTTTATGGATACATAGGCTTTTAGTTTTTTGTTGGTCCAGCCCATGCCATTCCAAAAACCCCCGTCAACCGATATTTTAAGAATACCATTTTTTACTTCTGTTTTTATTTTGCTATTGTATTTTTCTTCTCCTGCACTTATTGCAATGGCGTTTTCATCGCCTTGAGACAAATAAAGCGAAAGAGAGCCGGAAAGGTCGATGCCGGTAAAATCTCCGGTTGTTCGTATTTCTGCATTTTCATCAAATACTACTTCTTGTGCGTAAGTGGTTGCTATGCCGGCAACCATCATTAGCAAGCCTGCAAATAATTGCTTCATCAGGGTGTTTTTTACCATTGAACGAAAATCATTAAAAAAAGTTACAGTCAAATTTAATTTTCCCCGTTACTTTGCAACTGTAACCGGTTAAAATGCCGGTTGCTCCCGGGGTGCTTTCTTTTAACCAGAAGGCTGAGAACAGACCCGTCGAACCTGAACAGGGTAATGCCTGCGAAGGGAAGGTGACCACACTTCCGCATAGTACCCTCCTGCAACGCAATTTTTCCCTGTTCCCAATTTTTAGATATAAAAAAAAGTGAAATGAAAAAACTTTTGGGAACAATGTCTGCTTTTTTTCTAACGCTGGCCATCAATGCCCAGTTTACTGTAAAAGGCACCGTAATTAACCGGCAAACCAGCCAACCCGTTGAAGCAGCCAGTATCAGCCTGCTAAAAGATAAGTTGCCTGTTACAACAGTTATAACAAATGGCGATGGAAATTTTGAAATCAGCCTTAGCAAAGCCGGCATTTATGAACTGGAAGCCGGGCACGTAAGTATGCAAAAAATGAGTAAGAAGCTCGTGGTGCAAAATGTGATAACCACTATTGATTTTCAGCTAATGCAAAGCACTTATTATCTTGAGCCTTTGGAGATCAGGTCGTTGCGGGCGGGCGATAAGGCGCCCTTTACCAAATTGAACCTTAACAAACAGTATATTGAAAATATCAATATTGCCCAGGACCTGCCCATATTGCTCGATCAAACACCATCGGCAGTGGTAAGCTCCGATGCGGGTAATGGCGTAGGATATACCGGCATTCGAATAAGGGGCAGCGATGGAAGTCGTATAAACGTTACCATGAATGGTATTCCATACAACGATGCCGAAAGCCAGGGTTCCTATTTTGTCGATTTGCCAGACCTGGCTTCTTCGCTCAGCAGCATTCAGATACAGCGGGGTGTGGGCACGTCATCTAATGGGGCAGGCGCATTTGGGGCCACCATAAATTTAAGCACCAACGAATTTAACGAGCAGGCCTATGGCGAATTCAACAACAGTTTTGGATCGTTTAACACCTGGAAAAATACAGTAAAGGCAGGGTCTGGTTTGATAGATGGGCATTTTACCATTGATGCAAGGCTTAGCCGTATTACCAGCGACGGTTACGTAGACCGTGCGTCCACTAATTTGCAATCGTTTTATTTATCAACGGCATGGTATAACAAAAATTCATCTCTCAGGTTGAATGTATTATCTGGTAAAGAAAAAACCTACCAGGCCTGGAATGGCGTGTCGGAAAGCCAGTTAAAAACGGATCGCACGTATAATTCCGTAGGCACGGAAAAGCCTGGAGCGCCCTATGAAAATGAAACCGACAACTATCAGCAAGATCATTACCAGTTGTTTTTTAATCAATCTTTCACTTCCAGGTTGTCCTTTAATACCGCTGTTTTCTTAACCAGGGGAAGGGGTTATTACGAACAATATAAAGCCGGCCAGGCTTATTCTAATTATGGATTATCGGCGCCAATCATTAATGGAGCGCCGGTTGCTAAGACCGACCTGGTGCGGCAGTTATGGCTTGATAATTATTACTATGGCCAGATATTTTCGTTGCAATACAAAACTGGTAAAGACCAGCTAACATTTGGTGGCGGATGGAACCGTTACGACGGAAATCATTACGGAAATGTGGTATGGGCCCAGGTCGGCATTCCAAAAGATTACCAGTATTATAAGCGGGATGCATTTAAAACGGATGTAAACCTTTATACTAAATGGCAGCATTCGCTGGCCAACCATTTAGAGGCTTTTGCCGACCTGCAATACAGAAATGTACAGTATAAGATGAATGGTTTCAGAAACAATCCGAACGTAATTGTAGATCGTCGGTTTAACTTTTTAAATCCTAAAGCGGGCCTCACTTATACAAATAAAGCGTGGCAGGCATATATCAGTTATGCCCTTGGAAACAAGGAACCCAACCGCGACGATTTTGAGGCTGGTGTAACCCAGCAACCCGCTTTTGAAACCTTGCATAATGTTGAAATGGGTGTAGAAAAGAAAAACCTGCGCTATAGCTATGGGGCGAACCTTTACTATATGGGATACAGGAATCAATTGGTGTTAACAGGCAAAATCAATGATGTAGGCGCCTATACCCGCCAAAACATTCCGCAAAGTTACCGCCTGGGGCTTGAACTGCAGGGGACTGCAAAACTTTGCAGCCTCGTAAATGTTAGCGGAAACATTGCTTTTAGCCGTAATAAGATTAAGAATTTTACAGAATATATTGATGATTATGATACTTACAAACAGGTTGAGACGGTTCATAAAAACACCGATATTTCTTTTTCGCCATCGATAATAGGGGGTGCAACTGTAAATATTCTGCCGTTAAAAAATAGTACGATTAGTTTGGTCAGCAAATATGTATCGCGCCAATACCTTGATAATACCCAACAAATACAACGCAGTTTAAACCCGTATTATGTACAGGACGTACGATTGAGTTATGTATTGCATAATAAGTTGTTTAAAGAATGGAATATTATAGCACAGGTAAACAATGTTTTTAATAAAATGTACGAGCCTAATGGATACACCTTTAGTTATGTTTACAATGCGGTGAAGTCAACCGAAAATTATTATTTTCCTATGGCGGGTACCAATGTAATGCTGGCGGTAAATATTAAATTGTAAAATGGGCGAAATGAGTTAGGTCCATGTTAGAAAAAAAATCTGCAGATGGCAAGGCGTTAAAGTCTTTACAAAAGCCGGACTAAAGAAACAAGGCTGATTGCGCATGACAGAAAAAAAATGAATAAACTAAAAACGGGCTGAAATTATCAGCCCGTTTTTGTCTAAAAATTTATTTGGTATTTGAATGGCTACGACGCTTCGCTGCCAAATTTTTCATTCCAATCCAGCAGTCCTCCAACTACATTTACGGTATTCGTAAAACCCTGGTGTTCCAGCATAAGGCAAGCCATCTGGCTTCGGTTACCCGACCGGCAATAACAGATCACTTCTTCATTTTTTAAAGGTTCAAGTTCTTCAATGGCCATATCCTGTATTCGGCGTAGCCTGAAATGGGTGCCGCCAATATTAAATTCGGCGCGCTCGTTATCTTCCCGCACATCAATCAGGTTTAGTTTTTCGCCTGCATCCATGCGGCTTTTCAACTCATTTACTGTTATAGTTTGCATAATCAATTTTTTGGTGATCAATAAATTTTTATAGTGTTGGGGGGCCAATTTTTGTTGTATCTATCACCGGTTTTTCTACACTTAACCACAAATCGACTGTTTGCCCAGCCTTAATACGGTTAACTTGTTTTTGGCCGTCAGACAGCGTTGTAACCGGTTCCGGATTTTGGCGATATACATACGCATTGTCTATATTAACAATACCATCATCGGCTACAGGAGTATAATTTATTCTCATGGTCTGTAACTGTATTTTTGCCTCTACCAATGTCAGCCCTATCATGTCGGGCACACGCATTTCTTCATCGCCTACGCCATCGCCCAAAACAAAGCTGATAGCACTACCCATATGAATTTTTGTGCCGGCTTCAATGGGTTTCCCGTTAAAGAGTTGCTCTAAAACGGCATTTTTGGCGATATCCGGTTTAAAGATAGTATCGCCAATATGCAAGCCCAGGTTTTCGAGGTACATTTCGGCGTTACGTAATGTAAACCCCACAAGGTTAGGCATTTCGATCAAAGGCGGTTGAGACCGGTTAATAGTGAGGTAAACCGTACGGTTTACTTTAACCATGGCGTCGCCTTCGGGCGATTGTTTTACTACCGCCAACCTGGGGATCGAATCAATATAAACGGAATCCTGTATCTCCACTTCAAAACCCTTGCTTTCTAATAAACTTCTGGCTTCGTCAATGTTTTTGCCGATCATAGATGGCACTTTCTCGAATTTGCCATGTTTGGTGATATAATCGAGCGAACCAAAAAAAGCCAATACGAGTATAGAAGTAAGTAATATAACCGCTACTATATTTACCCAAAGCGGCCTATGCGTTAAAAATTTGAACACTTTTTATAATTTCTTATTGAAAATACTTGATTAAATGAAACACTCATCTATTAACGCCGAATAAAAATCTTTTAAGGTCCAGCCCATAGCCGCTACCTGTTTAGGTACTATGCTTGCCTCGCTTTGCCCGGGCACCGTATTTACTTCCAGCATAAAAGGTTCTTCCTTTTCCTGCAAATAGATAAAATCGATGCGAACTATACCCTGGCAATTTAATAAGGCATATACTTTTTTAGCTGCGATCCTCACTTTTTCCGCAATGTTTTCTTCCACTTCGGCGGGTGTTATCTCATCGCTAAACCCTGCGACATACTTGGCTTCGTAATCAAAAAAATCTTTTTTGCTGATAACTTCTGTTATGGGAAGTGTTAGAATAATGCCCTTGCTTTTAAACACTCCAATAGTAAACTCCCGCCCTTTTATAAATTCTTCCACCAAAACCTGCTCATCTTCTTTAAAAGCTTTTTCCAAGGCCTGGGATAATTCTTCGGCGGCAGATACCTTGCTCATTCCTATACTGCTGCCTCCATTATTGGGCTTTACAAACAACGGCAGCGACAAATTTTCCAAAACCTGGCTGGCCGTGGGTTGATTGTAAGCAAAAAGATGCATTGACTTTGCAACATTTATACCACCGAAAGCGGCAACTGCTACCGTATATCTTTTATTGAAAGTTAAGGCTGAAGTGGTGGTATCGCAACCGGTATAAGGTATTTTAAGAAGGTCAAAATAGCCTTGCAGTTTTCCGTCTTCGCCCGGTGTGCCGTGTATGCCAATGAATACTGCATCAAACAGAACTTTAATTCCGTTGATCGTTAAAGAAAAATCGTTTTTATCAACCGGCACTTCATTGCCATCTTCATCCTCGTGCCACCAGCCGGTAGCGTGAATATCTATTTTATATACTTCATACTTTTCTTTATCCAGGTGTTTTTGTATAGTGATGGCGCTTTTGTAACTTATTTCGGCTTCGCCGCTAAATCCCCCGGTTAAAAAAGCGATCCTTTTTCTGCTCATGTAACTTTTTTTACCCGGCAAAGAAAGTAAAAATTAATTACCCGTAATAGAATGATAAGACAGAGGCTATTTAAAAAAAACTAAAATGCAAATCCTGGCCTGCCGAAGTTTAACGGCTCCATATCAAAAAGGATATTTTTTCATATAAATCTGCCTTGATAGCCATTTTGTTCAGACTTAAGACAGTCATGTAAAATGTGCGGCAGCTATTGAAGCCATTCAACTTTTTGGATTTTATCTGTGCGGATAACAAAATATCTATTTAATTTTTTCGATTGAACCAGACTGACCGCAAAGCCGGTATCGTTAAAAGTTCAATTTCCCGGCCATGCAATAAGAACAAAAAAAAGGAGTGGAGGTACTAACACCTTCACTCCGGAACGGGAAATATCACCCGCCTGTATGATGCCGTCTTGGGAGACGGCAGTTATTGTTCTTTTTTGATACTGTAAGCTACCAACTATCAAATTATGCAGCAAATTTTAGGCAAAAAACTTATGCACAATTTTGCGCCTTACAAATGCATTTTCTCCTTCTTTCCTAATAATTGCTCCACGGTTTCCTCATACATTTCGTCGGGCACGCAGCAGTCTACCGGGCAAACAGCTGCACACTGCGGTTCTTCGTGAAAGCCCTGACATTCGGTGCATTTGTTGGGCGTTATATAGTAAGTATCAACCGCCACAGGCTCCATTCTCTGGCTGGCATCAACCACGGTGCCATCTAAAAGTGTAAAACTGCCTTTTACAGATGTTCCATCGCTGATAGCCCATTCAACACCGCCCTCATATATGGCGTTATTAGGGCATTCGGGCTCGCAGGCGCCGCAGTTAATACATTCATCGGTTATTTTAATTGCCATTTTGTTAGGGTTTATATAAGTATTTATCAATGTACTTTTGCTTCGCAAAAATAAGGTGGTCAAATGACTTTACAACATAGAATTGCGTTGCTTTCTCAGCTGGGTAAATATATGAACGAAAATGGTTTGGAGTGGCAAGAGGCTAAACAAAAGGCAGCAAGTTGCAATGCATGGTTTGTACCCGAATTTATCGATCAGGCTTCGCAGGCTATCAACAGCCGGTTTCTGCAAAAGGAAGCATTACAGCAATGGACCGAAAGTTACAATTTGCATGAGGTAAACGCCAGGCCAAAATTAATAGGACTTGTAATGGCGGGAAATTTGCCTATGGTTGGTTTTCACGATATGTTGTGCATTTTTATAACCGGCCATTATCAGCATATTAAACTTTCTTCAAAAGATGATGTTTTAATTAAGCACCTGGTTTCTAAAATGTGCGAATGGGACGAAGAAATAAGCCGGTTCATTTTTTTTGCTGATAAAATAAGCGGGTGTGACGTTTATATTGCCACGGGCAGCAATAATTCGGGCCGTTATTTTGAATATTATTTCGGCAGGTATCCGCATATTATTCGCCGCAACAGAACCAGTGTGGCTGTTTTAGATGGTACAGAAAATACGGATGATCTATTCAATCTGGCCGACGACGTGCAGATGTATTTTGGCCTGGGCTGCAGAAACGTAACAAAACTATATGTGCCCGTTAATTACGACTTCGTGCCCTTGCTTCGTGCTTTTGACAAATATGCACATTTTATGGATTATCATAAATACCGTCATAATTATGATTACCAATTGGCGCTGTTAATGATGGCGAATAAAAAATATATGACCAATGGCAGTATATTATTAAGTGAGCACCCGGGCGTATTTACCGCTATCAGCCAGGTACACTTCGAGACTTATACAGATATAACGCCTGTTGAGAAATCCCTGAAAGAGAACGAAGATTTGCAGTGCATTATTGGGAAAAATTATTTACCGTTTGGATTGGCACAAACCCCCAAATTAAATGATTATGCTGATGGTGTGGATACGATCAGTTTTTTGAGTGGTCTGAAATAATCAACCCAATACATTTTTATTTGTCAGGAAAATTAATAGGGTGCTACCTTTATATAAGCGCAGAATTGGCGTCGCAAGGCAGGGTTCGGGGTTATTGTAAGAAGCAATGAGTTAATTACCAAGGTCTTTTACTATTTCGAAAATGACATTTTTTCATTTTCAAAATGAAATACGACAACCTTCGTCAATTTTTTGTTAAATGGGCAGTTTATAAAACATTCATTTGGCCACATTTGTTAGTTTGCCCTTGCAGGCATGGTATTTTGAGCATCATTAGGAAACTATTTTAAACCATTAATAATGAAACTGAAAAACATTTTTTTAATAATTTTTATCAGTGCTTCCACCGCGCTTTTAAGTGTTTGGGGGTTTTTAAAATACCAGGAGCATGAAATAGCGGGTATTCAGGATGTGGGTAAATTACCGGTAAACTATGCGGGTTTTTTTGATAACATTCCCCAGTCTGGCCCGGTCGATTTTACAGCGGCATCTACAACAGCCACTCCGGCTGTAGTACATATAAAAACCCGGACGAAGTCCCGGCAGGTAACCAATAATCTTCCACGCGGTCGCAATCCGTTCTCAGATTTATTTGGTGATGATTTTGGCGACTTATTCAACGGTCCGCGGTCGCAAACCATACCCGAGCAAAGGGCCAGTGGCAGTGGTGTTTTAATAAGCAATGATGGATACATTGTTACCAATAACCATGTGATTGATGGCGCAGACGAAATTGATGTGACACTGAACAGCAAAAAATCGTACAAGGCCAGTTTAATAGGCACAGACCCCAGCAGCGATATTGCAGTTTTAAAAATAGAAGGAGCCAGCTTGCCGTACCTGGTGTATGGTAACAGCGATGACGTAAAACTGGGTCAATGGGTTTTGGCTGTAGGCTACCCATTAACGTTAGATGTAACAGTTACCGCGGGTATCATTAGCGCAAAAGCCCGCTCCATAGGCATCAACAGGCGGCAGAGCGAAACGCCCATAGAAAGTTTTTTACAAACGGATGCGGCCGTTAATCCCGGTAACAGCGGTGGCGCCTTAATTAATACTGAAGGCCAGTTAATTGGTATCAACTCAGCTATTGCATCGCCTACAGGCAGTTATGCCGGTTACTCTTATGCCATTCCGGTTAACATTGTAAAAAAGATGGTGAACGACCTTATAAAATTTGGTACTGTTCAAAGAGCCTATTTGGGTATTAGTTACCCGGTAGAAAATTTATCGGAAGAACAAAAGAAAGATATTGGGTTTAAGGAAGGGGAAGGCGTATTTGTGACAGATGTAATGCAGGGCGGAGCAGCCATAACGGCCGGTATTAAAAAAGGCGACATTGTAACTAAAATTAATGGGGTACAGGTTACCACCGGCCCCGAAATGGTAGAACAGGTAACGCGTTTTAAGCCCGGCGATAAGATTTCTTTATCGTATCTGCGAAATGGAAAAGAAAGCACTGTTAACCTGACACTCAAAAACAAAATTGGTAATTTTGATGTCGTAAAAACCGAAACCATCTTAGATAAGATTGGCGGAACCCTTGAAACGCTAGATTCAAAGAAGGCGGCTAATTATGAAGTTGCGGGTGGCGTGATGGTAAAAAATGTTGGTAGCGGTTTGTTGAGCAAGACCAAAATGCAGGACGGTTTTGTAATAACCAGTGTTAACGGGCAGGCCATAAAATCGCTGGAAGAACTGCGGATAGCGCTTGATAAAGCAAAGGGATATACTGTAAAACTAGAGGGAATTTACCCGGGTTACGAAGGCAGTTATGGCTATCCTTTAAGTTTAGGCGGTAATTAATGGCGGCAATTAATAAAGCGGAAACCAGGACTTTTCCCTTTTAGATTAATAATGATCAAACAGAATGGGTTTTTGCCAGAGGCAAAAACCCATTCTGTTTTTATAACGAGGATGGGATTTTATACAGCTTTTCGCTAATTCGTTCGAACACAAGGTAGTCCCAGGCTCTAAGCTCAAAAGTATCCTCCTCATTTAATTGAAACTCCAGGCCGGAAAAAGCACTCTTGTAGCGGCCCTTCAGGTTTTCGTAATGAACTTTACACGACACCTGGGCTATTGACGATAGGTTTAGCAGCACAATCACCTGGTCTTTTTTATTTTGCCTGGCAAATGCAAAAACAGTATTATCGGCAGAAGTTTTTAAGCGAATAACAAGATTCTCTGGTTTGGCAGTGTGCAATACAGGGTTGTTCTGGTGCAGATGCAACAGCGCCGAATAAAAGTCATTCCGCCAAAAATCCTGCCCCCATTCAATCTGGTCTTTGTCAAAAAACAGCAGTCTTTTTTTATTGGGAAGTTCCTGGCCGCTGTACACCATAGGCATGCAATTAAGCCAGGTAGCGGTCAATACAGCAAAGGCAGCTGCAGCATCCCCCATTCTTTCAAATTCAGTTCCGCTATGCGAGTTTTCGTCGTGGTTGCTTGTAAATGCCAGGTGAATTGAATTCTCAGAAAAGTCTGAATCGTATTTTTTTAATACGCCGTCCAGTGTTTGAATGAAAGCTTTGCCTTGCCACAGACTTTCCATTGTATGTAATAATTCCCATGCATACATCGCATCAAATGCAAGGTGATACAAAACCTCCTCAGTTTCGGCAAGCCAAAAAAGATCCTTTTTTAATTTGCTTAATTCTGTCCGGGCTGATTTCCAAAAATCTAATGGCACCAGGTGTGCCATGTCGCAGCGAAAGCCATCAATGTCACATTTCTCCACCCAAAATTTCATGGCCTCTCTCATGGCTTTTCTGAGTACTTCTTTTGAGTAATCAAGATCTATCACATCATTCCAGCCATGGCTGTCAAAAAAATTTCCGTGGCTGTCCTTTTTATAATATTCAGGGTGTTCTTTCACCCAAACATGATCGTGCCCGGTATGATTGGCCACCCAATCGATGATAACCTTTAAGCCCATATTGTGCGCCGTCTTTACCAGGCTGGTAAATTCTTTCATTGTGCCGAACTCAGGGTTTATCTTTTTGTAGTCTGCGGCGGCATAGTAACTCCCAAGGCTGCCCAGGCGTTCCTTTAAACTGATGGGTGTTATGGGCATAAACCACAAAATGGTAACACTCATTTCTTTTAATCGCGGCAGGTGTTTTTCAAACGCAGCAAAGGTTCCCTCAGTGGTGTATTGCCTGACATTTACTTCGTAAACACTGGCACTCTTTACCCAATCGGGTATCGAAAAGCTTTTTTGCATTAGTTTGGTTTTAATGGCTAAACCACGACGTTTACGCTTTTTTAGTGATTTGTATAATCAACTGCTTTATAAGTAAAACTGTCTGGCTATTGTCTTTATAATGTGAACATCGAGCCCCCCCCCGCCCCCCAAAGGGGGGAACCGTGATGCTCTCCCTGATAAAATATTATTTCCGCTCCACTAAAATATACATTACTGAAATTTAAAAATATTGCAGATTGGTTTGGGGTGTTAAGGCTAACAAAGTGTCGTACATTAACTGAATGGTATTTTCAATGTCGTCTTTGTGCAGCATTTCTACCGTTGTATGCATATAGCGTAGCGGTATAGAAATGAGCACAGACGGGCAACCATCGTTGGCATAAGCAAAACTGTCGGTATCTGTTCCGGTGCTGCGGCTAACTGCCCTGAACTGTAATGGGATTTTTGACTTTTCAGCAACATCCTGCACAAAGTTCAATAGCTTGTTATGCACTGCCGGGCCGTATGCCAGCGACGGACCTTTTCCACAACTGCAATCGCCTTCAATCATTTTGTTGATCATAGGCGTAGTAGTGTCATGTGTTACGTCTGTTATAATTGCTACGTCAGGTTTAATTCGCCTGGCAACCATTTCGGCGCCACGAAGACCAATCTCTTCCTGTACTGCATTCACTATATAAAGACTATAGGGAAGTTTCTTCTTATTTTCTTTCAGCAATCTTGCCACCTCCGCAATCATAAAGCCCCCTATACGGTTATCCATTGCCCTGCCGATATAATAACCATTTGCCAGTTCGTCAAAACCTTCCTGGTAGGTAACAACGGCGCCCACATGTACTCCTAATTCCTCAGCTTCTTTTTTAGTTCGTGCGCCACAATCTAAAAACAGGTTGTCCACTTTTGGCTGTGTTTCTTTCTGATCTGTATTACCTAGCCTGGTATGTATGGCAGGCCATCCAAAAACTGCTTTTACCGGTCCTTTTCTTGCGTGTATTACTACCCGCATACTGGGGGCGATCTGGTGGTCAACGCCGCCGTTTCTTTTTAGATAGATCAGGCCATTGTCGTTGATGTAATTAACAAACCAGCTAATTTCATCGGCATGTGCCTCAATAACTACCTTAAAAGGTTTGCCGGGGTTAACTATTCCTACTGCCGTACCATAAGGGTCAACAAACTGCTCGTTAATGTAGGGTTTTAAATAGTCGAGCCATATTTTTTGCCCGCTGCTTTCAAAACCAACCGGGCTGGCATTATTTAGATAGTTACGCAAAAACACATGCGATTGATCGTTTAGCAGCGTAACGGGTTTTTTAACTTCAGAAGGTTCTTTTTTTGCTTTAGCCATATAGTTGTTTTAAAATAATAATTTAGTGATAATTCCGCAAATGCCCTTAACCAGCATTAATCCATCAATCCACATCAGGTAAAATAAGATATCCTGCTTTCGTTTTAAATGGTTCATCAATCCAAATAAAAGAACAAAAGGTATGGTTTGAATAAACATAGACATTGGGCTTGTTTGCTGTTGCCATAGATACAAAAATAAAACGAACATACTTAAGGCAGACAGGGGAATTATCACCCATTGAATGGTTTTATTTATTCCCAGAATTGCCGGGTAAGTTCTTAGCCGGAGCCTGCTGTCGGCGGCATTATCTTTAATATCAAAAATGACGGCGAGGGTCGAAATAAATAGAAAATTCTGCAGCCAGAATAAACCAGAGGGCATTTCAAATTGAGATATGGCAATGCCAGATTGCATTTGCCTGAAAAAAAGCGGGTAAACTGTTACCAGGCCAGACCAGGCAAAGCCGATAACAAAAGGCTTTAACCAGCCAATGCCACGTAATTGTTTTGCTTTTAAAAAGGGAACTGTTTTATAAGTGTAAAGCGCCGCGGCCAATGGAAAAATGATCATCAATCCCCACTGCAAAAGGTGAAAATGAGCCGCGGCATTGTGAAATTTATAAATTACAAAAGCACCATCTAATAAAATGATGGTTATGCTGCTTACCAGGAATATTTTTATGGCTGCACGATTTCTTGCATACCACATTGCCCGTTGGTTGGTTTCGATAAATCCGCTACTTATATAATATATTCTTGAATAAAAAACCACCGTTCCTAAAAAAATTAAGAAGTAGAAGTGAGGACCGTTTAAGGCAATGTGATGCTGAAGGTTTGTTTCTACACAAAGGACCAGGGCGCAAAGCCCATAAAAAATATTACCGTAAAAGAGTATAGGAATGATATTCCTCAACAGGATAGTTTAACGTAGAATAACGATCGGGTTAGTGGTAATGGTATCACTTACATTCTTTGCCTGGTCCCTTATTGTGAACTTAAATACCAAAGTATCGTTTTGAGGGGGATTGCCAGGGTTTTGAGCAGCAACAAGATAATTCTGATAGGTGAGGTTTAATCGTATTATGCCTGTTTTGGTATTGTCGGGAACCGCAGGAAATTTAAGGACAAAGCTATCACGGATGGTAGGCTTCACCAATTTGTTGGTCCGGATTTTCCTTATAAAAAAAGTATCGTTGATATCCCCTTCCTTATCAAAAATTTCAAATTCAAAGCGTAGGTCGCCGCCTACCGGCACCACATCGGCGCTAACCGATTTTAAGACCAGTGTAGGTTTGGTGTTGTATTTATTCTTTGTGCATGCGGTTAAAAGTCCGGCGGCTAATAAGGCAAATAATATCTTTGTCTTCATGTCTGGTCTTTACTTTTTCAAATTTAGTTAAAACGAACCATCATTAAGCGGCCGTGAAAGAGATTGTTAACAATATTTTCTCACAAAACACCTTTGATTTTCAAGAGCTGGCAATACGTGTTTTTCAAAATCAGTACCTATACAATTGTGTATATCAAGCCTGGACAGATGCGCTTTCGATTGATCCCTTAACTGTTAAAACTATAAACGAAATTCCTTTTTTACCGGTTTCTTTTTTTAAAGATCATCCCGTTACTACAGGCGACTTTATCCCTCAAATTGTTTTTGCCAGCAGCGGCACCACGCAAACGGCAACCAGCAGCCATTATGTAAAAGACCTGGCTTTATACGAAAAGAGTTTTACCAGGGGCTTTCAATTATTTTATGGGGATGTGAGCGAATGGTGCATTATCGGCTTGCTGCCTTCCTACCTTGAAAGGCATGGCTCATCGCTGGTTACCATGGTCGATAAACTAATCAAACTTTCAAATCATGCCCAGAGCGGTTTTTACCTGTACGATTTTAATAAGCTGGCCGCAGTAATTGAACAACTGGAAACCCTCGGTCAAAAAACCATGATCATTGGCGTAACCTTCGCCCTGCTTGATTTTGCTGCGGCTCATCCCATGAAACTAAAACATACCGTAATAATGGAGACCGGCGGTATGAAGGGCCGAAAAAGAGAAATGATAAGGCGGGAGGTGCATGAAATTTTGAAAACACAATTAGGTATAACCGAAGTGCATTCAGAATATGGCATGACCGAATTGTTGTCGCAGGCGTATAGCAAAGGAGAGGGAACATATAAAACAGTTCCGTGGATGAAGGTGCTGGTTAGAGAGGAGGATGATCCCTTGAAGGTGTCTGGCAGCGGCCGAGGAATCTTAAACATTATTGATCTTGCCAATATAGATAGCTGCAGTTTTATTGCCACCGACGATGCGGGTGTTGTTTATGAAGACAATACTTTTGAAGTGGTTGGCCGAATGGACGCCAGCGATGTAAGGGGCTGCAGTTTGCTTGTGGTGTAGCCCTTCCCCTTCGGCTACGCTCAGGGAGTGGGTACCGTTGCCTGAGCGGAGCCGAAGACAATGGTGAGCGTAGACGAAGGGGAAGGGGAGGGGGATAGATTTATATAAACGTTCGGATGCCGCCTGCGCTGGTGGTATAGTCCTCTCTGAATTCCTTTGGGGTGCAATCTTTTTTCTTTTTAAATATGCGGTTAAAGTTGGAGATATTATTAAAGCCGCATTTATAGGCTACTTCAGTAATGCTTTGAGTGGTGTCTATCAGCAAACGCGATGCATGCCCCAGCCTTATTTCGTTTACCGTATCTATAAACGTTTTGCCGCTACGCATTTTAAAAAACCGGCTAAAGGCAACATCAGACATGGACGCGATCCTGGCGGCCTCTGACAGGGTAACATTTTTATCAAAGTTCTGGTTAAGGTACTGCATAATCTTTTCTACCCGGCGACTGTTATAGGTAGAGGTCTCCAGGTTGCTGAACGATGCATCGGACAAGGCTTTTTGGTTTCGGGATATCGAAAGGTCGTGTAAAATGGATATTAGTTCCAGCACCGAATCAAATCCTCTTTTTTTGGGCAGATCAATTAATCGTTGCTTTATAGAAAGAATGGCTTCAGGCGAAAAAAGAATACCTCTGAAAGATAATTCAAACATTGCCCTTATAAAACTCAATTGGTTGCGCTGCAGAAATTTTTCATCAAAAAGATCGCGATGAAACTGAATGGTAATTTCTTTTATATCGGTGGTTGTACAGTTATGTGTAAACCAGCCATGCTGCAGGTTAGGGCCAACTAATACCAATTCCAGTCCCGAAATTTCTTCAATATGATCACCTATTACCCTTCGGGCGCCGGGAGCATTTTCAATAAAATTCAATTCAAATTCTTCATGAGTATGAAGTGGAAAATCGAATTTGTTTTTAGTTCTCGAAAACACAGTAAAACAGTCATTTGGCGTTAGCGGCGTAATTTCTCTTAGAATTTTAATGCTCATTGGGCAAGATTTGACTACAAATTAAACAAATAAGCATCGGTCAAACTCAAATTTCATCAAAATAATATTGATCACACTAAACTGTGAAACTATTGTGTATGCTAACTTTCACAAAAAAATTAAAATGAGAAATAATAAATCTTGATATTTATTGATAATAAAGTATCACAATGATGATAATTTAGTTCCTACTTTTACCAAAATGATTTATTGCTTATGAAAAGAAATCTCTTCCGAAGATTATTCGCAACTTTTATTTGCGTGCTGGGTTATTTGGGTGCCTTCTCCCAGGGGCGTACGGTAACCGGAACCGTTAAAGACGAAGCTGGCCAACCGCTGGCAGGCGCTACTATTACAGTTAAAAATCTACCAGTAAGTACATCAACAAATGCAGGGGGAAGTTTTTCACTGGTGGTTCCCTCAAACGGAAAAACGCTGATCATTTCTTTTGTTGGAAGGGAATCAAAAGAAGTAGTTATTGGCAGTAGTAACCGGCTGGAAGTGTCGCTTTCCACCAATGCTTCGGCACTTACCGACATAGTAGTGGTTGGATATGGCACTGCCAAAAAAACCAACCTGACCACTGCGCAAACTTCGGTAACCGCAAAGGAAATTGACAGAACCGTTAACACGACGGTTGAACAGGCCATTCAGGGCCGTGCGGCAGGTGTATATATAACTCAAAATTCAGGTCAGCCCGGTGGTGGCATCAGCGTTAATATCAGGGGTATCAACTCAATAAATGGAAATACCGAACCATTGTATGTTATTGATGGAGTACAGGTGCAGGGCGGCGGAACCACAAATTCTTCCAACCCTTTATCTGGTTTAAATCCATCTGATATTGAAGACATCCAAATATTGCAAGGTCCGTCGGCTACAGCTATTTATGGTAGCCGGGCTACCAACGGCGTGTTGCTTATTACCACTAAACGCGGTAAGTCGGGCGAAGCAAAGTTAAATTATGGCTACCAATACAACCTGCAAACCACACCAAAGCGTATGGATGTAATGAATCTGCAGCAATACGCCCAAATGGTTAAGGCATATCATGTGCTGGCAGGCGGTACTACTCCACTTGAATTTTTAGATTCATCTTTGTTAGGTAAAGGAACCGACTGGCAGAAGGAATTGTTTAATAACGCCGGTATGCAAAAACACCAGTTAAGTTTGAGCGGTGGAGGAGACAACACTACTTATTACTTATCGGGCGAATACTTAAACCAGGACGGTATTGCCCTTGGATCTGGCTTTGACAGGTATAGTGTTAGGCTTAACCTCGAAAACAAGCCCAGGGAATGGATAACGGTGGCAACAAATTTAAGCTTTAACGAGACCAAGGAAACGCTAACCACAAGTTCGGAAGGCGTAATATCTGATGCTCTAAGACTGACCCCGCAAATTCCGGTTAAAAATCTGAATGGTACCTGGGGTGGTGGAGATGTTATTAATGGCGCCAATCAATATGCGCCGGTTAACCCCATAGCTATTGCCAGTTTAAGAACCAACAATGCTAAAAGACGCCAATTTTTGGGTGGAATAAACATCGCATTAAACCTTGCAAAAGGGCTAACGCTTAGGTCATCATTTAATACCAGCATTAACTACTCTAATTCTATATATTATAACCCAACGTATGCAATAGGTTGGGCGGTAAATACCACTGCTTCGTTAAGCAATTATACAAGCAACAGCACCTACTGGAACTGGAATGAATTGCTCGAATACAACAGGCAGTTTGGAAAACACAACGTAGGGCTGATGGCCAGCCATGAGTCGCAGTCATCTGTGTGGCAAAATATCAGCGCCTCCCGGTCGGGCTTTTTAACCAATAATGTGCTCGACTTAAATGCGGGCTCTCCGCTTACTGCTGCTAACGGCGGTGGTTCTGGTCCGTGGGCTATGGAGTCGTACCTCGGAAGGATAAATTACAATTTCGACAACAGGTACCTGTTAACCGGCACAATAAGAAAAGACGGATCTTCAAATTTTGGCCCTGAAAACAGGTGGGGTACTTTCCCCTCAGTTTCAGCAGCCTGGAGGGTTTCGCAGGAGGATTTTTTTAAAATACCTGCTATCAGCGAGCTAAAACTTAGACTTGAAACCGGCGTAACCGGTAACCAGGGCAGTGGGGGCATTTATTCGCCGCTCGGATCGGGTCCTTCAGATTTAGGTGTCGGATTTTTACCTGGCCGCTATGGCAACCCCGGTTTAAAATGGGAAGAAACAAAAACCAATAATATTGGTTTGAACCTGGGCTTTTTGAAAAACAAAATATCGGTTGAATTTGATTATTATGTAAAGAATACGAATAACCTGATTATGGATAACCCGTTGCCATGGTATATGGGTACCAGCGGAACCGGATCGGTAGCTAATCCGGTAGTAAACATTGGTGCACTTCAAACCAAGGGATGGAGTTTTACTTTAAATACCACTAATGTTAAGAACAAAGATTTTAGATGGGAAAGCAGCCTGAACCTTTCAAATTTCCAAACCACCATTAAGAAGTTTTACAGCGATGCGGCCTTTGTTGACCGTACATCGTGGTGGCTTGATAACTGGACACAACGTTCTGCAGTTGGAAATGCACCCTGGTTGTTTCGTGGATATGTGTATGATGGTTTATTTCAATCGCTCGACGATATTAAAAACAGCCCGGTTAGGGTAGATAACAATGGCGTAAGATTGCCCGCTAATGCTACTACCGGCGTATGGGTGGGAGATGCCAAATACAAAGATATTAGCGGCCCTAATGGTGTTCCGGATGGTATTATCGATTTTCGCGACGAAACCTACATTGGCAATCCCTGGCCTAAATTATTTGGAGGCTTCACCAACTCGTTCTCCTACAATAATTTCGATCTGAGTATTTTGATTACGGGAACATTTGGAAACGATATTTATAATCATTTGGCCAAAGTAAACAGCAATGCCAATAACGTAAATGTTAGCCGAAATTTTATGGTGAATGCGATGAATTATGCACAGTTAACCCCCGATAAAGATGGCAACCCGATGATAAAGAATCCCGGTTTCAACGTTCCCAGGATAACCAACTCGCAAATTGCCAACGATAACAACTACAATACTACCAGCAGTAAGTGGGTTGAAGATGGGTCGTTTGTAAGATTGAAGAATGTTTCATTAAGTTATAACCTGCCGGTTTCTCTTATTTCAAGACAAAAACTGGTGAGGGGTATAAGGGCCACAGCCGGTGTTCAAAACCTGGTGACATTAACCAAATATTCAGGGTTTGATCCTGAAATTGGATCTTACGTTGGCGGCAATGCCAATTCAGGCAATCAGGCCATCGGACTTGATTTCGGTCGTTATCCTTTAACTCCGCTATACACATTTAGCGTAGGTGTTAACTTTTAAAATAGCAAACAATGAAGAAAATAAAAATAAAAAGTTTGAAATTTTTGGCGGCGCTTGCTTTACCAATCATTTTACTTTCTGCATGTAAAAGAGAATTTCTGGAAAAGCCCCCCACCGATGCTATAGTGGATGGTAGTTTTTACCAAAACGACGAACAGGTTATGGCGGCCACTGCGCTGTTATACAGCAAAGTTTGGTTCGACTACAACGACAAGGCGTCGTATAACCTGGGCGACTTTAGGTCGGGTACCACCTTTTCGGCCTATAACGATCGTGGCAATGTGTTGTTTAACACAACCGATGTAACCCCCGAAAACGGGGCTGCGTGGCGTTCGTTTTTTAACGTGGTAGGCCAGGCCAACCTTGCTATCAATAACATTAATAAATATGCTGGTCCAACCGTTTCGCCGCAGGTAAAAAAAGTAGCTATTGCCGAAGCAAGATTTATGAGGGCCCTTGCCTATCGCTACCTTACAATGAACTGGGGCGATGTGCCCGTTATAGAAAACAACCTGGCTTTATTAAACGATACTACCATCAATAAAAACACTTCCAAATCAATCTGGCGTTTTATTACCAGGGAGATGCGTGCAGTGTCAGAAGACTTGCCCGAGACTGCACAGACCGGCAGAGTAACCAAATGGTCGGCTGAGGGAATGCTGGCCAGGTTCTACCTTACAAGGGCGGGTGTGGAGGCCAATGGTACTAACCGCAATCAATCTTTTTTAGACAGCGCAAAATACTATGCACAAAGGGTTATTCAGAGCAGCGGTAAAAGTCTGCTTACCAATTATGGCGACCTGTTTAAATATCCTTACGATAACAACAAGGAATCGTTGTTTGAATTGCAGTGGGTGTTTTCGACCGGCGATGGTGGGTATGGTGTGGGCAACAGCGCACCATCATATTTTAATTATGGAAATGACATTGCCAACGGCGATGGCTGGGGAGGAGATAAAGGAGCTACCTGGTGGATGTTGAGCCAGTACGAAGGTTTTGCACCAACCGGCGATACCATGTTACAAGGCCGCACCCTCGATCAAAGGCTACATGCTACCTATATGATACCCGGCGCATATTATCCTGAAATAACGCAAACACTCAATGGAATAAAACAAAAACTGGTTTTCCCCTTTGTGAATGGTGATGTGAATTTTGCCAGTATAAAAAAGTACATTATTGGTCGTCCTGATGATGTAGGCGGCCTTGCCCTTGTACCCCAGCGTTATCCCAACAATACCTATATGCAGCGTTTGGCAGAGATATACATGATTTATGCCGAAGCTACACTGGGCAATGGTGCTACCACAAACGATGCAACAGCGCTGCAATATTATAATGCGGTTCACACCCGGTCGGGATTATCGGCCCGCACGGCTACCGATCCCATAACCGGGGCAACTACACCACTAACCCTTGACATAATATTAAAGGAAAGATTTGTGGAGTTTGCAATGGAGGCAATGGGCTGGTACGACCTGGTAAGTTTGCACTATTATAATCCGCAAAAGGCTTACAGCATTCTCAATTCGCAGGATAGAGGGTTATATAAAATTACTCCCGATGCATTTCCCAATCCTACTTCGTGGACGATAAAGAAAACACCGTGGGCTACAACCAATAGAAAGATCAATGCCAATTCGGGCAACTTCCTGCTGCCAATACCGGCGCAGGAAAAAACACAGGCGCCCAATTTGGCTAAAGCCTCAGTAGACTATCCATAACCACAAATTATTTTTATAACCTTTTTTGCAAGTCAAATGAAAACTATACAAAAAACGATACTGGTACTTACTGTAGCCCTGGGCCTTGCAGGTATCTTATCATCGTGCAATAAAAATGGCGACCTGCCCAATAATGGCGTTCCCCGCATTAATTATGTTAGGATAACCAACCCGGCGTCTTCTGACTCGTTGTTGGTAGGGGCAAAGCAGGGAAATCTTATAGCCATCGTGGGCGACAACCTTCAAAATACCGTTGAGGCATGGTTCAATGATCAGAAGGCCAACTTAACAAGTACGTACATTTCAAATACTGCGATACTTGTAAACGTACCTTCGCCCATTCCTCTTAAGATCAATAATAAGTTGAAGTTGGTTTTTGCCAATCGCGATTCGTTGCTGTACGATTTTAAAGTGCAGATAAGCAAGCCAACAGTCAACAGCCTAACAAGCGAATTTGTGAATACAGGCGATGTTGCTACCCTTAATGGCGACTTCTTCTACAGCCCTTTAACAGTAACTTTTACCGGAGGAGTAACCGGCGAACTGGTTTCAGTGACCGATAAAATAGTGCAGGTCAGAATTCCTGCAGGTGCCCAACCCGGTCCAATAACCGTTAAAACAAATTTCGGCGAAACCAAATCAAATTTTTGGTTCAGAGACAACCGCAATATTTTTATCAGCAGCGACCCTTACGAAGGTTGGTGGAATTCAGGTTATGTGGTTACCAATCCCGCCGCAGGTGACCCACCCAAGATCAATGGAAATTACATACGCGTAAAAAAGGTGTTTGGCAGTTGGAGTTGGAACGAAATTGCCGGTGGTCCCGCCTCTGCTATGCCGTTGCAAAGTAAAAACGTACCCGATGCCGCTATTCTTAGCCCGGCAGATTACAATCTGAAATTTGAGGTTAATACTATAAAACCTTATAACAATTCTATCATAAGAATTAATGTGGGTACAAACTCGGAAGACAACAATGCCTATCAATGGAAACCTCCTTTTGATACCAAGGGCAAATGGCAAACGGTTATCATTCCATTTGAAGAGGTGGTTGCCAGTTATGCGGTTAAACCAACAGTAAATCCTAATGGGTACTGGACAAGATTATTAGTGCAGGGCCCCGGTGAATGGGATGCCGATATCAGCTTCGATAACTTTAGAGTAGTCCCAAAAGTGAACAAATAAACACATTATAAAAGCATAGAAATTTAAGAAAATGAATAAAACATTTAAAATACGATTGCTTCCATTGATGTGTTTTATGCTATCAATCGGAATATTTTCAGCCTGTAAAAAAAACCAGGATGTATCATCCAAAATTGAATTGCTGAGTTTTGGTCCAACAGGAGCGAAGCATGGCGATACCTTACGCTTTTTTGGCAATAACCTAAATAAAGTAACTGAAATAAATTTTGTAGGAGCCGTTGTTGCCCAGTCAGGCTTTTTAAGCCAGACGTCCGAACTGATTTTATTAATCGTTCCTAATAAAGCCGAAAAAGGTTTTGTTACTTTAAAAACACCGGATGGCGATATTGTTTCCAAAACAATTTTAAATCTCGGTGTATCGGTAATGGTTACCACTATGACAGCCGAGGTGAGG
>JBBRCW010000066.1:0-22798 GCA_038204535.1 Chitinophagales bacterium | reverse complement strand
AACTGAAAAATCGCCCGCCGATATGATAAAGAAGATATTTACCGACTCCGGAATTGAAATTAAGCCCGTTTATTATCCTCCGACAAAACCTCCGACTAATCCCTCCAATCCAGAGCATCCCGGTTCTTCTCCCCCCAATCCAGAAAATCCCGGTTCTTTTCCTTTCACCCGCGGCATTCAGCCCGACATGTACCGCGGACGATTATGGACCATGCGGCAATATGCCGGCTTTTCAACCGCAGAGGAAAGCAACAAACGGTATCATTATCTATTGTCGCAAGGCGTAAGTGGTTTGAGCGTAGCCTTCGATCTGCCAACGCAAATTGGCTACGATAGCGACCATGAACTTTCGGAAGGTGAAGTGGGAAAAGTAGGCGTGGCTATTGACAGCCTGCAAGACATGGAAACGCTCTTTGCCGACATTCAATTACAGGATGTAAGCACCAGCATGACCATTAATGCCACGGGGTTCATATTGTTGGCATTTTATGTTGCCCTGGCAAAAAAACAAGGCGCCGATCTTTCTAAATTGTCGGGCACCATACAAAACGATATTTTAAAAGAGTATGCGGCAAGGGGCACTTACATCTACCCGCCCAAGCCCAGTATGCGCATTATTATCGACATTTTTGAATGGTGCGCTAAAGAGTTGCCCAGGTGGAATACGATCTCTATATCGGGTTATCATATTCGCGAAGCGGGCAGCACTGCCGTGCAGGAAATTGCGTTTACATTAAGTAATGGTAAAGCGTATGTGCAGGCCGCGCTGGCCAAGGGATTAGACATCAATGTTTTTGGCAAACGACTCTCCTTCTTTTTTAATGCGCACAATAATTTGTTTGAAGAAGCAGCCAAATTCAGGGCGGCCCGACGTATGTGGGCACACATGATGAAAGACCTCGGCGCCACCGATCCAAAGGCTATGATGCTGCGTTTTCACACCCAAACGGGCGGCAGCACTTTAACGGCGCAGCAACCTATGAACAATATTAGCCGGGTAACCATTCAAACCCTGGCGGCAGTATTAGGCGGCACGCAAAGTTTACATACCAACGGCTACGATGAAGCCCTGAGCCTGCCCACCGAAGAAGCGGCCCGCATAGCCCTTCGCACCCAGCAAATAGTAGCCCATGAAAGCGGCATAGCCGATACCGCCGATCCATTGGCCGGTTCATATTTTGTAGAGGCGCTCACCAACGAAGTGGAACAAAAGGCACTCGAAATGATCGCCCGCATAGATGCTATGGGTGGCAGTGTAAGCGCCATTGAACAGGGTTTTATGCAGGATGAAATTGCCAAAAGCGCTTATGAATACCAGCGCAATATTGAAAGTGGCGATAAGATAATTGTTGGCGTAAACAAATTTGAAGTGGAGGAGAAAAACACTATCCCTCCATTTAAGATAGACGACAGCATTCGGCAGGTGCAGACCGACAAAATAAACAAGCTGAAAGCCCGGCGAAATAACCAGGAAGTCGTTCGTTGTCTGGCCGATATAAAAGCTGCCGCCACCAATGGCCGCAATCTGATGCCACTGGTAATTGAGGCCGTTGAAAACCTCTGCACACTCGGCGAAATATCGGATGTGCTGAGGGAGGTTTTTGGGGAGTATAAGTAAAAATGGCACCCATACCGAAAGTTGAAAACCGCATGTATTTCCGTAATATTATCTGCAAAGCAAAAAATAATGCAGCGCTACGGGAATATATACCCTCATTATAATTCGCTTTGGTCAATGCCAAAATATGTTATTCAACATACTACGATTGCGTGGAGGATTTGGTTATTTTTGAGTTGGCTGAAATCTGTTGGTCACCCCCCAATAAACGAAAAGACAGCGAAAAAAGTTAGATTTGCCATTAAAGACTATAAACTTGCAGACACTATTTACAGAATACGAACTCAAGAACTCAGTAAAAAATAAACTCGACTTTTCGGACAAGGAATTTCATGATTGGTACAGGTTTGTTTTGTCCTACCCGCCCCATCTCGTTAGACAATATTTAAAAGAGTTCAATCTGAGTGAAAATGACATTGTACTTGACCCATTCTGTGGAACAGGGACAACTTTAGTGGAAGCAAAACTTCAAAACATTCCTTCCATTGGAATTGAAGCCAACCCTTTTGCTCATTTTGCCAGTTCAGTAAAAATTGATTGGCATATTGACACAACAACGTTGCTAAATATTGCGAAAGAAATTAAGGAACATACAAATAGTGAAATTGAAAAGCAAGGAATTACCGACACTCCTTCTTTAAAAAATTTAGAAGCGAAATCATTGCGGCAGTTACCTACTGAACAAGAAAAGTTAATGCTTAAGGATTCGTTGAGTCCATTACCACTTCATAAATGCCTGACCTTACTCGATAAAATAAATAAATACAAGAACACACCATTTCATAAATATCTCAGCCTTGCCTTAGCCAAATCGGCAGTTTTCGAATTTAGTAATCTCAGATTTGGTCCTGAAGTTGGAGTGGGAAAGTTAAAAACTGATTCTCCTGTAATCGTTCCCTGGTTTAAACAGGTTTTAAAAATTGCTAAAGACATAGAACATTCAAAAGCATTGAATACGGACGTAGCAGCAAAAGCTATTCTGAGCGATTCGAGAAATTTAAAGGAATTATTAAATGGACATAAAATATCGGCTGTAATAACGTCACCACCTTATCCAAATGAAAAAGACTATACAAGAACAACCCGGCTTGAATCAGTTTTGCTTGGTTTTATAAATAGTAAAGACGAACTAAAAAGGTTTAAAAAAACATTATTGCGTTCTAATACAAGAGGTGTTTATAAAGGCGATACTGATGATGAATATGTGAAATCCTTTCCAGAGATTCAGAGAATTTCTGACGAAATTGAAAATCGCCGAATTGAACTTGGTAAAACTTCCGGGTTTGAAAGACTATATCATAAAGTAACAAAATTATACTTCGGTGGAATAGCAAAACATTTAATAGAATTACAAACTGTCTTAAAACCAGGAGCCTATTTAGCTTACGTTGTAGGCGACCAGGCATCATATTTAAGAGTAATGATTAGAACCGGACATCTAATTGCAGAAATTGCCCAAACTTTAGGTTATGAACTTGTTCGGATCGATTTATTTAGAACAAGATTCTCCACTGCTACAAAGACCGATTTAAATGAAGAAGTAGTTATATTACGGTGGCGTGGATAATCACATACAAAAATTATGGCTAAAGCAAATCGTTATTCGCAAATAATTGAGGCAATATTTTTAAAAACATATAAGAAAGGTGTTACCGAAATTCCATTCACGAGAGATGAGATTATCACTACTGCCGCAAAGTTACAAATTCAGCTTCCGAAAAACCTTGGTGATATTCTTTATTCATTCCGTTAGAGAGCATCATTACCTGATAACATTATCAAGAAAGCCCCTGACGGCTTTGAGTGGATTATTCGACCAGTAGGAAGGGCTCTATATAAAATTGTGTTGACTAAACAAACATATTTTAAGCCGACTGAACATTTAGCAGAAACAAAAATTCCTGATGCAACACCGGGTATAATTAGTAAGTATGCTATGAATGACGAACAAGCGTTATTGGCAAAAGTTCGCTATAATAGACTTATAGACATATTCACCGGCTTAACTTGCTATTCAATACAAAACCATCTACGCACAACAGTTCCAGATATGGGACAGGTTGAAACTGATGAAATATATATCGGGCTTGACAAAAGAGGTGTTCATTATATTTTACCAGTTCAGGCAAATGGAGGGAGTGACAAATTAGGAGTTGTACAAATTGAACAAGATTTTGCAGTAGGTTCTTCAAAGTTTCCAAATCTTATTTGCAAACCAATTGCCGCACAGTTTATGGCAAACGGTGCAATTGCTCTGTTTGAATTTGAATTAACGGAACAAGGCATTGCAATTACTACTGAAAAGCATTACCACCTTGTTGGTTCGGACGAGCTTTCACAAGAAGAGCTTGAAATTTACAAAACAAGAATTAATTAAAGTACTCTAACAAGGGCATTGTGCTTGACAAGTCAATCGATTATAAGAATCTTACTGACAAAATTACAAAATGGCTTAAAGAAAATTATGTCGGGGCAAGAGGAAAAGACTGTTACGACAATTTAGAAGAACAGGAAAGGATATTCGGCGAAAGATACTTGAAGAAGAAAGCCAATAGCCAATTGTAATTGCAATAGCAAATACTTGTTCGGTGTATGCTATACCATGACGCAGTGAAGCTTAATTGAAATTGCTGGAATAATAACAGCTTCTTTCTAATAATTGCCTCGATCATACTATGAAACCTCAACGCCGGTTCCACAAAATTTAATCTCGCAAAACCACCGCTTTCTCCAACCTTCCCTACTCCATCGGTCAAAATTTTCACTAAACTGTTTTAAAAAATTGTTTTAGAACAGCGGATGAGTGAACATTGCATGTACAATCACCCCATCATGGAACCAGTCATTAGCCTGAGGAATGTTTTTAAAAACTACGGCGACAAACAGGTGCTGAAAGGCATTAATATTGACATTTACAGCGGCCAGGTGATCGGCTACATTGGACCGAATGGTGCGGGTAAAAGCACCACAGTTAAAATTCTTTGCGGCCTTATAAACGACTACGATGGCGACGTTTCTATAAAAGGCATCAACCTGAAAACTGAACCTCAAAAAGCCAAGGGCCTGGTAGGTTATGTGCCCGAATCGGCAGAGTTATACGACGTACTTACTCCCATGGAATTTTTAAGTTTTATGGCCAACCTATACAGCATGAATGAAAATGCAGCCAGGGAAAGAATTATAAAAATGATGAGCGCTTTTGGCATGGAGGCGAATATTAACCAGCGGATGGACACGTTCAGCAAAGGGATGAAGCAGAAGGTGCTGATCACTTCGGGATTGCTGCACAACCCAGATATCATTATTCTGGATGAACCCCTGAGCGGGCTGGACGCCAACAGCGTGATCATTATAAAAGAACTGATCAGCAAACTGGCTAAAGAGGGTAAGACAATTTTCTACTGCAGCCACATGATGGATGTGGTGGAAAAAGTAAGCGACCGCATTGTATTGATCAACGACGGCAAGGTGGTAGCCGATGGCAGCTTTGAAGAGCTAAAGCAGCAGCAAGGCAACTTTAGCCTCGAAAGAATATTTGCCGGCATAACCGGTAAAGAAGGAATTGACAACGCGGCCGAAGAACTGATCAGGGCCTTTGATTAGGCCGCCAGATTTTGACAATACGACACCCAATTTATCTAATTATTTTGAATTGGCTTAAAGAAGGTGCCTAAAACATAAGCATGAATTTCTTAAATAAATTTCTACTTTCCCTTGTTTTGCTGCCTGCACGTTTTTACGAAAGGCTGGGTGTAAACGTGTTTCATCTGAGGTCTATATTAACCGTTAAATTAATGATGGATGACCGGCGCCCCAATACGTTTCAGCAAGCCCGGCAAAAGAAAAAGGAAAAGCCGGTGTCATCGGCCACGCTCGGCACCATGCTGTTAACCGGTTTGCTGGGTAGTTTCTTTTTGATTGGCTTTTTTGTAGGTAAAAACTATGTAACCCATCTTACCTTCTATTTTGCACTTTTTATTTTTATGCTGGCCTCTACCCTTATCACCGATTTTACCTCGGTGCTGATTGATGTGCGCGACAATTACATTATACTGCCCAAACCCGTCAGCGACCGAACCGTGGTAGTAGCAAGGCTGCTGCATATAACCATACATATTAGCAAGCTGGTATTACCCATGTCGTTGCCCGGTATCATCTTTGTCTGGATAAAGTACAACGCCTGGGGATCGCTTGTTTTACTCATCATGATATTACTGGCCACACTGCTCACCATTTTCCTTATCAATGCACTGTACATATTTATCTTACGCGTAACCACGCCTCAAAAATTTCAGTCCGTCATCAGTTATTTTCAAATAATATTTGCCATACTTATTTATGGCAGTTACCAGGTAGTGCCGCAAATGGTTGACAAAGTATCGCTCAAGGGTTACGATATCTCTGCCAGCAAATGGATATGGCTTGCGCCCCCTTATTGGTTTGCCGGCGGATGGCAGTTGTTAGCAGGAAAAGATTTTCAACCGGAGTGGTTGCTGGCGCTCATAATAAGTTTTGCGGTACCTATTTTTAGTGTCTGGATCGTAGTGAAATATTTTGCGCCCTCTTTTAACCAAAAGCTCTCGCAAATCTCGGGCAGCAGTTCCGAAACCACAGCGATTAAAAAAGGAAGCATAGCCAGGCCTGCTGCATCCCCCTATGTAAATGGCCTGGCAAAAATATTTACCCGAAATGGCGCAGAGCGAATGGCCTTTTTATTTTGCTGGAAAATGACCGGCAGAAGCAAAGATTTTAAAATGAAAGTTTACCCCGGGTTTGGATATCTGCTGGTGTACGCGGTGGTGCTGATCTATAATTCGCACAGGTTCACCTTTTACTCGTTGCACGAACAAACCCGCGAAGGAAAAATTCTGCTGATCTCCATTCTTTACTTCAGCAGTTTTATGCTCATCATGGCCATTGCCCAAATAAGTTTTTCAGATAAATATAAAGCTGCATGGATCTACTTTGTTACGCCGATTAATCCGCCAGGCCAGTTGCTTACCGGCGCCTTTCTTTCTGTACTCATCAAGTTCTACCTGCCTATACTGGTGCTGATAGCAATCCCGGCCATTTCTATTATAGGTCCATCCGTAATACCAAACCTGCTGCTGGGATTATGCAACCAGGTATTAATCAGTTCGCTGATTGCCTATGTAAACCTGAAGCAATTACCCTTTTCGGTAAGTCAGTCCAACGCCAAAAAAAGCGGGGCTTTTATAAGGGGCGCTTTCACCCTCATGATACCTGCCACCATTGGCCTTGTCCATTACCTGTTATACAGTTTTACATGGGTCATTCTACTATTGGCAGCGCTATCGTTAACCGCCACCTGGCTGGTAATGGGTACTATTCGTAAAACAAGCTGGCAAAAGATAACCGCGGGGTATGAGGAGTTGTGAGTGGGTGAGTGGTGAGTTGTGAATGGTGAGTTGTGAGTGGTGAGTTGTGAGTGGTGAGTTGTGAATTGTGAGTGGTGAGTTGTGAGTAGTCAGTGGTGAGTTGATGTTTTTCTAACAGGAGATTTTTTATAAAGGATGTATCGGGAGCCGTCATGCTTTCCTCCCGACATAGGAGCATTGGCGTCAACTTAGTGAATTTTTTTGGGTACAAACAGTAGGTTTTCCCTTGACCTTCGTCTTGTTAAATCAATTCCGCTTTTCCGGAACACCCATCTGCCGCATCTTTTTATGAGCGCTTCCTTCACCTCAATTTCTACCAACCTGTTGTCGCCTTTAAACTTTGCTCGTAAAACATTACCAGAAATCTTTGTAATAATTCTTTAATTTTTACCAGAACGAATGGTGCAAATAGCGATGGGCGTTCTTGTACAAGCACGAGGCGTTCCGCTGGAACGCTAAAGAAAATTCGCAGTTGATATTTTTTATTAACCAGTCGTCCCTATGGGACGATTCGGCGATTACATTCCTACTTTAAAAACTGAACCTAAACTTTAGTTGAGCGGAGGAAATCAAAGATCGAAGCTGAAAATTGTCATGGCCCTACATGTTCCTTAGGAACATATGGTTGGTAGAAAAAATTGTAAATTATGTATTATCTTTCCATGTATTCTTGGTGATCACTGCAATTACGCCATCCACGCGGTTCCGTATCATCACCTTCAGGAACGAATGGTGCAATGGAACAATTTGCTGCACGGTATAAGCACGATAAGTGAGTTCCGGAAAATCGGAACTAAATAAATAAATATCCGTCCAAATAAATGTTCAGCCAGGCGGCCAACCGGATCAGAATAAAAACCTGCAATTCAATTCAAAAAAAACAAATTAAGTTGACGCCAATGCGACAAAGGTGGGATCATTTTTTACTTCGGGGAATCCATTCTGTTTTCCAATGACATAGTTAAATCCACCTCCTTGGCCGGACTGACGAAAACTTGTTTATATGTTGTTTAATCAATACAAAGGATGCCTAAAAATTTTTACAATGATGCTTTTGTAAGCGTTAAAATTCCGTTTTTTATAGATGTTCTCGATAGGGATTCCTCCTTCGTCGGAATGACAGACTCACCCTACACTGTCAATAGAGCCAGGGATGCTTATTCATTAACCATTCATTATTCACTATTCACTTCTCACCACTCACTACTGCCTACTGCCTTCTGCCTACTCACTACTGCCTACTGCCCACTCACCACTCACCACTCACCACTCACCACTCACTAGTCACTAGTCACTTCTGCCTTCTGCCTACTCACTACTGCCTACTCACCACTCACCTTCCTAACAATAGCCTTCTTTATTTCTACTGCAAAAAATATAACAGATGAAGCTGCGCCAACTATTAAAAATTCGAAAAGGGTTAACGATTCTGTTTTAAAGATCGGTTGCATTGCCGGTACATAGGTAACTATAGCCTGCAGACCAAAAGCAATCAGTACCGCCGCTATCAGTAGTTTGTTCGAAAAAATATCCGCGCTAAAAAATGATCGCTTTTCTGATCGTATGGCCAGCACGTTGCCCATCTGGCACAAACAAAGCACATTAAAAACAATGGTTTGCCAATGAAGCCCGTTATTAATGGCCCAGGCCTGCGCAATTAAAGCAACTGCCCCCATTAAAAGCCCCACCCAAATCATTTCAAAGCCGCGGCCGTTACTAAATACATTTTCCTGGGGTGGCCGGGGCGGCCTGGTCATAATGTCGTCCTCCGCTTTTTCAAACGAAAGCGCGATCGCCGGCAAACCATCAGACACCAAATTGATCCACAAAATATGTATGGGCAATAAGGCTATGGGCAACCCGAAAAGAGGCCCCAGCAGCAATGTCCATAGCTCGCCCGAATTGGTGGTCATCAGGTATTTAATAAATTTAAGAATGTTGTCGTATATCCTTCTTCCCTCCTTCACCGCCTTTATGATGGTTGAAAAGTTATCGTCCATCAATATCATATGCGCCGCCTCTTTCGATACATCGGTACCTGTTATGCCCATGGCTATACCAATATTGGCGCGTTTAAGACTGGGGGCGTCGTTTACCCCATCGCCCGTCATGGCTACAAAATGGCCCTTGTTCTGTAACGTTTTTACGATTTGCAGTTTTTGCTCGGGCGAAACACGGGCATACACCCTTATCTTTTCCACCTTGCTCAAAAAAGTGTCCTCGTCCATTGCAGCCAATTGCTTTCCGGTAACTACCAAATCGTTTTCGCTGCTGATAATACCTATTCTGCCGGCAATTGTTTTTGCAGTCAGCGGGTGATCGCCGGTAATCATTACTGGTACAATGCCGGCAGTTTTGCATTGCTGCACCGCATCAAACACCTCTTCTCTTGGAGGATCGATCATGCCCGCCAGCCCCAAAAAAGTAAGACCTTGTTCGTGATCTTTACTGTTAGGGTTATCGGGCACGCTATCCCAATAGCGATAGGCAAAACCCAGTATCCGCTGTCCCTCTTCAGCCATCGTATCTACTTGTTGTTGCAACCGGCTTTCATCAGCATCGGCACACCTATGCAATAAAACGTCGGGGGCACCTTTGGTGAACGAAATAATTTTATTGTTAAACGAATGAAAGGTGGTCATCAGCTTTCGCTCCGAATCAAAAGCTATTTCATTAACTCGCGGCCACGTGTCCGTTTTAATGTTTTGCTCAAGGCCTGTTTCAAGCAGGGCGATCTCGGTGGGATCGCCTTTCATTTTCTCATCACCATCCTGTTCGGCATCATTATTCAATATAAATGCATGCAGCAATAAATTAACGGTTTCATTATCCTTAACGTCTTTGAGTTGCTGCCGGTCTATTAGCTTATCATTTACAAAAACATGCTCCACGCTCATTTTATTTTTTGTGAGCGTTCCGGTTTTATCGGTACAGATAAAAGTGACAGAGCCAAGGGTTTCAACGGCAGGCAGTTTTCGAATCAGGCTGTTAAATTTTATCATCCGTTTGGCGGCAAGCGCCAACGAAATAGTTATCACCGCAGGAAGCGCTTCGGGTATGGCCGCTACCGCCAGCGAAATACTCGTTAAAACCATCTTCACCAGTTCTTCGCCCCTTAACCAGCCGGCTACAAAAAAAATGATACATAATATCAGCACCAGCACGCTTAGTTTTTTGCCAAAGGCAGCCATCCGCTGCTGCAGTGGCGTCTGCGATTCATCCTGTTGCAGCATGGCGGCAATACGGCCCAATTCGGTCTGCATACCGGTCGCCACCACAACCCCGCTTCCCCTGCCATAGGTTACATAGGTGCCCTTGAAAGCCATGTTCTCCTGGTCGCCTATTGCTACGTCCTGCCGGGTAATTGGCTGACTGGTTTTTTCAGCACCATAAGCTTCGCCGGTTAAAGCCGCTTCTTCTATTTTAAGGTTGATGGATTCTGTGATTCTCAGATCGGCTGGTACTGAATTCCCTGCTTCCAGCATTACCCAATCGCCGGGCACTAAATCTGTTGCAGGCAGCCAACTGACAACGCCGTTGCGCAATACCTTGGCCTGCGTAATTGACATTTGTTTTAAAGCCTGCATGGCTTTCTCCGCACGATATTCCTGAATAAACCCAACCAATGCATTTAACAATACGATGATTAGAATAACAATGGTATCGGTAAGGTCGCCAATAAAACCGCTGATGACCGCGGCTGCCAATAATATTAAAATCATTACATCGGCAAACTGGGCCAGCAACATGGCGGCAATACTTTTCTTCTTTCCTTCTACCAGTTCGTTTTTTCCATATTTTATTATTCTGTCTTCTACTTCATGATCGGTCAGGCCTTTCTTAGTTCCGCCAATCTGATCCAGCACTTCTTTAATACTTAAACGGTACCACTTCATTTAAAGACTATTTTTTATTAAAAAGATAAGTGATTAGCACAAGGTACAGCAGCACAATAATAAAAGTATCGATGCTGAGTAACCATAACCTCTTTTTCTTAGGTTTAAACATAAGGCTTAATCCAACAATTGCCGACATAATGATGGTTACAAAAATAGAAAGCATATGAGAAGGCGAGATATCCTTGTAGAGTGATCCTTCCCGGTAAAAAATATCATCCACCCCCAGAATAAAAATGTTGAATATATTACTCCCTAACAGGTTGCCCACAGCCATGTCGGCCGCGCCAATTCGTAACGCGGCAAACGATACCACCAGCTCTGGCAACGATGTTGCAGCCGCGACAAAAAGGGTTCCAAAAAAAGAACTTCCCAGCCCGGATTCCTGCGCGATATTTTCACCAAAATAGGGCAGAAAAATAGCTCCGCCCAAAACGATCAAGGCATTAAGACCATAACCCCAGATTGTTTTTTTAAAATCAGGTGCATTAATTGATACCGGTTTAGGCTCGGGTACAACTTGTTCCAACGCCGTTTTTTCATACGTAAATATGCCGTACATAGCAATAGCATAAACGAAGAACAGCAGAAAGGTGAAGCTGCTCATCCAAAGTATCGTGGGCAATTCATTTGCCATAAAAATGGCCGTTGCGGCCACTACCAATAAAATAATACCAAATATGGACGCCACAATATGGCTTTGTTTTACAGCCGAAAACAGGGGGTTTTTCATTCTTGCATCCAAAACCGATAATATCAGCAGGTTAAACACGCAGCTTCCAAAAATGTCGCCTGCCGCCAGGTCAGGATCTTTTACAATAGCAACCGCGCTAATACCAGTTATTAATTCGGGCAGCGAGGTTACGGAAGCCATTAAGATCAAGCCAATCCATGCACGGCCAAGGCCGGTTAGTTCGGCTATCTGATCGCCGTAATACGACAGCTTTGATCCGCTGTAAACTATTACTGCCGCACATGCCAAAAATCCCGCAATATTTATTAAAAGACCTTCCATGCGTTTAAAAATGAGCGATGATTAAAGAAAAAAAGAAAACGAATCTCTTTTTGCGCTTATAAAAAAAATGCCTCCGGCAAACGGCAGAAGGTCGCAATTTGTGCCATTATTTAATTATGTGCGATGAAAAGCGGAGTCTCCAGCTCTTTCATTAAAATGTCGGCCATGCTCGTCTTAAACCAACGCGAAAGCTCGCTGCGACGATAGGCGCCCAATACCACCATTTCGTTTTCTTTGTGCTGGCGTAAATGCGAAACGATCAGTTGCTCGGCATCTCCTTTTACCAGGGCATAGGTTGCCTGTGGAAAATGCCTCTTAATAAATTCTTTCATCAGCTTATTATCAGGCAGGTGATTGCCTTTTTTATCCGCTTCTTTAACAGAATACACCTCTACCGGCAGGTTGAGCATGTTATTAAAAAGGTAACTGAACATTTTTATGGCATATAAAGCAGAAGGGCCGCCATCATAGAGCAGCAAAATCTTATCGATGGGCCTATACGCCGCTGGTACCAACATTACCGGGCATTGAACATCGCCCAAAAGGTCTTTTATAAAAGCAGTGGGCAATGCCTCTTTCTTTTTATTAAAGGTTTCATTTTCGTTAATAATGATCAGGTCGGCAAACATGCTTTCATGTTTCAGTTCCTGCAGGGCAATATTTTTATCGCGATGAACCGAAAAAGTAATGCCGGCCTCCTGACAAGCCTTTTCGAATAACGCCACCGAAGCATCTCTTTTCTGCTTATCGCGTTCGTCTAATCTCTTTATTTCATCGTAGGGGTTTTCAACTGACTTCAATACGTTGTACACGTTATAACTCCTGTAAATAAATTCATCCAAAAAAACACCCACCAGGTGCGCATTGGCCTCCCTGGCTATTTGAATACTATAGCCCAGCGTGCTTTTCGACATTTTAAAACCATCAAATACACCCAAAAATTTTTTCATACTTTTTATTTTAATAAACTCTTATTTCAACCAGCTATCAATTAACCTTCATAAACCGGTGCGGCAGGTATAGCCAGCACCGGAATTTTAGAGTGGCATGCTATTTTTTTTTGTTACACTGCCCTTCAGCAGGTTTTCCCAAAAACCTTTCGGATAGGTGATTAAAACAATTAAGTCTATCTCCCTATTTTGGTCATATTCATTCACCCTTTCTTCAAACTGTTCGCCATGAAGCACCCTGCCCATAAACTTTACATCAGGGTACAATTTCTTTAAAAAATCAATATACGCTTTTAATTGAAGCGCATTGTCAATGTGATCTGCCACCCCGGCATCTTCATTATCCGGAAAGACAGCCAGGTGTACCGAAGCGCCAAAAATCCTGGCCAATTCTATTATGTTTCTCAACAGAAACTTATCTTTTTCAAAGGTTCTGGTTGCATAAAGAATGGTGTGCATTTGCCCAATTGAAAAATCTTCGGATACCGCCATTACCGGAATTTCGGAAAAATGAGTTTTCGGAAAAATCGACGGGTACAAGAATGCTTTTCATACAAACCTTTACTTTTCAATAAAGTAATAAAATTTTCGGCATTATAGAAGTGATAATGGTCATTGAAACTTATGACCTGACTCAAGCTCATTATTACAAGAAATAAGCATTTAAAAGCAATGGAATTCATTATAAACGAGCCGTCATGCTGAATTTATTTCAGCATCCCCTGCAGTTTATCTGGCAATTGTTCAAGGGATCCTGAGACGAGCTCAGGATGACGATAACCCTTAGCAATGTCATTAATTTTAATAATGGAATTCATTTTAAACGAGCCGTCATGCTGAATTTATTTCAGCATCCCCTGTAGTTTATCTGGCAATTGTTCAGGGGATCCTGAGACGAGCTCAGGATGACGTAACCCTTAGCAATGTCATTAATTTTAATAATGGAATTCATTATAAACGAGCCGTCATGCTGAATTTATTTTAGCATCCCCTGTAGTTTATCTTGCAATTGTTCAAGGGATCCTGAGACGAGCTCAGGATGACGAATACCCTGAGTTAATGACATTTCAACTAAAAATTGACGTAGTATTCAAACGACTTTGGATTTTCGAAGAGATCGAAAAAGTCGTTGGTAATCGTAAGCGTTTTTTTATCGGCACTAAGTTTACTGTTTTCGGCCTTAAATCCTTTTACCGGGGTAGTAAAATTAAAAACCCTTTTATAAGGCGAGGAAATGCCCATTAACGGGGCTATCATTTTTACCTGCTGCATCATAGAATCGTTGTCGATCTTTTCTTTTAAACTTACACTATCTGTTATAACATTGGCAATATTTCCCTTGCTGGCAGTAAAGGCAAAACCATAGCTGTTTACATCTATTATTGATAAATCGGGCCCGCCCGATACTTCATTTTGCATACCAGGCAAACTAGTTTTGCCCGTGTTGGCAATCAATTTAAACAAGGCGGTTCTTACGATAGCAAGGTCAGACACCGTTTTAAACGGCGCTGAAAATTCGGCCTTCATTTCATCATCACCCGCATTAAAATGCATTCTTATATGCCCCCCGTTCAATGCATTCTTTTCGGCAGCGGTTAGTACCGTATCTTTTTCCAAAATATCTTTAAAATACACCAGGCTGTCTTTCGCATCTATGCCCTCTAACTGCTCGGCACCTCCAAACTTTTTTAACTGCGCAAATAATTTACCCATATCAACCAATAACGTAAAATTGCCGCTATCGGCCGTTTTGAAAGTCGTTTGTTCTTCCACTTCAAAACAACCAGCCATAAACAGGCAACTGATAAGGCACAGAATACTTATTTTATTCTTCATATAAATGCAAATAATGATTAAGCGGAAACCGGCTCGTTGGATTTTACGCGGTTGCGGTAGTTTTTAAAAAGGCTCTGCCATTGTATCTTAAGCACTCCTAAAACCCCTTCTTTTAAAATGCCCTTATTCATTTTTGAGGTGCCCAACTGGCGGTCTATAAAAGTAATAGGCACTTCTTTAATTTTGAATCCCAGTTTCCAGGCGGCAAATTTCATTTCTATCTGAAAAGCATACCCCACAAACTTTATCTCGCTTAGGTTGATGGTTTGCAGCACATCTTTTTTATAGCAAACAAAACCAGCAGTGGGGTCGTGCACCGGCATCCAGGTAATTATGCGTGTGTACAGCGCACCGCCCTTTGAGTAAAACCTTCTGTCCCAGGGCCAGTTATCGACTTTACCACCCGGCACATAACGGCTGCCAACCGCAACATCTGCCCCGTCTTTTTTGCAGGCAAGGTATAAACGCTGCAGGTCTTTTGGATTATGAGAAAAGTCGGCATCCATCTCAAATATATACTCATACTCATGATCGATGCCCCACTTAAAGCCATGAATATAAGCCGTACCCAGGCCCAGCTTACCAAATCTTTCTTCTAAAAATAATATGCCGGGATAAACCTCCTGCAGGTCTTTAACAATAGCCGCGGTACCATCGGGCGATCCATCGTCTATCACCAAAACATGAAAGTCCTGGTTAAGCGAGAAAATAGCATGCAGAATATTTGCAATGTTATCTTTCTCATTATAGGTTGGTATTATGACTATTTTTTCCAATTAAAAATTACAATGAATTACAGGTAAGCCGAAAATACAATAATACTTCTTACTGCTCAAGTGTTTGGTATGATGTTATTTCTATTAAACTTTCTTTAACAACGAACGATTGAATATTTCCGTCATCTTTTGCTTGGTGTGCATGGGAAAATCGCCTTTCATCATCCAATCGTAATATTGAGGCTCCGATTTTAAAACATCGGTTACGGGCCGTCCTTTATGCTTACCAAAATTAAACACCTCTACGTTATTAACTTTTACCAATCTGCGGGCAAAATCAACCATGTCTTCCTCACCACAAAATTTACAGATGTCTTCTACTGTAACACCAATTTGGGGGTAACGTTCTACCTGGGCACACAAAATCTCGAACGTGGCTGCAGCATCGGCTTCGGCTCCATGGGCGCCTTCCAATATTTTTGCGCAATAAAATTTATAGGCAGCGCTTAACGTGCGTTGTTCCATTAAATGAAAAACCCTTTGCACATCCAAAAGTTTACGGCCGTCTATAGTAAATTCCATACCTGCACGTAAAAATTCTTCTACCAGCATGGGTATATCAAACCGGTTGCTGTTATAGCCAGCCAGGTCGCAATTTTCTATAAACTGTTTTACTTCGTTGGCCACTAGTTTAAAGGTTGGGGCATCCTTTATCATTTCGTCGGTTATGCCATGTATATCGGCCGAAGCCTGTGGTATTGGCATTAACGGATTGATGAGTTTTCTCTTTACAGTCTTTGTACCATCGGGCGATACCCTTACTACTGCCAGTTCAACAATTCGATCGGTGGCCAGGTTGGTACCAGTGGTTTCCAGGTCGATAAATGCAATAGGCCTGATTAATTTCAACTTAATAGCGGGGGTAGTTGTGGGCATTACTTATGAGAATTTGGGTTAAAAATATTTCAAAATATTGGTAAAGGGGTTTTTGCAATTGAATAACTACCCTATATTTTCAATTTTTTCCTGTGCAAACTTAACAATATCTAATCCATCAAAATTGCCGCTGCTCATTAACAGCAGGTTACAATTGTTATAGTCTTGTTTATTCAGCCATTCGTGCAAGCTATCTTTATTGGTAGCCACAAATAATCCGGGTTTATTAAATCCATCTATCACCTCCTGAATAGGTAGTGGTGGCAACCTTTTTAATTCAAGGGCATGATCGGCATAAAACACCAATGCTTCATCGGCTTGCTTCATAGTGCCGTTATATTCCTGCATAAACTGCGTGCTTAAACTGCTGAAGGTATGCAGTTCGACCACCGCCAATAATTTCCGTTCAGGATATTGATGCTTTACGGCTTCAATGGTAGCTTTTACTTTACTGGGGGCATGGGCAAAGTCGCGGTAAATATTTGTATGTCCGTTTGATGCAACCAGCTCCAGCCTGCGGGCAGCGCCTTCAAAACCAGCTATTGCTTCAACAAACAGTTTGGTTGCAATACCCAGTTCAAGGCAAGCGTAATACGCGGCATGCAGGTTTAAAAGATTATGGTCACCAAAAACGCTGATGGTACCGGTAACACCCTGCAGCGTAATATTGGTTTTTCCATTCGCAATTGAATGGCCGGGTAATGTATAGGGTTGATAGCGGATATCAGTGCGATGATGATCGTTTACCAGCTTATTCAACACCTCATCGCTTTGGTTATAGATCAATAAGCCACCCGGTTCAATCTTGTTAATAAAGATGGCAAACTGCTCCAGGTAATTTTCAAAAGTGGTAAAAATATTAATATGATCCCAGGCTATGCCGGTCAATATGGCTATGTGCGGAAAAAGGAAGTGAAACTTGGGCCGGCGTTCAATTGCACTCGCCGGGTATTCGTCTCCCTCGCATATAATTAGCGGTGCATTTGTTACCTGCACCGATTGATCAAACCCTTTAAGACGGGCCCCAACCAGGTAATCAAACTGTTTTTGGGCATATTTTAACACGTGCATTATCATGGCCGTGGTGGTTGTTTTTCCATGGCTGCCGCCCACTACCACCCGCTGTTTCTCTATACTTTCCTGGTATATATATTCGGGAAAACTATATACCGGCAGGTTTAATTCCCTTGCCCTGATAATTTCGGGATTATCACTTTTGGCATGCATGCCTAAGATAACCGCTTCTAAATCAGTCGTTATCATGTCGGCACTCCAACCAATGTGTTTGGGTAGCAATCCTTCTTTTTCGAGATTTGTTCGGCTGGGTTCAAATATTTCATCATCTGTTCCGGTAACCTTGTAACCCTTTTTTTTAAGTGCAATGGCCAATTGGTGCATCACGCTGCCGCCAATGGAGATAAAGTGAACTTTCATTAATATTATTATCTTTGAAATAATCTGTGCAAAGTAACCGTTTATTAGTTAATTGATTAAACTATGAGAAAGACATTCATCGCAATTTTAATGGTGGTATTTTTCGCCGGTATATTATCTTCCTGTGCTACTTCACGCCGCGGAGACTGCCCGTCGCATAACCCAAGGTATTTTAGGGCATAAGTAAATGTTGCTGCTTAAATTGTATAGATTTGCACGGCTAACTTTACTTTTCATTTATTAAGCTACTCATGAATTGGATAAATTTAACCAGTGACCAGCAACTGGAGGAGATCAAACAAAACTCGAATACAAAACCCCAGGTTATTTTTAAACACAGCACCCGCTGCAGTGTAAGTTCGATGGCCAAAAACCGGCTTGAAAGAAAAGCATTTCCCGACGGAGCTGATTTTTATTTTTTAGACCTGATTGCCAACCGCAATATCTCATCTAAAATTGAGGACGAATTTAAAGTCTATCACGAAAGCCCTCAGATTTTGATTATCAAAAACGGCGAATGTGTTTACGACGAAAGTCATTCAGGTATTAATATGGATGAAATAAAGGAACAGGTGATGTAATTTGAAAATGCGAATAATTTATTAGCATTCTGCAAAAAGCAGGATGCTTTTTTTATGACTGGTAATGGCGGCTCATTTTTAAAACTGAAAGAAAAAAATTAATTTGTATAGAAGGAATTTAAATTAAACGATCCTTTTAAATTAAAAAATATGACCATAACTGTATTTGGCGCTACCGGCACAGTAGGTAAACACATTGTTAACCAGGCATTGGCAAAAAATTTTTCGGTAAGGGCATTTGGAAGAAATGTCACCAAACTAATTGACCAGGATTTGACTAACCAAAATCTGTTAACCATAAAAGGCTATGTTTTTGACGCAGAGCAGGTGTACCATGCCGTAAAAGGCTGCGACATTGTGTTGTCAGTTTTAGGGGGTGCTTTCAACGGAGAAGATAAAGCACGATCGTTTGGTCTTAAAAACATAATTAACCAAATGGAAGGTGCGGGTTTAAAAAGAATAGTGGCGTTAGGAAACACAGCTGTTTTAAATGCCGATGAAGTGACGCTGAACATTGACACTTCCGATTATCCTGAAGATTTAATACCTGTAGGGAAAGAACATTTACAGGCGTTCACTTATTTAGAGCAAAGCGCCCTCGACTGTACGTTTGTTTGTGCACCCACTATAACCACGAATGAAATAACGGGCCGTTACCATACCCGCAAAAATTATTTGCCCGAGCCGAATAACGGCGAAATTACCGCAGCAGACCTTGCGATGTTCATGCTGAAGGAGGCAACAGAAAACCATTATGTACATAATAAAGTGGGTATTAGCAGTTATTAAGGGTGCCCGTATAGTGCGCCATGCCAGGCCTAAACCGGCATCTCTTGTCTGTTGCAAGATGTTTTCCAGGGAGATGCTGAAGCCTCACCCCCCTTTCCCCTTCTCCTAAATGGGAAGGGGCGGCAAAGCAGATCAATCCCGAACTTTCTCTCCTGTTTATCGACACCGGAACTCCCTTGTAAGCATTTCGATGCTATGTCATCCCGATCCCGATTTTGATCGGGAAGGGATCCCTTTTCAGTGTCGCTCCATGAATGGCTGTGTCGCTCTACCACTATGGTTCCCGTTTTCCAGGGGATGCTGAAATAAATTCAGCATGACGGCTCTCATTGACGGCTCTAAAATGACGGCTCTGGTTGTTCTGTCATCCCGATCCCGATTTTGATCGGGAAGGGATCCCTTTTCAGTTTCGCTCCATGAATGGCTGTGTCGCTCTACCACTATGGTTCCCTTTTCCAGGGGATGCTGAAATAAATTCAGCATAACGGCTCTCATTGACGGCTCTAAAATGACGTCTCTGGTTGTTCTGACATCCCGATCCCGATTTTGATCGGGAAGGGATCCCTTTTAAGTTTCCCTCCGTGACCCGCTGTGTCACTCAGTCTCTGCGGTTCCCGTTTTCCAGGGGATGCTGAAATAAATTCAGCATGACGGCTATAATTGCTTTGCTAATATCGACGGGTATGAATTTATGCAAACCGCTGCTTAGCAGTGTTTCTATTCCAGTTTCAATTGGCTCACTTCTGTATAACCTTTACCCCTGATTTTTTCAAAAGCAGCAATCATCTCTTTCAATTTACCCCGGTTGGTTTTTGCCAGGTTATGCTGTTGTCTAAGATCGTTACTAATGTTGTATAGTTGCCACTCGCTACTATTGCCCACTTCAATATTTACTTCCCGATTTATCGCCGGGCCTTTGTAAGGTGGAATTAATACCCAGTTGCCTTTCCGCAAGGCTGTTTTAGAGGTGGCTTCTATAACCAGTTCTTCCCGACCTATTTTGCTTTTACCCAAAAAAACACCCATGAGGTTCTTGCTATCCGGTCCTTTTATTTCGCTTTTTACCAACGCAGCAAGCGACGAAAGCAAATCTACCTGGCATACCATTGCATCGGAGACAGCGGGCTTTATATGGCCCTGCCAATAGGTAACAAATGGCACCCGTGTGCCAGCCTCAAACAGGCTGTACTTGCCACCACGTAATGGGCCTGCTGGTTTATGATTGCCCAGTTTTTCTACAGCATCATCATAGTACCCGTCGTTTAGTACGGGGCCGTTATCGCTCGATAAAACAATGAGCGTATTCTCCATCAGCCCCTCTTTTTCCAATGTTTTAAGCAGTTCACCTACACACCAGTCAGCTTCGGCAATCACATCGCCTCGCGGACCTAAACCGGTGGTGCCCACAAATCGGGGACTTGGTGTACGTGGTACGTGTGGCTGCTGCAAGGCATAATACAAGAAAAATGGTTTTTGTTTATTGATTTGAATATAATGTTGCGCTTCTTCTAAAAACACGTCGGCCATGGTCTCATCATTCCATTTGGCGGCCTGGCCCCCTTTCATAAAACCAATTCGGGGAATGCCGTTTACTATGCTGTTGTTATGCCCATGGTGCCATTTCATTTTCAACATTTCAGGATGATCTATGGCTGTAGGTTCTCCTTCAAAATTTTTATCGTAATCCACAGATATTGGGTCTTTAGGGTCCAGGCCTACGACATTGCCATTTTTGATATATACGGTAGGCACCCTGTCTTGCGTAGCAGCCAGTATAAAGCTATAGTCAAATCCCACCTCGTTGGGACCGGGTGAGATATGCCTATTCCAATTGGTATTGCCATCTCCCAAACCCAAATGCCATTTGCCAACAATGCCGGTATGATAGCCGCTTTGCTTTAGCATTTTGGGAATAGTCATTTGGTTGGTAGCAATTAACAACGGCGCAGTACCCGGAAGTATCCTGGCATCCTTATTACGCCAGGGGTACGTGCCGGTTAACAACCCATAACGGCTGGGCGTACACGTAGAGGAAGTAGCATACCCGTTGGTAAATTTTATACCGCCATGAGTAATGCGATCCATATTTGGCGTTTTGATAGCGGTGGCGCCATAGGCTCCAATATCGCCATAACCAAGGTCGTCGGCATAAATGAAGATGATGTTGGGTTTGCTGACAAAAGCTTTTTTTGCAGGTTGGCCTAAGCACAACAGGGGCAGGATGACAATACAACTTAAAAGCCGGCGATATGAAAATGATATGGCTGTCATGTTTGATCTATAATTTTATTATTGGTTATTTACGATAAGGTATGGGACGCTTTATAGCTTTTGCAACGTGAACCCAAACATAAAAACAATTGCTGACATTAAGTGGCCGGTAATTTACCTATTGCATCACTTTAATGCTTTTAATTCCTGTTGCCGACCTCATGGTTATAATGCGCACACCTTGTGATTGACCTTTTAAATGCAGCTTCAACTGGTTTGTACCGCTTTGCAATGTTACATTGCTGCGGTAAAGTACCTTTCCATCAACCAGCGTAACAGTTACAAAACCTTTATCAATCCTGTCGGCAACAATATTCAGATGTATCTCATCTGCTGACACCGACACCAGCTTCATTTGGGGCTGCTGCAACCTCGTAAAATCAACAGCTATTGTTTTAAAAGAAGTTGCCCTTCCATCTTTGTCAAATTGTTTTAACTGGTAATAGTTCAATCCCGAAAGCGGGTCGTAATCCCCGCAGCTGTATGACTGTGGCAGAAACGAAGTACCAGCACCCTTTATGGAGGTTATTACAGTAAAATTTCTTGCATCGGATGAACGAAGAATCTCAAAATAATCATTGTTCACCTCCTGCGCGGTTTGCCACGACAGGTGTATAGCATTGTCTTTTGCCTGGCCCGTAAAACTCACAAGCGATACAGGCAGCGATCCGCCCGCTTTTGCCACGCCAATCATATCAAGAATGGGCGCATCGGTAAATTCAATAGCGTTGGCACCTTGTTGCAATGCCACTGTTATTTTAAAACTGCCCGGCGAACCGCCCTGGTAACACCAGCTTCCGCTAGCCGCGATTGGAACCACCTGGGGCGCCCCATTATTTATTGTAACGGTAAGGGTACGTGCTGAAGCAGCAAAATAGGCCACATCAAGTATATAATCCCCCGCTTCGGTTGCCGTTACATTCGAAAATAAGACGTTGTTGGTGCCGGTTACAGCACTCACCATAACACCGCCCGAGGCCCTCACACAATTGGTCTTGGTTGCGCCGGTTAAAACAGCATCTTCGGCTTCGTAAAAGGTACTAACTCCCGGCGTGCCGGTTCCCGCGTTGTCTTCGGCAATTTTTTCCTTGTTATCGAAATTGCTTTTAATGGCCGGGGTTGAAACAAAGTCTCTATAAGCCATACCAATGGGTGTCACGTCGCCATTGCCATCTACCGGAGGCAATGCTGGAGGAAAGAAATAGGCATACCGCTCTACAAAATTCTGTGCTTCCAGCCATGGCAATGCCAGTTGTATAAATGCTTCGTGAGTGGCAGAGGTGGTGTTCTTGTTTGCATTAAACTCGGTTATCCATATTGGCTTTTTGTAAATCGCGTAAATGTTGTTTACATAATT
>JBBRCW010000065.1:0-23010 GCA_038204535.1 Chitinophagales bacterium | reverse complement strand
CTGGAAATTGCTAAATCAACAATAGTCTTAATTTTTATATCACCTTGTTGATAGTCAATCAAATAACGCATCGCAAGGTCGAAAGTACCCATTCTATATTCCCATCGTTTATCTTGACGTGAGTATTTCGGATGACCTGGAAACGAGAATAGATTTTTCTTGTGCCAGGAGGATCTTCCGGCCAAACAGATTTATTTACTGGACGCATTTAATCAATATTAGCTTTGTCTCTTTCAGCTCTCAAAAGAGCTACAAAAGCAGGGTCTTCACTATATAACTCTTGCAGTTCATCTAATTTATGCTTCAATTCCTTAGAGATTTCTCCATTTCTGCCCTGTTTAATAAGGGAGAAATACTTAGAAGCGACATTTTCCATTTCTTCAAATTTTTGGCTCCTTTGCACATCTCTAACTCCCATTTCTTCAGCTGCGATTTCTTCTATACTCTTTCTGAAATAATCAGTGTCCAAATTCTTACCTTCCAGATCAATTAATTCGTCATTTCTTAAAGATTGAACAATAAAAGGAGAATGAGTTGTAACAATGAATTGAATATTAGGAAAAGCTTCTTTCAATTTGTTAACAATGCTTTTTTGCCAATTGGGATGTAGATGCAGGTCTAGTTCATCAATTAATACAACTCCCGGAGTAATTGATGCAGCAGCAAGACCATATTTTGGATTTAAAAGTGCACATCGATATGTTATATCGGCAACAACACCAATCATATTTCTTTGCCCATCGCTAAGATAGTTGAAAGGAAGGTTTTGCAGATTTTTACCTCCGCCTCTTGTTGCCATTAGCATTTCATCCTCGAAACTATAAAATATAGTTTCCCAACCCTCAATAAATTTTGATACTGTTCTTTTTACTAGTTGGGCTTTATGCTTTGCAGAATCATTTTCTTGTAAAGCCGACAACTCCATCGTTCGAAACCATTCAACAAATTTTTTAAATGAGCCTTTGGAACTTAAACAATTCCTGTATCCTTCCAAACGAGACCCTTTTGGAAATGCTTTAACTTTTTCGGTTGATTCTGTCCAAAGTCTTCCAGATCCCAAATAATTAAACAATGGAAGGATAATATTTTCACCCCCGTTTTCAGCCAAATCCTCCATATAATGTTTTGCCAATTGCTTAATTTCAGTATCGTTCATTCGCATAAAACCCCAATTTTTATAGGGTTTACCTATTGACCAAGATATTGAACTTCTATCCAAATGCCCCTGAAAAGAAATTGCCGTTTCTAATTTCTTCTCAATACTGTGTTTAAAGGAAACATAGCGAATATCTTCTTTCCGAATAGGACGAACATTCCTTCCTTCTATTACCGAAATGTAAGAATTAATGCCGACAGCCAGTGCTTCGAGAATGGTAGTTTTTCCACTTCCGTTCTCTCCTATTAATACGTTGAAACGTGGATTGAATAAGAACTCGCGGTCGTCAAATTGCCTGAAGTCCTTAAGACGTATTCGATCTATTTGCATAAGTGTTTATTAATACAGTTTACTGATCCAAAATATAAAGGTCTCAAATTTAAATGATCTACAACTATACTAACCTCCCCTCAAACGCTTTCTTTAAAATACTCGGCCTCAAAACCTCGGACTGCTGCACGCTTTGGGTTATGCTTTCTTCCATTTTATCGGCTTCACTCAGGTGGCTTTCGATGGTCTGGAGGATGGCGTGTTGTTCTTTGAGTGGTGGAAGAGGAATTTTTACTTTTTCCAGAATTTCTACATTAAATATTTTTCTGCGCTGTTGCCGCAACACCAAAACCTGCTTTCATATTAATTTGACCTTTGTTTTGTATGACCCAGCCACTCCGCAAAAGAAGGGATTTTATCAGGTCGCAGTCTGTTGGTTCAGGGTCTTGGTTGAATGTCATGTATGGTTAATCGGCTCTAATATGTTTTTGTTTTGCACGACGGTAGTTTTTTTGATGGTTGTTTGTGCTGCCGGCCTTGTCGCTCTTTTGTGAATTGTGCGACTTTGTCGCCCGGGTCGCCAAAGTCCCACGAAAATTGATAACCTACGCCGCCAGTGCTTCATAAATTGTACTAGGGTGTTCCTATAGCTATCGGTACACCAACGTTTGTTCTATCTCTTGCCGTTCGTCACCTAAAACCTCATGCCGAAATGGCCCGCCGTCTTAACCAGGAAGCAGCCAAAAGTGTTCGCAACGGTGGATTGACCGAAGATGAGGCTTTTAAAATGGTAACGCTTAATCCCGCCAAAGCCCTGCATGTGCAGGACAAGGTGGGCAGTATTAAGGTGGGTAAAGACGCCGATCTTGTACTATGGAGCGCCAATCCATTAAGTATATATGCCAAAGCCGAAAAGACCATTGTGGATGGTATTGTGTACTTCGACCGGCAGAAAGATGCAGAACAACGCAAGGCTATTGCCGCCGAGTGTAACCGCCTTATTCAAAAAATGATGGGTGAGAAAAAGTCGGGTGCGCCAACAAGGCCGGCCGAACCATCGGTACAGGTTTTGCAAAACTGCGGCGACCACGAGCATGGCGAAAGACTGAATATTATAGAAGCAGATTAGGCTGGTGAAACACTAAACACGAAATGTGAAAACAATGCATCGAAGAAGAATTTTTATGAACCAGACGGTTGACCAGCGATTAAGCATCGTTGCGTCGCACTCGTGTACCGCATCACTTCATTCAATAAACAACATTAATAAATCAAATTAACCCCCAGGGGCAACTCCTATCAACTTCCCTTTAAGGGTTTAGGAGCTAACTCCCCTTCAGGGGTTGGGGGCTTTTAACATGAAACAATTCTTTTATACAATCGGCTTTCTTCTGGCAGGCATGAGCATAGTTACAGCGCAGGAAAGCGTTTATCCTGCCAAAGAATTTAAAGGCCGCATGTTTATCACCAACGGAACAATACATGTTGGCAACGGCACCGTAATTGAAAACGGAACCATAGAAGTAAACAATGGCAAAATTGTAAATGTGGGCGCCAACATAACGCCCGCCAGCGGGGCCAAAGTGGTTGATGCTAAAGGCAAGCAGGTATATCCCGGTCTTATTTTACCGACCAGCGATATTGGTTTAAAAGAAATAGGCAGCGGCGTTCGCGGCAGCAACGATTTTACAGAACTGGGCGACCTTAACCCCAGCGTTCGGTCGATTGTAGCCTATAATTCTGACAGCAAGTTTATTAATGTCCTAAAGGCGCAGGGAATTTTGTTGATTGGCGTTACGCCGCAGGGCGGCACCATCAGCGGATCGTCGTCGGTGGTGCAAACCGATGCGTGGAACTGGGAAGATGCCGCATACAAAATGGATGGCGCTATCCATATAAACATGCCCAGCTTTATGGCGCGCCGGGGTAGCAGACGCCGTATTGGTGGCACAGAGCCAGCGGGCGATCCTATAAAAATGGCGGAGGAAAAAGTAGCGGAGATCAAATCGTTTTTTACACAGGCAAAAGCTTATGCCGGCGAGGCCGATCACAAATACACCAACCTCAAATTGCAGGCGGTACAGGGATTGTTCAATAAAAAACAGAAATTGTTCGTTCATGCCGACCAGGTAAAACAAATGCTGATAGTAATCGATTTTGTAAAAGACTTTGGTTTTGATGTCGTGATTGTTGGGGGCAGCGAGAGCTTTCAGATACCCGAACTTTTAAAACAAAATAATATTTCGGTAATACTGAACCAGCAGCACAGCCTGCCCACCATGGATGACGACGACGTGGACCAGCCCTATAAAACACCCGCAGCTTTACAAAAGGCCGGTGTACTGTTTGCATTAAACGACGAAGACGAAACCACCCGTTACCGCAACCTCAGCTACAATGCCGGCACTGCCGCCACCTATGGTCTTACCAAAGAAGAGGCGTTACAGGCCATCACCTTAAACGCAGCAAAAATTTTAGGCATAGATGATATAACAGGCTCGCTGGAAGCAGGAAAAGACGCCAACATCGTCATCAGCGACGGCGATATATTAGACATGAAAAGCAGCCTGGTTGAAAAAGCATTTATCCAGGGCCGCGAAGTAAGTTTGGATAATAAGCAACACCAGTTGTACGATCGGTATAAGAAGAAGTATAACATCAATTAAATTTATCAGGGGGACATCACTTAATTGATCCGTACCTTTTTATGAATGAAATCCCCGAGCTGAACCTCGGGGATTTTTATTGGATAATCTGGAGTTGCTATTCGAAGTCGGCGATTTTTGGATGACTCTGCTATCCAGGCTTTCTCTCAAAAATCCATAGCTATCCGTAGTCTGCGACTACGGATGCGCAATAAAAACCAGACTGTGTCTGGAAACTGAAAAACGGTTGAATTAGTTTTCGTTCGCTCACAAGCCAGCGTGCATTTGCCACCTTGCCATTCGAATTCGCACTTTCAAAAAAATCTTATGCCGGTATAAGAAATAACAAAGCTGCCATTCCAACACAAAAATGCATAATGAAATAATAATGGCGCTGAACATTTCTGGAACGTGTGCTATCCGAAGTCTGCGGCTACGGATGTGCAATAAAAACCAGTCTGTGTCTGGAAATTGAAATACTGAGCGTTATCAAGGCCGTCATTCAAACAGCCAATTATCCTTACACCTTTAAAAAAATCTTATGCCGGTATAAGAAATAACAAAGTTGCCATTCCAACGCAAAAATGCATAATAGAGTAATGATACCGCTGAGCATTTCAGAAACATGTGCTATCCGTAGTCTGCGCCTACGGATGTGCAATAAAAACCAGACTGTGTCTGGAAATTGAAAAACTGAGTTTTGTCCAAGCTTCCACCCAAACAACCTTACACCTTCAAAAAAATCTTATGCCGGTATAAGAAATAACATAGCTGCCATTCCAGCGCAAAAATGCATAAAGAGGTAATAATACTGCTGAGCATTTCTGGCATGTTTGCTATGCCCATTACACCATTCGTAATAGCCGCAACAAATCCGTTAAACCAGCGACTGCCTACAATCTCAAAAAACAAGTATATGAAAAGCGAATTCATGCCCAGCACTAAAAAGAACAGCAGGTGTTTTTTATGGTTCCGCACGTCTATCCACCAATAACAAACCGATAATGTCACCAGGCACCAACCCAAAGAAACCAGTGTAAACGAAGAAGTTGCGATCCGTTTAATGATGGGGGTAATATTAAAGGCATCCATGCTGTACCCTAATGCAAATACAACGATTGCCCAAACAAGCACCGTTTTAATTTTGCTTTTACTTTCCGAAAGCAGCAATTTACCCACCAGCGATCCTGCAATGGTATGTACCGCGGTTGGAATACAGTTAATCGCAACCCATCCGCCTTTGTTGATTTTGTTCATCAGCGCCAGGTCCATATAATTTCCAAAGTTTTGCTGGTTGGTAAATGGCTGGTCGAAACCCGGAATGCCGGTATAGCGATATAAAATTTCAGTCAGTAGCAGTAAGCCGATACAAGCAAACACCTGCACAAAATTTGGCAGCCGGAAAAGCAGAAAAGCTACCAGGATGGTAAACGATAACTGGGTAAGAACATCCCACAATTCAAACGATAATCCTTTTGGCCTTACCGCGTAATCCAGAACCCCAAAAAAGAAAAGCCAGCCGCACCGCCTGAGTATCTTTTTAAAAGATTGCCACCACGATACGCCATACTGTTGTTGTTTGGTAAGCGAATAAGCCATAGCCGTGCCGGCCATAAACATAAAGCCTGGCTGTATTAAATCCCAGAAGCGAAGTCCGTTCCAGGGGTGGTGAAAAAATTGCTCAAAAAATGGATGAAGAAACATGCCTTCGGTGGCATCGTAAAGGTGTTCGTATAAACCGGTGCTTTCCAAAGCCAATAATACCATGATGAGCCCGCGCATAAAATCGAGCGAAAGCAATCGGTGCGAAGGATAAGTAACCTGGATGGGTGTTTCCATAAACGATCTATAAAGTGAGATTTTGATGATGAACCAAAAAAGGAAGACAATAGATTGGTAAATTAGTGCATTAAAGCCTTCGGGCAAAAGGAGTTAAAAACTTATTTATGAATTCAGCATTGTCATTAAAAATCGTTTTGGAAATCCCGCCTCCGGGTGCAGTTTTTGGACTTCAAAAAGGAAGTGGTTCGATATATGAAACCCTACAAAAGCAACCTTCTGCGGGTACAGATCTTATTTTTAAATTGGAGGTTTTGGTGGTGATGGCAAAAGACGGACAACCTGATTTCAGGGGGCCGGAAGTGCAAGGCCCGCCAGGCAAACGTTTTGTGTATATTGATATTGGCACCATGGCGGGATCTAAAGATTCGATATGGACGAGGCGGTTAAAGGTCCCTTTATCGGGTATGACCTGGCAAATGATTGAGCATTGCCAAAAGAACCCAGGCTGGTTTTTACAGGCCAATGTTGCCGGAACAGGACGAGACGGCACACCTACCTGTGGTACAGTAAAACCCTTTACCGGCTGGAGTATAGCGGAAAAGTAAAATTCAGCTATTTTACCCCTTCGTCACTGCGAGTGATTAATTTTTGGGTTCCCAAAAAAGTTCTTTGAAAATGACATAGCATAAAGCCTCTAATTTCAAAATGCACTTTTAATAAAATCGTTTATTAATTCAAAATCTTCCCTCATTTTAAGCGTTATAAATATGGCCCTTCGTAAAAATGCGTACCTTATTTGAATGGATATTTAAGTCGGTATGTTTTCACGCAAAGCCGCCAAGAGCTTCACGCAAGGATGTATAATTGTATTTATTTGTATGATTCAAAGATTTTTCTTTGCGTTCTTTGCGTGGGTTTTCCTTTGCGTCTTTGCGTGAAAAACCGCTGGTACGTATAACTATGATGAACTTTAAATCAATCAGACAAAAAATGTGTCATTGCAGGCACAGCCTGCCCCGCTTCTTCTGGCGGGGAAGCAGTCCCCTACATAATCAGGTTGACAAATTACCGGCGATTGCTATGCTTCCGATAACTATCGGAACGCAAAACTCGCAATAACGAACGCTTGTAAAATGCGACTATTTGAAATGCACCTGAAAAATGAAAAATATGCCCGATATAGTTAAACTTGAAAGAACCGATTCAAGCAACCCGGCCTTTCAGAAAATGGTAAAGTTGCTGGATGCCGACCTGGCTACCCGCGATGGTGATGACCACACCTTTTATGCTCAATTCAACAAAATAGATAAAATAAAAAACGCAGTGGTCTTGTTCAAAAACAACGAGGCAATAGGTTGCGGGGCTTTTAAAGAGTACGGTCCGCTGGTTGTAGAGATAAAAAGAATGTATGTAACACCTGAACAGCGTGGCAAGGGCTATGCATTGCAAATACTGACCAGCCTCGAAAATTGGGCGTATGAATTGGGATATAAAACCTGCCTGCTCGAAACAGGCTTAAGACAACCCGAGGCAATACAACTTTATAAAAAAGCAGGCTACAGTAACATAGACAACTACGGGCAGTATGCAGGTGTTGAAAATAGTGTATGTATGCAAAAAGCATTGCCATAACCGCGGTGATTTTCCCTTCGTTCCCCATTTCTTTTCAGAAGTTGCAGGCGGGGTTGATATTTGTAAACCGCCTGCCGATCATGGATTGCGGGCTGATCTGAAAAGAAAACAGGAGTCCATATCCGTTTTTTGAAAACGCTTTTAAAAGCGTCATTCTATATTTATTCCAGCATCGCCTGGAAAACATTGTGAAATCCAGGGGATTCCGAAACAAGCCCGGAATGCCATCTTAGTCAATCACATAGGCCTGGCAATAAATAAAAGTTGCGGAATAGGACCAGCGCCTTCTCCTTTAAAGCTAATAATTTGGTAAAGGGAAATCTACCATCGTCTACCCCTGGCTGCGATACCTTCTTGTATTTCGCAAATACAGCCGGGCAGGCCGTATATGCGAATCTCTAAATCAGTTTCAATTTTACTAATCCCATATTTCACTGTTTGTAGTGGACTTTATCACGTTGCTTTTTGGGACACTTTTAATTTAAACGGGCTTGCATATATTGGCATTTCCGATTTAATTAAATCTTTCATATATCCATTTCTAACTTTTGGTCTGACAATTTTTATTGGTATAATTATAGTGAGTTTGCTTACGGCATTGACAAAGTATTTCCAAGTGGTGGGGGCAGGCAGATTACAACAGGTAAAAAATTAAATTCACTAATTGGTATCGCAATTGCTTTGATAATTTGGATTTTACTTGGTATTCTTTCATATAAACAAATAAACACTTCCACTTGGTTTATGTTTGGTTTTCTAATTTCAATTGTTCCTGCAGTTTTACTTGACAGACTTGGATTGTTTCAAAAAACACATTCTCTAACGACACCATACGACACCATATAATTAGACTACTGATTTACATTCCAGCATTTTCATTTGCGGGAGGTAAATATCATAGCAGTTTAATTCAAAAAAATCTTAAATACAGATACACCGTCAGCCAAAAAGTAATACCAAACTTTCATTCGTTTTCAATTGATGCTCTTAAACTCATTGGCAATACTGACCAACAATATTTCTTCACTGATTTAAAAAACTCGACAATACATATTTTACGTTCAGACAAAATTGACACTTTAGTTTAAAGACAATATGGTTTTAAATAACAGCATCACCGTGGACAAAATTTGCCTGCCTCTAACATGTGTTTTTGTGCGAGCATCGCCGGACTTTGTTAGCTTCAGCTGTAGTTCGCCATCAGCTTCAGTTCGGGCTCGAGTGTGTCACGAATGAGAAGGAGTAATCCTTGTCAATGCTGTATAAAAGATAAGGGTAGACCCCTCATATACGGCTTGCGGGAGGAGTATAAAAACAACTTCATGGTGCCTGTTCGACCAGGTCATCCGGGCGGGCTGTAATCAAAAATTATGGGAAGTTTCTGTAATGGGGATGGATCGAAGGGTTTAGCTCATTGGTTTGTGCTAAGAGCGACAACCACTGTAAGATTGGACGATCAAGTTAGTCCACTAGTGCTGTCGAATCTTCGATAGCTCAATGAGAAGAGCCCCCGCATAAGGCCTATCGTGTGGACACATCGTTTGCAGTGCTTTTTATTCAAAATCAAGCAATGTAATTCTATTACAATAGTCTTAAAATAGCCCCATGGGGGCTACCTGTTTATAGAGTATAAGATCAATCGAACATCCAGGCTCCATAGGAGCCGCCTAAATTCATCAAAACAGGAAGCACCTACGGAGCTTTAATCCGACACTACCGTGTATTTTTCTAAAAACAGGATGCTCCTATGGAGCAAAAAAGACTTTACGAATGTGTCCACACGATAGGCATAAGGCGGGGCAGGCTGTGTGAAGGGAGACTTTCAAGCACGGTTCTGTGAGCGGCTTGGGTTGAAATGCCCTTGCCTACTTGACCCTCTCCGATTTGTCTTTATCTGAAATACGTAATTTTCGTTCTCAATTTAACTGCATTGGCCGCGCAGGACCAGCTCCGAATTCTTCGTACTTCGCCTATGCAAAACGTTGCATTCCATACGTGCGGAATTCTACAATTACAAATTGCTTGACAAAAATCTGTTTCTTTTATTTAATACTTCAATGTTACTAAATTATTCGGTTATCAAATACCGTTAAAACACCCATTGTAATTTCATATACTTTTATTTAGATTTGTTACACTCAATTTTCTTAGCAATGTTAATTTCAGTTGAACAACTCGATGAATCTGCAAAACGGTTCTCTGCTTTACAGGAAAAGCCAGTCAGAGAAACATTTTCTGATTTCAGCGATGAAGCACTTATCGCAGATGTCCTGCCGGAAGTAACAAAAGGCAACATCCTTGGTACAGATGAAAATCTTATCAAAAGGAAAGAAATGTTGGAGGCTATCAAACAAGAGCCTGTTGATTTTGCTTTTGAGAGAGCCATTGGTAATAATGATTCAGTTTACAGCAACTTTGTTGAACTAATAAGACATGCAAAACAAAAAGTTGGAAGAATAGCAATAAAGCAAGGAAACAGGAATATTGGTTTTGCAACTGGCTTTATGGTAGCCGAAAATTTATTGTTGACCAATTGGCATGTATTCAAATCAATTAGCGAAGTGGCTGATAGTGAAATTCAATTTTTTTATGAATATGATACTTTAGGAAATCCTGAAAGACCTGTTTCATTCAAACTGCAAAGCGAAATATTTTATCATTCAAATAAAGAATTGGATTATTGCTTTGTCGCAGTCAGTCCTTCAGATATATCTGGTAATAAAAGCATTAATGACATTGGTTATATTTTTCTTGACCCGGCACTCGGTAAATTAGGTACCGAAGAAGAGGAAGCCTTGAATATTATCCATCATCCTGACGGTGATTATATGCAGCTTTCCATTCGTGAAAACCTATTTGTAAAAATTACTCCCACTTCAATTTGGTATCAAACAGATACTGCACCCGGTAGTAGTGGAAGTCCGGTGTTTAATGACCAATGGCAAGTCGTAGCCCTCCATCACATGGGGATTGGGAGAAAAAACGAAGCTGGTAAATACATAGATAAAGATGGAAAAGTTATTCCGAAAATCAATGGCAAAATAGATGCTTCAAAAGTCGTTTGGGATGCGAATGAAGGCATAAGGATAAGTGTAATTCTAAAAGACTTGTTTTCAAACTTTCCTAATAAGCAAATATTAAATGGCTTAAAAATTAAACCCGTTCGTAAAGAGAATTTTCCTCAAAGTAAGCCAACTTCTGAAAAAATATCTTCATTAACCAATAATTTAAACAATTCAGATATGGAATCAGATAGTCTCACTAACAGCGTAAATATTTCTTTTCCTGCTTTTTTAGTTGAAAAGAACGGAGTTTTTAATATTACCATTAATCAGGGCGGCCATCCCGTAGCAGTAAAGCAAATTGAAAAATCATCTGTTGTATTTACTGATGAAGAATTATTGTTAGAAGAAATTAAGAAGCTGGAAGAAACTACAGACTTCTCTGCCTGTAAAGGGTATCAGTCAAGATTTTTGGGGAGCAACTTTGATATTCCATTACCCCAACCACAGCAGTCCATTAAAAAATTCATTGCTAAAGTTGGCGGCACTGATAGCTTGGTTTTAAAATATTATACTTACAGTACCATCTTTCATTCCGTTAGAATGATGCCAATTATAAGTGGGATAAATGTTGATGGCGACTCTAAAAAAAGAAAAGACACTACTGCTCGTAAAGATGTTTGGCTTCGGGATACGAGACTTAGTTTTAACATACAGTTAGATGATACTTACTATAGAGGCAGTGGCTTTGACCGTGGCCATATGAGCCGCAGGGAGGATGCAAATTGGGGTCGTACACCGGAAGATGCAAAACGAAATGCAGACCTGACCTGTATGTACACAAATGCTTGTCCGCAGGTAGCAAAAATTAACCAAAGTGGAAGTAAAGGATTGTGGGGTATTTTAGAAAAGGTGGTATTAGAAAGTGGTGCTATAGTTGAGAAAGGTAAAACATCAAAAATTACTGTTTTTAATGGCCCAATATTTAAAGAAGATGACCCTGTATTCAGGGGTATTCAGGTTCCCATGGACTTTTATAAAATTGTACTCTGGCTTACCGATAATGGGGATTTAAAGGCAACGGCCTTCAAATTGTCGCAGGTTGAATTGGTCAACGATGTAGATTTTGAACAGCTTGATTTAGACCAGAATACTGAGTTCAAAGAGTTCCAATGCAGCATCATGTCATTACAAAAAGAAACTAAGATTGATTTTTCTGACATCGTACAGTTTGACACGTTTGAAGGTAATGAAGGGGAAGAAATGGCATTAAATTCTGCATTGGAAGTAATGGCTCACATTATTAAGCATAATAGATCATGATGTAATTTTTCAAATATTAAAGTAACTTATCAAACAACTATCTATCGCACAAAATGAGGGAGTAATTTTATTGTTAAGCCACCATAGATAACGTATGGCATGCAACAAATAGGGCTTAAACGCAGTGCCGCGACATGGTTTTGGCAAATTCTCAACGTGCCTATTTCGCAGCAGTGCGATTTAAGTCCCGATACATAGCAAGCGGAATTGATTGAAACTTTGGGAGCCTTTTTGTAAAGGGTTTCAAAAGTGCAGAGCCCACTTTTTAGCTTTGGGGTAATGGTAGTTTGTAAAAAGACAACAAACCAAACTCATACCACCACTCTTTCATAGAAACTTGTAGAAGAATATTTTTTAACCGTATCGGCATTTCAGTGTGTTATCATCTGCAACGGCGGCGCTACAAAGAAAACCCGCAACGTCATTAAGATATTTTGCAAGCACTCATCATAAGGATCGACAGAAAGTAAACCGGCTAGCTGATTAGCCATGCCCGTTTCATTCTATTGGGATAGCGGCACACATTGCCGATTTTCCGGCGTCGGCTCGCTACTGATTACAATCATGATCGCTCCTAACACAAGTCGTCATTTCATCATTAATGCCATCTTAATTTTACAAAACTGAGTCATCCTCCATTAATTCTAAATAAGAAGAGATGCAAACATCAAAATCCATCGAAAAGTTTCTCCGATATGCTTTGGGCTCTTTGCTGGCACTGCTTGCTTTAAATGCCTTTGCCGGAGGCTATTACGGCGTAGCTGGCGCAAAGGGTATACCGGTAGCATGGCTTAAAGGAAGTCCCTTCCCAAATTATTTTATACCCGGCCTTTTTCTTTTAATTGTTGTTGGCGGCTCAGCTCTTATCGCAACAATTGCTGTCTTAAGCCGGCACAAAGAGGCACGCAAAGCTTCTTTTGTTTGCGGCGCTATCGTGCTGCTTTGGCTTGCCGCCCAGGTAAGTATTATCGGTTACGTTTCATGGATGCAACCCGCTACAGCCACTACCGTTTTTTTAATTTTTTTGCTAACGTGGCTATTTCCAAAATACCAACGTCCTAAAGAGCTATAGCATGCAACATAAAAAGTCGCTGACCATTTTAGTCATTTTGATAACACTTATTTCAATGGCAGCAGCTTCATTAGGAATATTTTCAAATGAAGGTGCAGGTAGTTATCAATATAAATCTATAAGGGGAAGAATGGTAACAATTTATGGCAAGGGGCTTTATAAAGATATGTCGGCCGAAGTGGCGCCGCAGGGGATTGCGCAGGATTATGTCACGTTATTCATTGGCATTCCGCTAATGCTGATTTCCTTTTTTATGTCACTAAATGGGTCAGTAAGAGCACGGTTAATTCTCGCTGGTACGTTTGGCTATTTTTTAGTGACCTATCTTTTTTATACTGTCATGGGCATGTATAATGCTATGTTTATTGGATATTTTTTATTGGTGGGTCTGTCCTTTTTTTCCTTCCTGATTACGCTGCTTTCATTTGATACGCATAAGCTGCCGTTTTGGTTTAGCAGTAAGACGCCTGTAAAGGTTACTGGCGGTTATCTCATTTTTACCGCTGTTGCCATTGCCATGTTATGGCTTAACATTGTAGTACCCCCGCTGCTCAACGGAACCGTAGTTCCTGTACAGACAGAACATTATACCACGCTTATTGTGCAGGGGTTGGATCTAGGGATTCTATTACCTTCTGCTTTCATTGCAGCCATTCTATTTATTCGCAAAAAACCTTTGGGTTACCTGCTTTGCCCTGTTTACTTCATTTTTCTTTCGGTGCTAATGACAGCACTAACCGCTAAAGTAATAGCAATGTCAATGTTGGGATATAATGTAATTCCTGTAATCTTTATAATACCCACCTTCACTATTCTCTCAATAGTTTGCAGCATTGTTATTTTGAGACATCTCAGGAATGAAAATTTAAACTAAATGCTAATTGGGATGGAAACAACTATTTAAATAACAGGCTTTTGGCCGGGTCTTACGGGCTTTGCACACTATTAGTTACTGTTGTTTCCGGCATTGCCTGCATTGCTGATAGAAGCACCGGCATCGCCAATGTGATAACCGGCTCTATTGAGGCCAATACGCAATATGGTGCCCGGGGGCATTGGTGCGCTGACTGTTTTTTGATTGATCGTTTATTTTGCAACAACGGCCAACAACCGGAAGGCTAAGTTTTCGGCGGGTACCAAATAAAAGAAGAAGTTTCTTGTCGTTTTGCGGTATAACTCCTTTTTCACATTCAACTATAAAGAAAAGAAAATTTTTCCCCGTTGCCTGTGTTGCAGCTTCGCCGTTGCAACGTGATATTCCCGATTTTCGCATAGACGTCCACTTAATTTGATTTTTTTTTTTGAACGAACAGCAGGCTTCTATTCTGCTCCGGTTGTGTCACTCCCTTGTACCGCATCTTTTTATGGAAGCTTTTTCCGCATAATTTCCCGTGGATAAACTTAAATCAATTTTTAAGTCTTTTTTCGAACTCATTCGCGTCAAACTATTGCCTGGTAAAGGTTTTAGCGATATTATTGAATTCTTAAGTTGACGCCTATGCGATTTTCGGGACAACTTAAGGGCAGGTATCCGAAGCGTGGCAGGCAAGAGACTTATCCAGAGTATTATAGCAAAAATCCAAATGCATCCACCCCTTTTTGATAGAAACTTGCAGAAGAATATTTTTTAACCGTTATCGGCATTCTCAGTGTATTATCACCTTCAACGGCAGCACTATAATGAACACTTGCATCTCAAAATAAAAGCGTACTTATATAAGAGCCAAATGCCGGTTAGACCTATTTTTATTTTTTTAAATCAACATCTAACAAAATGAAATCAATATTTGACAAAACATGGAGAGATGAACTCATTGGCAGAATAAATTTAGTTAATGAAACAAGTGCCCGGCAATGGGGAAAAATGAATGTTTACCAAATGATAAAACATTGTTCTAATTGGGACGAATGGGTTTTAGGCAAAAATAACCCTGTTTACAAACGGCAATTTATTGGAAGGATATTTGGAAAAATGGTTTTACGGAAAATGATAAAAACTGATAAGCCATTTGATAAAAATGTACCTACTACCAATTGGTTGAAAATAAAAGAGACCAATGGAGATATAGTGTCTGAAAAAAGCAAATGGATTTCATCAATTAAAGAATATGCGAATTATTCAAATGCCGGGTTTATACATGACTTTTTTGGTAAAATGTCAATAGAAGAAATTGGGATTATGGCCTACAAACATACAGACCATCATTTAAGGCAATTCGGTAAATAATTCAGGCACATTCATTCCTACTTACTACGGCCTTTATTTTTTGTTAGCAGTGCCAGGTTTCCCTTCTTTTGGCTTAGTTATCTTAAGCAATCTTTTAAACGACACCTGGTTAAATGTATCATTGATCGCCCGTGCAATATCTTGTTTTTCTGAGGTGGTCAAATGAAAACTGAGGGAAGCATTGGCGTCTTTTTTTGCGGGTGCATATTGAAAACTGATGCGGTATAAACTATCCGAATAGGCTTCGTTGGCATAACTGATCTGGTCGGCCTGGTAGTAATCCTGTATTCTGAACCAGTTATTTTGCAGCAGCGTTAGCGGCTGGGTAAGCCAGCTTAAAACGGTGGGTTTTGTTTCGGGATTTTCCCAATTGATCACCGGCCGGTCCCTTATCTGCAAAATGACCACCTTACTGGTATTTTTTTTCAGCCAGTCCTTAAAAACTTCAATAAACCGCAGCGTATTTTCAATGCCAAAATTATCGCGTAAGCCTGCATCCATTACATCTACTACTGGTGTAGAAGGCAGCCATACATTGGGCAGAATATAAGGAAAGGTAGCATTCATTCTAAGCGCCGACAATATGCGCAGGTTATAAGGGTTTTGATTTTCAAAAAATGATACATAATCAACAATATCAGGATCGGCGCTCACCTTTACCTCGTCGCTGTAATTTATTTTCATAAAGAAGCGGGCAGGATGTGTGCTGATCAGTAATTTTCTTCCATCGCGTGTAATAACGGAGTTAAAAAACATTAGCGGAATTTCGGCCCTTGCCTCCGGACCCACATAGTCGCGTAAACGATAATTTAAATAACCATGTGTGTTATCGTTAAACCGTTGTTCAAATGAATATCCGCGGTCTTTTATATAACTGTAGGGACCTACAAAAAACCGCTGCGCCGGTGCAGTAAGATCCCTGGTTACAAACGATGAAAAAAGCGGGTTCAGCAAGTCTTTGGATATATCGTTTACATACGATTTGTCCATCAGGTTTATATTTTTACCATTTAATTTTTGCCTGTATAATTCCCTGAAATATGCAGCCCCCAGCATACCCCCCGAAGAGCCGTTTATGAGTACAGTCCTTTTCATTAATTCGCCCTTCAGCAGGCTGTCTAAATGCTGCAGAATATTCATGGTAAAGGTGGCGCTTCTGTTTCCCCCGCCGCTCACGTTTATCATATACATAACAGGCTTTTCCTCCTGCTGACGGGCTTTCCAGTTCTCCAAAATGCGTATAAAAGCCTTTTTGTCAGCTTCTATGTTTTCTTCCGATGCCAGTGCAAGCAGGCTCTCACGGGTATATTCCGGCCTTTTATCAAGGTTGGTATAATTTAAGCCATAGGCCTTGTTTCTTATGTCGAGCATGTTATTTTGGTATAACCAGTTTAAGCCAAAGTATAACACCAGTAATAGAAACACACTCCAGTTACGCAAAAACACGCTAAAGGCACCTGCAACCGCTATCAGCACTGCAAAAAATATGGTAACGCTGGCTGCGGCGGGTATCTGAAATATTCTATTGTCCATAAAAAACCCGGTAACCAGTAAAAAAACAAATGCAACAAAAATGGATAGTACCGCCGCAATATGATGCCGTTTAAAAATAGTATCTAAAAACATGGGACTATAATGCCGCACATCCCTCGGTTTACGCAGATTTAAGGTGGCGCTTAAAAACCAATCAACCCTAAGGTCGCCGCGTTGCCTGTATTGGGGACTTAATTCAGGTGCCCTTTCATAATGCTCATTTGCATGATGGATGATTGTTGCCATGCCTCTGTAAATAGTTCTGTCGGCGCTAAAAAAGTAAACAAAAGCAATTATAATTGACAGGCCAAAGCCAGCAATAAAACCGCTGATCAGCATTAGTATTTCCCCGGTATTCAGCAACTGCCGGTTTTTATCGAAAGCGATTGCTTCTACCAGGTAAAAAATTAAAAATATGAAAGGGAAAACACCATTGTTGATACAATATTTTAAAAATGGCTGGGCAGTGGTGGCTAAGAATTTTATGTGTTTACCATGCAAGATGAACGTGGTTATATTCCAGCTCATTATAAAAATGGATATAGAAATTCCTACGATGGCAGTGCTTAAAAAGTTAACCTTTCCCAGGTATTCGGGGGCCAAAAAAAGTGAGTTGGCCCCATACGTGTTCATAAAACTGCCGTTAACCGTGGCAAACATGATGTACCAAAACAACAGGAAAACCTGGTATTTGCGAAAATGCAGCAGAAATAGCTGCACCGGCAAAGAATAAAAAGTTCCGACCAGGTATTTTTTCATAAAGCCAATCTGGTTGTTTTAAGATGCAATGAACACCGTTCTCTTTAAAGATACACAAACAAGGAAAGAGGCAGTTTGCCGAGCTGATTTTTTTTCATTACATATACTATCAATATAACGTTGAAATGCGCGTTTTTACTATGAAAACGTGCAAAATAATATTCCGAAGCCAGCAAAAATTATGAAAACATTTAGACACCATTTCTACCATACCGCTAAGCGGCTATAAATCGGGCACCTTGTAATTCGCAGCCACGATTTTATCCCCTTGCCATACGATACATAATTGGAGGTCATCGATAGAATTAAAGACAGCAATATACCTATATTGGTTGCGCTTAGGGACTGGGCAAGAATACCGGAATATTTTCATGAGTACATTGAAAATCAATACGAGGTATTGTTCGACAATAAAGCCGCGTTTAGCATCCCATCAACTTCCGGTCATTGAACCAAACAAAAATGCTTCATCCTTTTTTGGCCGGGGCCGTAAAAGGATGAAGCATTTGGTATTATGATTAGTCAGTCAGGTCAGCTATAACTTCTCCATTTCTCCATTTACAAATTCCATTAGTTTTTGAATATTTCCGGGCGACAGATCGAACGTTAAGCCGGCTGCTTCGTACAATGCAGGCAGGGTTTTAGTTCCGCCAAGGCTAAGGGCTTTCATATAATTGTCCAATGCCTGCTCCTTATTATTCTTAAACTGCTTCCACATTCCTATGGCGCCTAATTGGGCAATGCCGTATTCAATGTAATAAAACGGCACTTCAAATAAATGCAATTGGCGCTGCCAGCTAGTTTTACGATATTCTTCCAGTCCGCTAAAATCAATGGTGTCGGTTGAAAATTCGTTCAGTATTTCCATCCATTTATCCGTTCTTTCGGCCACGGTATGCGCAGGGTTTTCATACACCCAGTGCTGAAACTTGTCGATGGTTGCAATCCAGGGAAAAATACTGATGGTCCTTTCCAACTGATGTTCTTTGGCTCGGTTAAGGTCATCCTTATCATCAAAGAATACATGCCAGTAATCCATGCTAAACAGTTCCATAGCCATACTGGCAACTTCGGCTATTTCCATCGGGTATTCTTTAAAGGCACTTAACTCCAATGGATGCGCCAAAAAAGAATGCACCGCATGCCCGCCTTCGTGTACCATGGTAGTTACATCGTGCATTTGACCGGCCGCGTTCATAAAGATGAAGGGAGCGCCGCTTTCGGCCAGCGGACAGTTGTAGCCACCCGGCGCTTTGCCTTTACGGCTCTCCAGGTCAAGGTGCCCTATTTCTTTCATTTTACGAATACAGGCCGCAAAAAACGGGTTCAGTTCTTCAAAGCATTTAATCGTTTTTTCGGTCAGCTCTTCGCTGGTTTTAAAGGGATTCAGTGGCTGCACTCCTTCGGGCTCCGCCTCGGTATCCCACGGGCGCAGGGTATCCACACCCAGCTTTGCTTTCTTTTTTAAATTGATCTTTTTAACCAGCGGAAGCACATGCAGTTTGACCGCCTCATGAAACTTAAAGCAATCTTCTTTGGTATAATCGAACCGGCCTAATTCGGCAAACTTATAATCGCGGTAATTTTGGAAACCAGCATTTAAGGCTACCTGGTGGCGTTTGCTTACCAATTGCGTGTAAAGGGTATCCAATTCATTTCTATCCTGCAACCGGCGTTCGTTAATTTTTCTGTACACCTTCTCGCGTAAAGAGCGGTCGTGATTCTCCAAAAATTTAGCGGCCTGCTGCAAGGTATATTCCTGGCCATTCACCTCAACGGTCATTTTGCCCGATATCTGCCCAAACTGTTGCTGCATCACGCTCAGCTCTGCCTGCAACGGAATGTTCTCTTCCCTAAACAAATCGATGCTCTTACGCACGCTGCGCAGGTAAGTAAAGTATAGCTGTTGATCCAGCTCAGTTGTATAGGGGCAATCTACCAGTTTTCGGTTCAGCTTATCCGCATAAGGCTGCAGCTTTGGCTGTATTTGCATGCAAAAAAAGTTAAAAGCCTCTTCAAATGCTTTTTCGGTAGTGTCGCATGTCATGCGGATTTGGCGCCAGCAGGCATCTTCGCTTACAACTGCTTCCACCTCGCTTATATCTTTAAGCCACACCTCCAGGTGTGCACGGTTGTTAATGGGTCGTTCGGTCAGGTCTTTAAAAAAAGGTTCCAGCGCATTCCAATCGGTCACTGCAAAATCGGCAGGCACATAGTGGCGCTCCAGCTTTTTTATATCAGCATTTAATTGCATAATAAAATCAATTTTTTGGTATTTAAATAATAGTTGGGTTCAAAAAACTGAAACTATAATGCTCCAGCGGTATATAATGTTAAAAGCCGCTAACCGCCAGCCGATATCTTTCTGGCTAACAGCTTGCGGCTTCCTTCTTAATATAATAACCTTAGTTTTCAGATTTCTTTTTGCGTGGCGCTTTTTTCTTAGGCGCTTCTTCCTCTTTTACGGTTGTTTCTTCCGTTTCCTTTGCTGCTGTCTTAGTCTTTTTGTCCGCGGCCTTCGATGTTACAGTATTGTCCTCTTCAATTGGTTCTGCTTTATCTGCCGTTTTCACCGGGGCAGATTTTTCTTCTACCTTCTCAACCGCATCCTCCTCTTCTTCTTCCTCTTCAGGTTCGGATAATACAAATTCAACATCGTTGGCTTTTAACACACTATACCATTTCACCATCTTTTTCATGTCGCTGGCATATACTCTTTCAAAATCCATATCAGGATAAACATCCTCGAAAAAGGACTTGACAGCGGCCGCGTCTTTTTCATTGGGCAAAGACTTACCGCTGGCGTCTATTGCCTTTAATAAATCAACAAGATTTGCATTGTCGCGAACGGTATATACTTCTATACTTTCCAGGTGCGAAAAGTTGTGTATTCTGCTTGATACAAATTTCACGCTATTGTCTTCAAGAGATTTAACGATCGCTCCATCTTTCTTGCTGCCAACCAATTCAAACAATCCACCCATTCCGGTAATGGATATTATTTTGCCATATTCCATGTTCATCAATTTTTAGGAGGTGCAAGATAAAGTAATTACAAAATACTCGCGGGCGAAATGGGAATTTTAAGATTTTGGCGTTTTATGCCGGTTGTAAATCGCGATAATAGATGCATAATAAAGAAAGGTTGCCAGGCTATTCTTTAATTACAGCGCTGATTACATCAAAAAGGTGAGGTCCTGATCCGGTAAAATGTCTTTCTTCTGAAATATGCCATCGCCTTCTTTTCTAAAAAGAACACCGGGCAAAGCGCCTTTAAAAGTTAAACGTCTCTCCTTAAGTTCAAGGGCGGTCCCTTCGGGCAAGCCAATTATTTTTTTGCTGAAATTTACCTGTAGAAATTCTGCCAGGCGTTGATCGCGGGTTTCGCCATGAAAACCTTCGGATGACTGGTTTATATAATGCGGATTGATTTGAAAAGGAAAAAACCCAAAAGCTTTAAAGCTTTGCGGTTCTATAATGGGCATATCGTTGGTGGTGCCAATGGTTAACCCCGTTAGGTTCGATCCTGCACTCCAGCCGATATAAGGTGTGCCACTGTTTACCTTATCAGCGATCAAATCGAAAATATTTAACTTGTAAATGTCGTGAAGTAATTTAAATGTGTTACCACCCCCCACCATTATTACCTGGCATTGCGCTAATACCTGCTGCGCGTTGCCGGGCAAAACGATTGTTATTTTATGCGGAGTACCAGACAAAGCATCCGCAACCATTTTTCCATATTCCGCATAATCGATACTGGCCGAAGCGAAGGGAATAAAGCCGATCTGCATGGCGCTTTGCCCTAAAAAAGATTGGATTGCCGGAAGGGCTGTTTCAAGGTAACCGCTGTTTGCCGACCGGGAACTGCTGAGTGCTAAAATCCTTTTAGTTGTCATTGTTGGTTCTGATGTAAGGATGTTTGAATTATTATCAGACTTCTTCTATTCCCAATTTAGTCTTGTTGCGAAACGATCCTTTTTAATGCCAATATAAATCCAATATGAAGGCCTTCGTGAAAAGCTAAAAACTTTAAGGCGTCATCAATATCTTTTATTTCTACACCATACCGGGTAGTCCATGCAGTATAATTTTTAAATTTTTGCTGATGATAATCTTCGTCAGTCTGCACCAGCGATGATTGAAGCAATGTTTTTATATAATCAATTTCGGATGTTTCAATCATTGCTTCGGGCTTTGATCCATTCCTGAAATTGATAAAATAATTTTCGGGGATAACCGGCTGTAAACCTGCCCGCACATAACAAATTCCCTGTTGCGTCGCTGCCAAATGGCCTATGTTCCAGATAATGTTGTTGTTGAATGAAGGCGGTATTTTATTCAGTTGTTCTACCGATAGTTCATTGATCGACTCTAATAGGAACAACCGGGTGTTTTTAATATTTTGAATGGAAGTGATCATTCTAATGGATTTATATGGTGTGCAAAAAAACGTTGCGAACCTAAAATTAGGAACAGAATACAAATAAAAAAGCGCCGGAGTTTATATCGGCGCCTTCAAACAAAACTTAAGAGATCAGGCCCGTGCCTCTGTCTCCAATTGTATTTCAGATGCCATGGATACATCGGGATTACCTAATATTTTTAATTCGTTTATATGCGAAGCAAGGGCTTTGTAAAAAGTGGGAAACTCTCTGAATTCGTAGCCGCAGTCTTTTACCGTTTGTTTAATGATAGGGTTTAAGGCCCTATAGTGGGTGTGGCAAATTTTAGGAAATAAATGATGGATCACATGAATGTTGATGGCGCCGCACAGCCACTGCAGCAGAAAGCTTTTGGGAGCGTAGTCACCTGTTGTTTCTACAATATGAACTGCCCAGTTTTTGTCGATGGTGTGGTTATGCACTTCAGGAAAACTGGTGCCAATTGTAATGTGGCCTGTTTGAAAAATGAATGCCAGCAAAGCGCCATTCAACATATGGCCTAATACAAAGTATAATATAACCGCCACCGCCGAAAGCTTAAAAACAAATATGGGCAATATGATCAGGTAAGAAAAGTAAAATAATTTCCATGCAAAGAACCGGACCATAAAGCCTGTTGTTACAGCACTTTTACCTCCATTGGTGGTAAGATACTGTTTTAGCAATTTAAAATCTTTTACCGTTACATAGTTAAGGGTGGAGATACTGTAAATCAGGGGTGCATACAAATGCTGAAATCGCTGGTAAGAATAGTGATCTTGTGTTGGACAAAACCTAAACAGCTTATAACCTTCCACGCTGTTATCGTGCCCATCCACATTTACAAAAGTGTGGTGTTGCAGATTATGGTTAAACCGCCATAGCTCCGAGTTGCAACCGATCAGATCCATTGTATAGGAAAGCCACCTGTTATATTTTCCGTTGGCAAATACAGCACCATGATTGGCATCGTGTGCAATGTTAAAGGCAATCATAACCTGCGTAAACATGTGCAGGAAACCGATGGAAAAAGTTAATAATGGATTGCCCCAGGTAAAGTAAACCGCTACGATCGTTACCAGCCAAAGAGAAAGCCACAGTATTATTTTAAACTTCATAGCGGCGTTGGCAAACTGGGATTTGTGTTGAAGTTTAAAGTGGTTATCAATTCTGCTTTTCATCAGC
>JBBRCW010000064.1:0-23018 GCA_038204535.1 Chitinophagales bacterium | reverse complement strand
GCCCGAAAATATGACCGGGTGGTGCAGGTGGGTACCCAGCGAAAGAGCACGCCGCATTTAATTGATGCCAAAAAAAATATTGTGGACGCAGGATTGTTAGGAAAAGTTTCGCAGGTGGATATGTGCTGTTATTACCACATGCGGGCCAATGGTAATCCGCCGGTAGAACCTGTACCTGATTTTTTTGATTATGTTCGCTGGACAGGTCCGGCGCCGCTGCGGCCATATGATGGTTTACCGCACAAACGCTGGTGGCGTACTTTTATGGAATACGGTAATGGAATTATGGGTGATATGTGTGTACATATGTTTGATACGGCCCGTTGGATGCTCGACCTTGGCTGGCCGCTTAAGATTAGCAGTACAGGCGGAATTTTTGTTGATAAAGATGGCAAATCGAATATCGCCGATACCCAGACCGCCTTATTTGAATATAAAGATTTGAACTGCCAGTGGCAGCACCGCAGCTGGGGCACACCGGCCGATCCCGATTACCCATGGGCGCTTTTTTTGCATGGTGATAAAGGAACCCTGAAGGCCAGTACCATGCGGTACGATTTTATTCCGGTGGGCAAAGGGGATAAAATTCATAAAGACGTTGTGTATGAAAAAGAAAAATACCCGCAAGACCTTACCGAACCCGAGATAGAACTGAATGCCGCGCCGGCTACCCGCCTGCACATGCTAGATTTTTTAAAGGCCATAGAGAATAAGCAACGGCCGGTTGCCGATATTTTACAGGGCCATATTTCAACGGCAAGCTGCATTTTGGCAAATATGTCGATGCAGTTGGGCCGACCGCTTATTTACGATCCGGTTGAGCGTATTGTAACGGGCGATGAAGAAGCCACGCGGCTGCTCAGCAGACAATACCGGTCAAATTATATTCATCCCAGCTATACGGATTTTACAGGATAATTGTTCGGTTTAAAAGAACGGCAGCTAATAAGTCATTCTGCGGCTTGCCTTTTTATTTATTGAAGGCTTAAACCGGGTTATTGCTGCGTTCAATTGGGTGGCTCGGTTTTTACAGAACATTCAAAGGGTAAAGTTTTTTGGGATTAATGTACCAGTTCCGGTTAGTTTTGCCAAAATAATTACTTGCCATTATTGGCTTTAACTTTCCAAGGCATCATGAAAATAGAAGAAAAGCAGCGTTATATTATATCCCGAAATATAGACATTTTCTTAACCGGCCTGTACGAGGCCGGGGTTTTTATGTCCAGGTTTTTCAGACAGGCATTCCGACGCCCTTTTGAGTTTAAGGAAACCATCAGGCAGTGCTACGAAGTGGGTTACAAATCTTTTCCATTGATCACGCTTACAGGGTTTATTACCGGGCTGGTTTTTACAAAGCAATCACGTCCATCGCTGGCCGAGTTTGGGGCAACGTCGTGGTTGCCTTCGCTGGTAGCAATTGCAATTATCAGGGCGTTAGCGCCACTGGTTACGGCGCTTATAGCGGCCGGTAAAGTGGGTTCAAACATCGGCGCCGAATTAGGATCGATGAAGGTTACCGAACAAATAGATGCCATGGAAGTGTCGGCCATCAATCCCTTTAAATACCTTGTGGTAACACGTGTGCTGGCCACCACCTTTATGATACCGGTATTAATGTGTTATACTGGTTTTGTCGCCATGATGGGTTCGTATATAAACGTACACACCAACGAAGCAACCAGTTTTATTTCTTTCTTTCAGCAGGCATTTGAAAAAATCTCTTTTTTAGATATTATATCATCTGTAGTAAAGTCAATAGCCTATGGATTTACCATTGGCATTGTTGGTTGTTATAAAGGGTTTAACGCCAGCCAGGGGACTGAAGGGGTGGGGCGTGCCGCCAACGCTTCGGTGGTTTTGAGTATGTTTTTGATTTTTTTAGAAGAAGTATTGCTCGTTCAGATAACTAATAACATCAGGGGATAAATGATAAGACCGTTAAAAGAAAAGGATGCAGTAATAGAGGTTAGTGACCTGTATAAATCGTTTGGCGAAAAGCATGTTTTGCGCGGTGTCGATCTTACCCTTCACAAAATGGAAAACCTGGCAGTGCTGGGCAGATCGGGCAGTGGAAAATCGGTATTGATCAAAATTATTGTTCGTTTGCTGACCCAGGACAGTGGCGGGGTGAATGTACTTGGTAACGAAGTGGAAACGCTTAACGAGAAGGAATTAATGGCCATGCGGTTGAAAATTGGTTTTTCGTTTCAAAACAGCGCGTTGTACGATAGTATGACTGTTGGTGAGAACCTTAAATTTCCGCTGGTGCGCAATGTTAGAAATCTGAAAAAGAAACAAATAGATGAAGAAGTGGCCTCGGTGTTAGAAGCGGTAGGATTAAGTGAAACTATTGACCAGATGCCATCAGAATTGTCAGGAGGCCAAAAAAAACGGATTGGAATTGCACGTACGCTTATTTTGCGTCCCGAAATTATGTTGTATGATGAACCAACTGCCGGTCTGGACCCCATCACCAGCATAGAAATCAACAACCTGATTAAATCAGTAAGGGAACAGTACAAGACCAGTTCCATTATAATCACGCACGACTTAAGCTGTGCAAAAACAACCAGCGACCGGGTGGCAATGCTTTTTGAAGGTCAGTTTATAAAGGTGGGTACATTTGATGAAGTGTTTTCCACCAATGACGAACGTATTCAAAGTTTTTACAATTATAATTTTATTAAATAATGAAAGTCGCAAATACCTATAAAAGGAGCATTATTGTAGGGATATTCATTTTTTTAGGCATCGTTATTTTGGTGGCTACGGTACTTACCCTGGGTGGTCAAAAAAAGGTTTTTCAAAGTTCCATTACATTGAAGGCACTGTTTGACGATGTGGAAGGCTTGCAAATAGGAAACAATATTTGGTTTTCGGGCGTAAAAATTGGTACGGTTAAAAAAATCGCGTTTTACGGAACGTCGCAGGTTGAAGTGGATATAAATATTCAGGAATCGTCGCAGGAATATATACGTAAAGACGCCAAGGCGAAAATTAGCTCGGATGGTATAATTGGTAATAGAATTGTGGTGATATTTGGCGGAACCGATAAATCGCCACAGGTAGAAGAAGGCGATGTTTTACGCGTTGACAAAGCGGTAACCACCGACGAAATGATGAATACCCTGCAAAGCAATAACAAAAACCTGGTTCAAATAACCGAAGATTTTAAAGTTATCAGCAAGAGATTGACTGAAGGCAAGGGAACGATCGGCAAACTTTTGACAGATGAATCGCTTTTTACAGAAATGGAAACCATCATGGGCACCCTGAGCCAGGCTGCAGCGAATACAGAGAAAGTAACCACGGCCGTTTCTAATTACACCAGCCTGCTGAATAAGAAAGGTACATTGGCCGACAACCTGGTAAACGATACGGTCATTTTTGCCCGTTTGAAAGCGACCACTGCCAGAATTACAGAAATGTCGAATACCGCCAATGCTGTTGTTGAAGATCTGAAAAAAACAAGCGAAAGTATTAATAAGGGTTTAAACAACAAAAGGAGCCCTGCCGGCATGTTGTTAAACGATGAAGGCGTGGCAAACGAATTAAAATCAACTTTGCACAATCTGAATACCAGTACACAAAAACTAGACGAAAACATGGAAGCGCTGCAGCACAATTTTTTATTGCGCGGATTTTTTAGAAAAAAGGCTAAAAGAGAAGCGGAGGCTGCCGAAAATCAATAAGTTCAATCTGTCCATAAATTTTAGGTTCAGCTAGTTTTCCGTCCTGCCGTTTAGCGATTCTCATCTGAAATCTTCGCTTTTGGCTGCTGCGCTAAAGGCAGTAAGCCTATCGATTAGGATGTTGGTATTAGAAACTACGAATTTTCGTTTCAGAAAATAAGCATTCCAGGGTGTTAGTAGAAAGTGAAGCGCGATACTTTTTAAACCACTCACCACCACAACTCACCACTCACAACTCACCACTCACCGATAGCACGAATTAATCATTTGGCTGGTAGCCTTTTGCTTTTTTGCAATTGAATTTTATTTTATTATCTTGTCTGTAATCAAAACTTCCCATTGTGGCAACGATAACTTTCCGTACTATTTTATTATTTGCGCTTTGTTCAGGGATAGTGCTCTCACCGGTTGCATACGGCCAAAACAAGCCGGCCAAGTCTGCCAAAGCAAAAAAACCTATTTATAAAAAACCGGCAGGGCCATACGAAGCAGGCCCTTTGTTTAATTCAGACAGCCTGTTGGAATTTACATTAACGGGAAACCTTAAGGAAATAATGACCGATCGCGATGCCAATAATGTAAGTGATCACCCCATGTTGCTTACTTATGCAAAAGGTGATGGTGCAAAGGAATCATTTCCCATAGAAGTCAGGTCGAGGGGGCATTTCCGACGCATGAAAACCAATTGTGACTACCCGCCGCTTTGGATAGATTTTGATAAAGAATCCAAACTTAAAAAAGGCATTTTTCAAAAACAAAATAAATTAAAACTGGTAACCCCCTGCCAGGGTGATGATTATGTGGTAAGGGAATACCTTTTATATAAAGTGTACAGCCTGTTTACGCCCACTGGATTAAGTGCCAGGTTAGCAAAAGTAACATTTGAAGATTCGGTGGGTAAATACAAAACCCAAACCAAATATTGTTTTTTAATTGAAAACGAGACCAGGGCGGGAAAACGAAACGGTTTGTTTATAGAAGAGAGAAAGCAGTTAAGGAGCGAGTTGCTGCATAAAGACGAATTTACCAGGGTTGCGGTGTTTGAATACCTCATAGGTAATACCGACTGGTCGGTGCCTTATCTACACAATATCATACTGGCTTTTAAAGATACAACGGCAATTCCAACCCCCATTCCATATGACTTTGATCATTCAGGAATGGTATTGGCCCCTTATGCATATCCTCCTGAGCAATTGGGATTATCCTCGGTTCGCGAAAGACGGTATAGGGGATACTGCCAGAATTTAGCTGACTTTCAGTCCACTTTTGATGAGTTCAATAAAAAGAAAGACGAGATCTATAAAATCTATACCGACTGCCCTTATATCGACGATAAGTATAAAAAGTATGCAACCAAATACCTGGATGATTTCTACAAAACCATTGATGATCCTAAACGGGCCTTAAGAGAGTTTGGTTATCCGTGCGTAAACAAAGAAAAAATAACCATCGCAGGATACGAAAACCAATAGCAGATGTGTGGTTGCAATTGGGTAAGTTTTTGGCGGGGATTGCGCCTAAATATCAATAACGTTTATGCGAACTTAAATGGTGAAACAATGTCTTTAACTTAGGGTATTCGTCATCCTGAGTGATTAATTTTTGGTTCCCAAAAAAGTTCTTTGAAGATGACAGAGCGTAAAGTCTCTAATTTCAAAATGCTCTTTTTGATTAAATCATCATTAGTGTGGGGTTTTTCTTCACACATTCCCAAAAATTGAACTATTACCAGCCCGTAAACCTGTCTGCAAAAGTTTCCCCTCCTTTTCAAGGATGGGGACAGAATGTTTTTATAACTTGTTATAAAAACATTCTGGGGTGGTTAAACTGCAGCACATGAAAAATGTCGTCTTTAACCACATATCCGAATTAAATCCTCCCGGCAAACAGCTCTGTAACCACAGCACCTTTGCAGAGGCCACCCTCGGGACAAATCTTCAAAAGAGCTAACTGCAAAACCGTAAATTTCGTCATCAGCATAGCCTCGTAAATTTTATTGCAGTCATCTACTGCCCATCTTAAAAGTTAGTGATTGAACTGTAAGGTGAAGATCATTTTTGGGAACCATGCATTGAGAAAGATCGTATTAAAGAAAACTATTTAAAAAGTATAGGAATACAACTGCCCTTCGAAAACAAGTGGACGTTTGAAGGCATTGCCTGGGTGTTAGAAAAAATTAAAGCTGAGTTTAACCACCCCTGATTTTATGCTGCGCATAAAATCGGTCCCCTCCTTGAAAAGGATGGGAAACTTTACAAACCTGTAGCAAAGCGCCATTATCCTCACCTATTATCATAAAGTCTTTCCTTACATAAGGCCTATATTCCTCCTCCGGTATAATTGTATAATCCTTACTTTTTTGATAACTCACCTTATGGGCAAGTCAGTCTTTGGTTTAACTATTTGCGCAATCATTTTTCCTATTTGATCGTTTACCTTATCGTCAGGTCTGTCTTTGGTTCAACTGATTGTACAATCCTCTCCTTTTTTGATAACTCATCTTATGGGCAGGTCCGTATTGGTTTTAACTCCTTCAATCTGATAAACGCTGTCAACTATATAAGATTCTGTTCCCCGCCAGGGCAGAACGCCCAGGTACCTGCTATAATGCAGCTCCATATTCTTACCGCTGTTTTCCATCAGCAGTTTGCCCACCCTTTCGTTAGCCACGCTAAAATCAAAATAATTACTTTGAAAATTAGCCGTGTTGTCATTGCTTCCAAAACCCGACATGATCAATTTTCCTTCATAGGTTTTAAAAAGAAAACCCTTCTTCTGAATGGTGTTTAAAACACCCGCTTTGGTGCCTTCGGCAAATACAAAATAAAATCGCCAGTAAAAAAAGGCTATCAGCCCAAGGGCAATAATAACCAGCAATATTTTGAGAGCTTTGCGCATGATTTGTTGCTTAGTATAGATGTTTAAAAAGGGAGACAGGTTATAAACCGTATTTATCAACAAGATAAATTAACGCGGCCATATTTACCGCACCTAAATGCAACTCTCTCTTATTTACGTTTTCAAACACATCGCTGCGGGCGTGGTGAAGGTCAAAATACCGCTGCCCATCGGGCGACAAACCTGCCAGCGTAGTACCCAGTTTCTGGTAGAGGGGGCCAATATCAGAACCGCCTCCGCCCTGCCTGAAATCATACACTCCATATGGCAGAAAAAGACTTTTCCACACCATAATCTTCTTTAGTTTTTCGGGATTGGTGGTAAATCCAAAACCGCGGGGTGTAAAGCCACCCGCATCGCTTTCCAGGGCAAAAATGTGTTTCTCGTTTTTAGCGACCGCCATTTCCGCGTACTTATCTCCACCCCTGCCACCATTTTCTTCGTTGGCAAATAATACAAATCGCAACGTTCGTTTGGGCTTATAATTCATGGCTTTAAGGGCACGCATCACTTCCATTGTTTGTACTATGCCCGCGCCATCATCCTGGGCGCCTTCATTTACATCCCAGCTATCTAAATGCCCGCCTACTGTTATTACTTCGTCAGGGTATTGGCTTCCTTTTATCTCCCCCACCACATTGTGGCCAATGGCTTCGGGCAAAAAACTGCCGTAAGTTGAAAACGATACTATTACCGCAGAGTTGCGTTTGCAGGTCGTCCATAAATAATCCGCATCATTCAGGCCAAGCGCAGCCGCGGGTATTTTAGGGAAAGAGTCATTATACTCCATTGCCCCGGTGTGCGGATTGTTGTCAGTTGCCTCTGTCATAGACCGTATTAATACACCCACAGCGCCATATTTTGCAGCGCGGCTTGCCCCGTTGCGGCGGTAAATTCCGGCATCGCCATACGACCTGAATGGCTGAATATTGGTGGGATTAAACCCATAGTTAAAGAATACGATCTTACCCCGCACTTCGTCGGACCGGCTTTCCAGTTCGGCAAAAGAAGCCAGCTCCAGCACTTCGGCGGTTACACCATTTTTACCAGACCCCAACGAATTGCCCAATGCCAGCACTTCTAATGGGCGTTTTACCTTTTTGCCATCTATCCTTTCCACCCTGGCTTTGTCTTCGCCGCCACGGTTCCAATTGGGCACAACGCACTCCTGCATAAAAACAGTATCGGCACCCAGAGCCCGCAAAGTTTGGGCGCCCCAATCTTCGGCCTTTACCATTTGCGGCGACCCTGCCAGTCTGCCTCCTATTTGTTTGGTTAAATGCCGCAGCAGGTCATAAGCTTTACCATTGCCCATAATATCGTCCGACATTTTCTTAATGAACATCGAATCCGTTATTTGGGCGCCAGCCATCAAAGGCAGCAAAAACAAGCAGCCAGCCAATTTCTTCATATAAACGCTTTAGCCAGGCAATTTAAGCAAATGTTATCGTTTATCCGTTTAGCCATAATCGTAAAACCAATCACAGAATTTATTGTTACTTCGCCTGAGGGTGCAGTCTATAATACCCCTAATTCTATTTAAAAGAATGACTTTAAAGCTGGTACGATAATTACTGCGTGACTTAATTGGCATTTAAATTATTTACCTTACCAGCCTTCCGGTTAATTTTGTAAAAATTTCCCGGTAAAAATTCACCTTTAAGTTTTAATCAAACAATTTTCTTATAAACAACGGTTCAATAAAACAAAAGATTAAATATGCGTATAGGGATTGTTTGCTATCCAACCTTTGGCGGCAGCGGAGTTTTAGCCACCGAATTGGGAAAGGCTCTGGCCGATAAAGGGCATTCAGTGCATTTCATCACCTACCAGCAACCGGTAAGGCTAAATGTATTTAATGCAAATATTGATTACCACGAAGTAAGGGTGCCTACCTATCCGTTGTTCGACTATCCGCCCTATGAAGTGGCGCTGGCCAGTACTATGGTGGATGTAATCTTAAATTACGACCTCGACCTGCTGCATGTTCATTATGCCATACCCCACGCCTCGGCCGCCTATATGGCCAAGAAAATTGTGGAAAAGCAAGGGCGCACGGTGCCGGTAATTACCACGCTGCATGGAACCGATATAACCCTGGTGGGTAAAGACAAAACCTATGCACCGGTAGTAACCTTTAGCATTAATGAAAGCGATGCAATAACCGCTGTAAGTAAAAACCTGCGCGAAGAAACTTTTAAAAGTTTTGCTATAACCAAGGAAATAGAGGTGATCTACAATTTTGTGGATGTTGCACGTTTTAATAAAAAGCCCATCGATGCATTCAGGCAGGTAATTGCCCCCGATGGCGAAAAGATAGTTGTACATGCCAGTAACTTCAGAAAGGTAAAAAGGGTGCAGGATGTAGTAAAGATCTTTGCCGAAATACGTAAGCACATGCCTGCCAAATTATTGATGGTGGGCGACGGCCCTGAAAGGCCTGCCATGGAAAACCTTGCCAGGAGCCTTAACGTGTTTGACGATGTACGCTTTTTAGGCAAGCAGGAACAGATGGAAGAAATTCTGGTAGTAAGCGATTTGTTTCTGCTGCCTTCGGATTACGAGAGTTTTGGTCTTGCTGCTTTGGAGGCTATGGCCGCCGGCATGCCCGTAATCAGTACCAATGCGGGCGGTTTACCCGAAATAAATATACATGGCGAAACCGGTTACCTGGCAGATGTGGGGGATGTAAAAACCATGAGCGCCTATGCGGTGGAAATTCTGTCGGACAAAGAAAAGTTGGATCGTTTTAAGAAAAATGCATACGAACAGGCGCGCCGTTTCGATATACATCATATTGTTCCGATTTATGAAAAATTATACAGCCGCTTTTGCCGCATGGACTGCGATTAACAAAACAGATTTTCGCCGGGCAGCGCTCTCGAAAGGCAATAAGGATTTGAAGCAATGACATTAATTTCACTAATGAGTTTTCGTCATTCTAAATATCGGCATCCCCTGGATAACACCATGATAAAATTTTCCAGGAGATTCCGGGTCAAGCCCGGAATGACGTCCTCTCTTTTTCCGTCATTCAAAACCGCAATCCAAAGCCCTCAACCAAAGCCGTTGATGCAGAGCCGTCATGCTGAATTTATTTCAGCATCCCCTGGAAACAAAGAACCAAAGAGGCATCCAGATGGCAATCAGAACTCAGCGATTAAAGGAGAGGATCCCTCCTTTGTCAAGATGACAGAACCACAAGTTCTGTCATTCGAAACCGCAATCAAAGCCCTCAACCAAAGCCGTCGATCCAGAGCCGTCATGCTGAATTTATTTCAGCATCCCCTGGAATTAAGGAATCTAAGAGGCATCCAAATAGCAATCAGGACACAGCGATTCACGGAGAGGATCCCTCCTTTGTCGGGATGACAGAACCACAAGATCTGTCATTCAAAACTGCAACCAAAGCCCTCAACCAAAGCCGTCGACCCAGAGCCGTCATGCTGAATTATCGGCCAAGGGAACCCCTGGAAAAATAAAAATGACGAATAGGATAACATCGATAAATAATAAGAAAAATACTATTGTCGAAACCATATTTTGATCAATCATGCGGACAAATTCTTGATGGCTTTTCTGCTCCATTAGGAGCATCCTGTTTATAGAAAATTACATAGAAATTTCGAATCAAAGCTCCGTAGGTGCTTCCTGTTTTGATGCATTTAAACGGTTCCTTTGGAACCTGGATGCTCCTTTGATCTTATATTTTATAAACAGGTACCCCCTATGGGCTATTAAGACAGTTTTCATAGAATCACATTGCTTGATTTCGAATAAATAGAACATACAAAAGATTTGTCGACGCGTTAGGATTTTGGTCGGGAAAGATCCCTTCAAAAAAATATTCTATCAGGCTCTGAATTTCATTTACATATAAAAGCGTCCTTGTAAACTTGTTTCGAAATCCCCTGGGTTTAATAATATGAATTTCAGGAGATGCTGAAATAAATTCAGCATGACGGCTCGTTTTAAAGCACATTCGGTAGGTTAAAATGTTGGCACTCATTTAACGCGGGGCTTATCTTCTGCGCAACCACCCTTCGGGATCAAGCGCCGTTCCGCGCTCATTCGAAACCATAAACAGCATTTCACCATCGCCGTTATCGCTGGCAGCAGCCCGCCCCATAACAGCACCTGCCCTTACCTGCTGCCCGCGGCCAACATTTACCGACGATAGGTGACTATATGTGGTAAAATATTTACCATGTCTTACCAGAACGGCCTGCTCGCCGCCAAGGTCAAACACCGACGCGACTTCACCATCTGAGATCGATTTAACCACTGCGCCCACCGGCAGCGATATCGTAATACCATCCGACTGCCCGATTAATGTAGTACCAGGTATCGTATATCGCCCGAAGTGTATACTCACAAATCCGGCATCTACCGGCCAGGGCAGCCTGCCCCGACCGTTCTCAAAACCTATTGATGCTGCTTTACCTTCCTCGGTTGATTCAAAAGGACTATAGGTACGATTGCTAACTTTCGGTTTCTCTACAGCCAAAGGTTCCTCTTCATCGGGCTTATTAACAGGTGCGGCAGATGTATTATTCTTAGCAATTGCCGAAGCAGCCTGCTCACGCTTTTTTCTGTCTTCTTCCGCCTTTTGCTTTGCAAGGGCCTCCGCCCTTTTTCTCGCCTCTGCCTGCTCTCTTTTTACGGCGGCGGCAATGGCATTTTGCATTTGCACCCGCTCTTTTTCGCGGCGGCGAATCTCTACTGCTAAATCCTTTTCCTGGCCTTTAAGTTTGCTTACCTCTGCATTCTGTTCTTTTCTGTCTTTCTCAAGACCTATAATTTGTTTGGTCTGGTCTTGCAGGGTTTGACTTTTTTCAACTTTATTATTATTTAGATTGGCTATTTTTTGCTGGATTATCTGGTCGGTTTTATTAATATTATCCACCTGCTGTTCGCGGTATTGGCCATAACTCTTTAAATAAGTAATTCGCTTAATGGCATCATTAAAGGTGGAAGCAGAAAAAATGAAATTCAGGTAATCGTAATTGCTGCGGTTCTTATAGGCAAACACCAGGCTTTGGGCATATGCCTGTTTAAGGGTATCAAGTTCTTTACGCAGTTTATTTATTTCGAGGGTCGATAGATAAATATTATCGTCCAGCACTCTTACCTCGCGATTAATATTCTGTACCAGTCTTTCCCTGGCAACTATTTTATTACGAATAAGGTTATAGGTAACCAGCGCTCCTTTTCTGTTTTTCTGAATGTCGGCCAAACTTCTGTTCAGCCCATCAATCTCCCTTTTAAGATCCTGCGTTTTACGCTGTAACTCATCTTTGGTTTGTGCAAACGAAGCACAGGACAATCCAAATAAAAGCACTATAAAAATTATTCTCTTACCCATACCCAAAAAGTTTTTTTATCAGTCAATTTAACGTCCAATCAATTTATCGCGCTTTGAAATTTTTCGTATCCGGCATCGGAAACGACGTTGCCTGGTTAAAGGCAAACGATTTAAAATCCAGATGAATATCCAACTTCGATTTTCCTGCAATTGAAATGATCCGTTTGGCAGCAAACGGAACACCAGCCGACAGGTCATAATCAGTGAATGTGATGTCGCAGGTACGATTTCTAACTGCATCTGCATCATCCAGTTTACTGTGTAATAATTTATATTCTGTGCCGTCTAATGTAGCCAGGTGTTTAAAAAATTTACCGCTCATCAATACCATTAATTCGTTGTTTTCATTTGTAGAATACGATACTATGTTGCTGTCAGCAAACACCGGATTACCTATGATCAGATCCTGTAAAGTATAAAAGTCAACAGGTAATTCGGTTAATTCCTGCAAGTAACCAATACTTCTGCGGCTAATCTCTTTCTTCAGCATATTCAGTACTATCACACTGTCTTGAGTAATCTTTACCCTGGCACCTTCAATACCTAAAGCGCCTCTCAGCGACATCCAGATCAAACTATCCTTCTGTATTCTGACAAAGGCGGTTGCATTGTCGCTGTTATCTTTTTCTTCGTAATCTACTTTTACTTTTGCTGAAAAAGTGTTAAAATCAATTTCGTTTTTAAGCACTTTTTTATAAACATCCCTGATGAGTTTAGCAGAGTCTACCTGGTCATTTTTAGTTACGATCACTACTTCTGTTGTATCTGCCTTTGAGATTGCCTCCTGGGTTTTCTGTATTTTTTTTGAAGGACCACAGGCAACGGCCAGCATAAAAGCAACAGGTATCAAAAATAAAGTCCGCATTAGGTTATAGTTTACCGGTGTGTCCGAATCCGCCCTCGCCCCTTTGGCTGGAAGACAAAACATCTGACTGCAATAAATCAGCCATTTCTATTTTATTAAAAATCATTTGGGCAATCCGGTCGCCGGGCTGTATGGTTTGCGGTTCGTTCGATAAATTAATCAGTATTACCTGCACTTCGCCGCGATAATCAGCGTCGATGGTGCCGGGTGTATTTAAACAGGTGATCCCCTGTTTAATGGCCATGCCGCTCCGGGGCCTTATCTGCGCCTCGTAACCCGCAGGTATCTCTAAAAATAAGCCGGTCGGCACCAGGCACCGGTCCAGTGTTTGCATGGTGATGGCTTGGGTACAACTTGCCCTTAAGTCCATGCCAGCCGAACCCGCTGTGGCATATGCGGGCAACGGGTTTGCAGACTTGTTGATTATTTTAACAGGTAATTTATCCACTGCGGCAAAAATAACAGATTGGGTCAATAAGGTTGGGTATAATGTTTAGGAGAATGTTAAAATCAAACCTTTGTTAAAAGCACCACTGCATTGGCCATCAACCCCTCGCCCCTGCCTACAAAACCCATGGTTTCGGTTGTAGTGGCTTTTACCGATACTTCTTTTACTGTTACCTGCAAAATGCCGGCAATTGCCTGCTGCATTTGCTGAACATAGGGCTTTATTTTAGGAGTCTCCAGGCATAAAGTTGAATCAACGTTCACCACTTTGTAACCTTCGGCAGTAATGAGGCTCTGCGTTTTTTGCAATAATATTTTGCTGTCGATATTCTTAAAATCGGCCGAGGTATCAGGAAAATGAAAGCCAATATCGCCCAGGCTTAATGCGCCCAGCATGGCATCGCAAATGGCATGTAATAAAACATCGGCATCGCTATGCCCCAATGCTCCTTTGTGAAATGGAATTTTTACTCCGCCAATCCAAAGGTCTCTGCCTTCAATCAATTGATGGTAATCAGTACCCTGTCCTATTCTGTACATGTTTTATCTTTTTTAAATTTAACCAGCCAGTGAATTACACTGCAAAAAATTACTGTCTTTATATGATTGGCACCGCACACGTGAACGAATTGTATGACAGGCATATTTTTAAATAAATAACCTTTAGGCTTTCATAAATTGCCGGTTGGCCCAAATGTAACCAATGGCTTTTAGCTGATTACAAATAATGGTTTACTTTTACCGCCCCAAATAAAAACATTAATCATTACAATGCAACAAAAGATAACCGCAGCCATAACCGCCGTTGGCGCCTTTCTACCCGAATACAGGCTTACCAACAAAATTTTGGAAACGATGGTTGATACGAACGATGAATGGATAAAGACCCGCACAGGTGTAGAAGAAAGAAGAATTTTAAAGGGCGAAGGCAAAGGCACTTCAGACATGGGCGCCCCGGCTGTTTTAGAACTTTGTGAGAAAAGAGGAATTGACCCTATGGAAATTGACTTGCTGATCTGTTGCACTGTTACCCCCGATATGTTTTTTCCGGCTACGGCAAATATTATTTGCCATAAAATTGGCGCGAAGAACGCATTTGGCTTTGATTTGGGCGCGGCCTGTTCGGGCTTTCTTTTTGGCTTAACCACAGGTGCCAGTTTTATTGAAAGTGGCCGTTACAAAAAAGTAGTTGTGGTTGGTGCGGATAAAATGAGCGCTATTGTGGATTATAGCGATCGCACCACCTGTATTTTATTTGGCGATGCCGCAGGCGCTGTGTTATTAGAACCCAACGAAGAAGGCCTGGGCGTACAGGATAGTTTGCTTAAAAGTGATGGCAGCGGGGAAAAATTCCTGCATATGAAAGCAGGCGGTTCTGCCCGGCCTGCAACTATTGAAACCATTGCGGCAAAAGAACACTACATATACCAGGAAGGCCAGTCAGTTTTTAAATATGCTGTAGTGGGTATGGCCGATGCCGCTTTCGAACTAATGCAGCGCAATAATCTTACCAGCGACGATATATCATGGCTGGTACCGCACCAGGCCAACAAACGTATCATAGATGCTACCGCAAAACGCATGGGCTTAGCAAGCGAAAAGGTGATGCTGAATATTCACCGTTACGGCAACACTACTTCTGCCACCATACCCCTATGTTTGTGGGATTGGCAAAATCAATTAAAAAAAGGCGACAATATTGTACTGGCTGCATTTGGCGGCGGCTTTACCTGGGGGGCTACTCTTGTTAAATGGGCTTACGATTCAAATTAGCAGTTTTAACTATTCCGGTTTTTTGCTTACTTATGTTTTTGCCTGCTCCATGCTATAAAATCCGAATTGGGAATAGGTTCTATCTGTAATTGATGGAACATGCAAACCAATTGGCCGCGGTGGTAGGTCTGATGGTTAAACAGGTGTAGCAAAATCTGAAAAACAGGCTGCTTAAACAGCATTTTCTTTGAGTTTCGATATTCGATTGTATGCTCAATTTTTTCAATTCTCGCCTTTTCAACCCACTCGCTATATAGCAGGCTTTGCTGCATCAATTTTGGGATGACCTCTTCAATAGTTAAATGCTGCATCGTTCCCGGCGCATAAATTTCTTCTGACAATTGCAATCGCTTGTACCATGCCAGTTCTGCTTCATACATGTGTACAAGGGTCTTTAAGATAGAGGGGAAACTTGAAGCGGTTATTGCCTGTTGCTGTTCGGCCGTTAAAAGTTTTACGCGTTCAGTAAAAAGTTTATTGGCCCACAGATTATAGGCTGCATATTGACTGAGTATTTCTTTCATTGGTTGGGATACTTTTATCTTTGTCAACTATAAAAATAACACCTTACTCAAAAACAATTTAGATTATATAATATGCCTGTCAAAAATCTTACACACACCGGTTTTAGTTCCACGGCTATCCATGGCAGCCAGAACAAGCATCCCAATTCGGCACATATAACGCCTATTTATGCAACATCAACTTTTACTTTCGATACAGCGGAGCAAGGCATGGAACGATTTGCTGGCATACAAGATGGATATATTTACAGCCGCTGGGGTAATCCAACTTTCACCGATGCTGAAAATGTTATCGCCGCCCTGGAGACTTTTGGCGTAACTAATATTGATGGAACTCCCTTACAGGTAAAGGCAATATTACATGCCAGCGGCCAGGCAGCCATGGCCACTATGTTTTTATCCAACTTAAAACCAGGCGATAAAATTCTTTCCCATTTTTCATTATACGGCGGAACCCACGAACTAATGATGAAGGTGCTGGGCCAAAGCGGCATTGAAACGATCATTGCTGATATGCGCGATCTAAATATTTTAGAAGACACATTAAAGAATAACCCGGCCATTAAACTGGTGCATATTGAAACGCCCGCCAACCCTACCATACAGTGTGTGGATATTGAAGCGGTCACCCATCTTGCCCGCCAGCACAATTTATTGGTAACAGTTGATAACACCTTTGCCACGCCATATCTGCAATCGCCTTTTAAATATGGAGTCGATTTTGTTTTTCACTCCACTACTAAATTTTTAAACGGGCATGGCACTGCCATCGGCGGCGTTCTTTTAGGAAAGGATATTGAGTTTATGAATACAAAAGCCACCAAGTGGCAACGGCTATTGGGCGGTAACAGCAACCCCTTTGATGCATTTTTATTGATACAAGGCATGAAAACGCTGGAACTGCGCATGGACCGCCATTGCGATAATGCGGCATTGGTTGCGGATTATTTACAAAAACATGCCGCAATTGAAAAAGTGAATTTTAATGGTTTGCCAAACCATCCTGACTACGCCACCGCCGCAAAACAAATGAAGCGGCCTGGCGCCATGCTAAGCTTTGAGCTAAAAGGTGGAATAGAAGCAGGCAAGTCATTTATCAATAAACTGCAAATGTGTGTAAGGGCGGTTTCGTTGGGCACGGTAGACACGCTGCTCTCTCATCCCGCCTCAATGACGCATTATGGTGTGCCCAAAGAAGAAAGAATTAAATACGGCATAACCGATGGGTTGATAAGAATGAGTGTGGGCATTGAAAATATAGCCGATATTTTGAACGACCTGGAGCAGGCCTTGTAGATTGTATTGTTGAAAAGGTTAGTATGTTTTAGAGCGGCCGTTCATCGTAATAAAAGGTTTAACATGCCTGTTCTAAGAGGTGGCCATGAAGTAGAGGTAAACACTAATGGATACCGGCCAAAAGGGTGGGCACATCGGTACATCAGATCGATTATTGCAGCCATACAAAACATTCTTAAACTTGCGCAATAAAAAGGATAAGCGGTTGTCAAAAAACATCACATAAAAATAAAAATTGTATGGATGATATTGTCATTAGAAGAGCGGTTGCCGAAGATTGCCCCCGGCTTTTAGAGCTGGTGCAGGAATTGGCGGTGTACGAAAAAGCACCCCACGAGGTAACCGTATCGTTGGATCACTTTACAGAAAGCGGGTTTGGCAGCAAGCCTGTTTGGTGGGCTTTTGTGGCCGAAGTGGATGGAGTGGTTCAGGGGTTTGCCTTGTATTATATTCGCTTCAGCACATGGAAAGGACAACGCATGTACCTGGAAGATTTGTTGGTAACTGAAAAAATGCGGGGCAAGGGCACAGGCAAACTGCTTTTTGACCGGCTTATAGAAGAAGCTAAAGTAAAAGGTTTCCAGGGAATGGCCTGGCAGGTTTTGGAATGGAATGAACCCGCTATCAACTTTTATAAAAAATACAATGCAAATTTAGACGGCGAATGGGTCAATGGCAGTATTACTTTCTGATAAAAGCAACTATTTAATTCAATTAAAAGGCCCGGCGATCGCCAGGCCTTTTAATTTATCCGCAGAAATTCTGTTTATCAGCTAAAGCCGTTTACAGCAACTTCTTTATTTATTTTACCCACCAGGCCCTGCAACACTTTACCGGGACCAACTTCTGTAAATTCGGTGGCGCCGTCTGCTATCATGGCCTGCACGCATTGTGTCCATCTGACTGCTCCTGTCAGTTGATCTACCAAATTCTTTCTTATTTCACCGGGGTCGGTAACAGCCATGCCAACTACGTTTTGGTAAACCGCACAAATGGGTTGATTAAAGGGGGTGAACGCAATCGCCAGGGCGAGTTCTTCCCTGGCAGGCGCCATTAAAGGGCTATGAAAAGCGCCACCCACGGGAAGCACCAAAGCTCGTTTTGCTCCAGCCTCTTTCATTTTTACGCATGCAATTTCAATTGCTTTGTTCGATCCGCTAATAACCAATTGGCCGGGACAATTGTAGTTGGCGGGCACAACCACCTCGCCGGTTTCGATTTCAATGTCTTTACAAATTTGTTCTGCTTTACTTTCGTCGAGTGCCAAAACTGCTGCCATGGTAGAGGGATTGAGTTCGCAGGCCTTTTGCATGGCACGGGCACGAACAAAAACCAGCTTGAGTGCATCTTCAAAACTTAAAACGCCATTGGCTACCAGTGCCGAAAACTCGCCCAATGAGTGACCAGCCACCATGTCGGGCACCGGGTTTTCGAGCGTTTTATAGGCTACCACCGAATGTAAAAAAACGGCAGGTTGCGTAACATCGGTTTGCTTCAATTCGTCGTCGGTACCCGAAAACATTGTGTCGCTCAAACGAAATCCGGCAATCTCATTGGCCTGTTCAAATAGTTGTTTTGCAATCTGGTTGTCTTCGTATAAAGTTTTACCCATTCCTGAAAACTGGCTCCCCTGCCCCGGAAAAATATAAGCATGTTTCATGTAATTAATTTTTTCAAAAGTAAGTTTTACAATGGTTAAACAAAATGAAGGTGAGAAACATCCGCCTAAATCATTTAATAAGAACACAATAATTAATGGAACACAGATGACATGGATTGGAAGGATAAAATGGATTTATTGGTATAACCCGTTATTACCCGATTAAATAACCCGATTTGCCGTATGTGTTTTCGCTATTAACAAAAAGCACAGGAAATAATCAGATATCCAAGATATCTGTCTTATTCCTGTGCTTTTACTATTCATAATCAGATGCGTCCTCACGCCAGGGCAGGATTCAAAAATTCGCAATAGCTGATCAACTCAATTTTGAAGATATTAGTTTTAGAAACTCATTGCGCGTTGAATAATTTTCGAACTCACCAAAAAAAGCAGATGTGGTGGTGAATGAATTTTGCTTCTGCACCCCGCGGGTCATCATACATAAATGCGCCGCTTCAATAACAACCGCTACACCCAGCGGATTTAAACTCTCCTTTATAGCCCCAAGAATCTGGGTGGTTAAACGTTCCTGCACCTGCAGCCTTCTGCTAAAAACATCCACTACACGGGCAATTTTGCTTAGGCCGGTAATATAACCGTTGGGTATATAGGCAACATGTGCCTTTCCAAAAAAGGGCAGCATATGGTGCTCGCACATACTATACAATTCAATATTTTTTACCACCACCATTTCACTCACGTCTTCGTGAAACCTGGCAGAGTCCAGTATTTCTTTGGCATCCTGTCCATAACCCTGTGTCATAAACTGCATCGCCTTAGCCATTCTTTCAGGGGTCTTCTTTAACCCTTCCCGCTCAGGGTCTTCGCCCAATAGCCTTATGCTTTCAGTGTAATTCTGAATAAGACCATTGGTCACATCATCATCATACTCTTCGTATTTTCTATAAGCCATACACTTGTTTTTAAAATGTTTTTCTGCGGCAGAAGTTAATTATCACCGTCTGATTAAACCGGGTACTCAACAAAGTTCCGTTCAGTTTCGTAAAGCCTTATTTGCAAATCGAGCGCTTCATCTATCTGTTCGCGTAATATATTGTAGATGACCACCGCTATATTTTCAGCCGAAGGATTTTGATTTTTAAATTCAGCGGTGTCCAGGTTTAAATTTTTATGATCAAATCTTTTTAGCACGCTCTCTTTTATAGTTTCACTCAACTTTTTCATATCCATTACATACCCGGTTTCTTTATCGGGCACGCCTGTCACCTTAACAATCAGTTCGTAATTATGCCCATGGTAGTTGGGATTGTTGCATTTGCCAAATATCCTTGTATTCGTTTCATCGTCCCAGGCCGGGTTATTAAGGCGGTGGGCGGCATTAAAATGTTCTTTTCTAAAGACAGCCACTTTGTTATTCATACTACACTGCTAACGTTTAATTTATAAAAAGGTTTAGCTGATGGCCAGAAACCTTACAAGGCTTTAGTCACCAAAATATTCAACATAAATACGGGGAGTTTCATACAGTTTAATACAGTGCAGTTTTACTGTTTCGGGCAAATGCGGGGCTATTTGCTGCCAGATGCCTATTGCCAGGTTTTCGGTACTGCACATTTTCCCCTGCAGAAAATCTACATCCAGGTTTAAATTCTTGTGATCCAGCTTTAGAACCGCGTGCTGCTGAATAATCTTACTGAGCTTTTTTACATCAAACAAAAACCCGGTATCTGCATCGGCTTCGCCTTTAATAGTAACAAATAGATCGAAATTATGGCCATGCCAGTTTTCGTTCGCACATGCCCCAAACATCTCTTCGTTTTTTTCGGCAGACCATTTAGGGTTATATAATTTATGTGCAGCATTAAAATGCTCTACCCTTGTGAGATACACCATTCAATTATAAAATTTTTGCAAAGGTAATAGATGAAAACCAAAGCAATTTGCAGTATACTTTAATAGCCCGACATTTGCCTCATGAAAATTGTGATTTCGGCCGCGACCACACATGAATGGATGCCGGTAAAAGAAAAGCTTGAAAAAGCACCCTTTTTTTCTTCTATCTCATTCCATACCAGCGGTGTAGGATTATTAATATCAACCTTTTCATTTGCTGAATTACTACTAAAAAACCCTCCGGATCTCATTATTCAGATAGGAATTGCCGGCAGTTTTGAGCCTGGCCTGCCCCTTGGCACAGTGTTAACTGTAAAAAACGAAATGCTGGGCGACACGGGTGTCCAGGAAAAACATTTATTTAAAGACATCTTCGATTTACACCTGGCTGACCAAAACACGTTTCCTTTTATCGAAAAAAAATTAGCAAACCCATGGATTAATCAATTCGCTTCCATGCAATTACTTCAGGTAAATAGTGTTACCGTTAATGAGATCACGACAAATAATAAGCGAATTGAACATTTGAAACAGCAATATGACTGTACAATAGAAGGAATGGAAGGGGCAGCATTGCACTATGCAGCGTTAAAAACCAACACCCCTTTTTTACAAATACGGGCCATCAGCAACCAGGTGGGCGAACGGGATAAAACCAAATGGAACATAAAGGCTGCCTTGCAAAACCTGGCAACTATCGTTTATGACCTGGTAGAGAATCTGTCGTTAAAACCTATATCCTCCTGAAATCCAGTTTATTTAAAAAATCCATATTCTGGTTTATAACCGTTTGCTTGTTTAATAATTGACTGAAATTTAAAAAGAAACATTTTGAACTTAACTCTTGGATTTAGCCCCTGCCCTAACGATACTTTTATATTTGATGCGCTCGTCAATAAAAAAATTGACACCGTAGGCTTTGATTTTTCCGTTTCGCTGGAAGACGTACAAACCTTAAACGATTGGGCCATCAATGGAAAATTGGATATATCAAAAATAAGTTACGGGGTGTTACCGCTATTGACAAAACATTATAAAGTTTTAAATAGCGGAGGCGCAATGGGTAAGGGGGTTGGTCCTTTGTTAATTGCACGCTCACCTGTAGCGAACCTGGAAGCTTCAATAAACAATATGACCGTTGCCATTCCGGGATTAAACACCACCGCGCATTTGCTGTTTTCTATGGCGTTTACCGGTACGCTTAAAAAACAATTTTTGGTGTTTAATCAAATTGAAGAGGCGGTTTCAAGTGGCAGCGCCGATGCCGGGGTAATCATTCACGAAAACAGGTTTACCTACCAGGATAAAGGATTGGTTCAACTAATTGACCTGGGTGAATATTGGGAAACTGCTACCGGCGCTCCAATCCCCTTAGGCGGCATTGTTGCCAAAGCCAATCTGCCCGAAAAAATAATGCTGCAGGTGGACCGCCTTATTAGAAAAAGCGTTGAGTATTCCTTTGACCATTATCCCGAACTGTCTGACTATGTACGTTTGCACGCCCAGGAAATGAACGAAGATGTTATGCGAAAACACATAGACCTTTATGTAAATGATTTTTCAATTGATATGGGCGCAACAGGAAAAAAGGCTATTCAAACGCTGTTGGATGTTTACACTGCAAATACGCATTTACCAGCCATCGATATTCGCAGTTTGATGATAAAAACGGGTTTTAGCCCGCCTGTTGGCGAGACCAGATAAGGAACAAAGGCCCAATGGCTTAGTTTTTTCTGAGCGTTTCAGCATAAACTTCAAGTGCTCTTTTTCGCGCCACATCATGTTCAACAATTGGTTTGGGGTACGAAAATTCCTCCAGTTCGGGCACCCACTTCCTTACATAGGTAAGGTCTTTGTCAAACTTCCGGGTTTGAAGATATGGATTAAAAACCCTGAAGTAAGGTGCCGCATCTACACCGCTGCCGGCCGCCCATTGCCAGCCACCATTATTAGCAGCAAGATCATAGTCTAATAATTTTTGAGCAAAATAGGCTTCGCCCCACCGCCAGTCAATTAACAGGTGTTTGGTTAAAAAGGAGGCAACGATCATTCGAACCCGGTTGTGCATAAAGCCGGTGGCATTCAGTTCGCGCATGCCTGCATCCACTATCGGATAGCCGGTTTTTCCCTCGCACCAAAGTCTAAATTCTTCTTCGTTATTTCGCCAGGCTATATTTTCGTATTCCGCTTTAAATGCATGGCCCTTACCCACCTTCGGAAAATGCCACAGTATCATTTGATAGAAATCGCGCCAGATCAATTCATTCAAATAAGTTTCATTCAGCTTTTTTGCCCTGGCAGCTAATTGCCTAATGCTAATGGTGCCAAAACGTAAATGAACTCCCAATCGCGACGTTCCTTTTTCGTTTCCAGGAAAATTACGTGTTGCATCGTAGTGGCCAATTATATCTTCCTTTAATTGTTTGGAGGGAAAAGGAAGATCAACCGCCTCAAATCCCATTTGAATTAAAGTGGGTATCGCCAGGGGTTCCTGCTGTTGAAATTGTCCGAAATGCTTTTGGCAATCGTATTGCTTAAAATCTCCGTCTTTTACTGTTGCCCTCCATTTGCGGCTGTAGGGCGTAAATACCGTATAGGGTGTTCCATCTTCTTTTACAACCTCGTCTTTTTCGGTAAT
>JBBRCW010000063.1:0-23206 GCA_038204535.1 Chitinophagales bacterium | reverse complement strand
ATCTTATTTTTATTGCTATTCGTAGTGACAGTCTCCTTCTGCTTTCAAAGACAAATTGCTACTGATAAAATTCAAACAGTTAATGCAATACTTGGTGACATTAGTTTTATTGAAAAGTTCCGGTGTCAACCAGATTTATCTACCAACGAAAGCTTACGAATTACGACACACCTTGAATATGTAGAACATCTTTTAAGACAAAAAAAAGTAACCGATTTATCTCATGAACTTAGACAACGAAGGAACCACCTTCTTGATTTACTTCGGGACTACCGTGATAGCTAAAAAAGCAGAAGTTACAACCGATGGCAAAACCAGTTATAGAACACTAAATGACATTTGTAGTAATCACACAGCAATAGTGGTAAAGGACAAAAAAGAAGTAACAAAAATATTTCCCTGGGTACACATTGCAATAAGTAATGCAAAAAAGAAAATATTAGGATTGCATCACAGCGTAAAAGATATTTATATGCAAAACTACCTGAATGAATTTTGCTACAAGTTTAATAGAAGGTTTTTTGGTATCAATTTATTTGACCGGTTAATGGTGGCTGCTTTAGAAAAATCGTGGTATAAAACTTAAACCAAATTGCGGATAGTCATTTAGTTATTTTAATATGAAGATGCTACTTACCACCTGGTGGTTATTACTGTTAACAACTTTGTTTATCGCTACAAAGTTGGAAGCCCAGTTAATAACTGCCTCGGGCCAGCCAGCCGAATTAAACATAAGGGCCGCAGGCAAAAACAGCATCCGGATTACGTTAAAACCTATTAGCTATCAACCGGCTTTTCCAAACAATCCTTCCATTGCGTTGCAGGCTATGTCAGCGCCTGCTATTAGTTTGCGCACCCTTAATCATTCAGAAAAGAAAAAACTGGGTGCTTTGTATGTTGAAGTCAGCCCCGATCCTTTAACTGTTATTGTTACCAACGCTAAGGGTCTTAGGGTTCAAACCATCGTTTTTAATAAGGATGGAACAGTATCTTTTGATTTGGATAATGAGCCAGTGTTGGGCATGGGCGAGGGGGGACCAATGCCTGCAGGCGATTGGCGGACAAATACAGTTGAGTTCGACAGGCGGGGTAGGTTTCATAACATGCAACCACGCTGGCAAAGCGATATGTATGGCACGCGTAATCCGGTACCATTATTAATTGGCACTAAAGGATGGGCGCTGTTTGTCGCCAGTCCTTGGGTAAAGGTCGATCTTACCCGAAAAAATCATGGGGACTTTATACCCAATGCAATTTGGGATACTATTCCCCCTCCTCAAACCGAAAAAAATCAGCAGTTGAACATAGGTAAAGGGCTTCCGCCATTGGATAAAGCAGTACCGGGTTTGTTTGACCTTTTTGTTTTCGATGCTCATGAACCAGGATTGTTTATGAGTGAGTTTGCTGTAATTACCGGCCCGGCAGTAATGCCTCCAAAATGGGCCTTAGGGTATATGCAGTCGCATAGAACCCTTATAGATGCTGAGCAGATGATCGGTATTGTTGATACCTTTCGACAGAAGAAAATTCCGGTAGATGCGGTAATTTATTTGGGCACCGGATTTGCTCCCCGTGGTTGGAATAAAAAGCAACCTTCTTTCGAATTTAATCCGTCCGTATTTCAAAACGATCCAAAGCAATTTTTGAAAAGCATGCACCAACGGCATGTAAAGGTGCTTTTGCACATGGTGCCATGGGATAGAGACAAACTTCTTACGTTACATGGAACTATTCCGGCTGCAACGGGGCAAGTTCTCGATGCAGGGCATATCCAAAATTATTGGATGCAGCATGTACCGGTAATTAAAGCTGGTGCCGATGGCTTTTGGCCCGATGAAGGGGATTGGTTTAACCTGTACGAGCGCATAAAAAGGCACCAGATGTATTACCAGGGTTCATTGGTTACTACTCCCAATGTTCGGCCATGGAGTCTGCATCGCAATGGATATCCGGGAATTGCCCAATGGGGTGGATGGGTATGGTCGGGCGATACAGAATCGTCGTGGAAAACATTGGAGGCGCAGGTAGCGGTCGGTATCAATTATTCATTGAGTATCGGTCCTTATTGGGGTTCGGATATTGGCGGCTTTTATTCCAGCCACGAACTTACCGGCGAGCTGTATGCCCGCTGGTTTCAGTTCGCGGCGTTTTGCGGATCGTTTCGTTCGCATGGCCGCACGTGGCGGACCAGGTTGCCATGGGGATGGGGCTTGCCTGACATGGGCCCACCCGAAGATCGGGAACCGCCATTGCAAAGTGAAATGAATAATCCCGCGATAGAGCCAATAGCAAGAAAATATGATGAGTTGCGTTACCAGCTATTGCCATACACCTATACGCTGGCCTGGGAAGCGCGAAAAAGTGGTATGCCGCTGATGCGGGCTATGTGGCTGCACTATCCACAGGATACGCAGGCGGTAAAAATGAGTAGCCAATATTTATGGGGCGAAAATATTTTGGTGGCACCGGTATTTGAAAAGGGGGCCACGAACCGAATGGTATACTTGCCAGCTGGCCTGTGGTACGACTGGTGGACCAATACCGAATTTGAAGGTGCACGAACCATTAATAGCGAGGTTGATTTGTCAATCATGCCATTGTTTGTTAAAGCCGGTGGCATTATACCCTTTGATCCGGTAAGACAATATACGGGTGAAGCTACCAGCGAACCAACCACCTTAAGGGTTTACAGTGGACATGATGGCGAATTTACTTTGTACGAAGATGATGGCATAAGCCAGGGTTATTTAAAAGGGGAGTATGTTTTAATCAAAATTAAATGGAATGACAAAAACAAAAAGCTAACCATTGAGCCTGTAAAAGCAATAAAAGAAACAGCTATTAAATCCTGGCGGTTTAAAGTAGAGGTATTACCTGGTGGTATAACAAAAATGGTTAGTTACGTGGGCAATGCTGTGGAAGTATTATTTTGAAGTAAAAGGGAGTTTCCGGGATTTTTCAAAATTGAAGAGTTAATTTTCTACAACAATAAAGTAAGTCAAAAAAGATGCATAGTAACTTTCGGATTTTATTGGTTGGCTTGTTATGTCTTGGTCAGTTAAATACGCTGACCGCACAGGTGGAAAATACAAAAAAGTTTACTCATGCCGATACACTTCGCGGCAGCATTACACCCGAAAGGGCATGGTGGAATGTACTTAGATACGACATTACCGTTGCGACCGACTTTAATACAAAAACAACAGAAGGCAGCAACATTATTACTTACAAAGTCTTGAGTAATACTAACCATGCCATGCAGATAGATTTGCAGAAACCTTTACAAATCGATAGCATACTTTTTAGCCAAAAACAGAAACTCTCCTTTACAAACACCGGGAATGTGTGGCTTGTACAGATGCCCCGGCAAAAAGCCGGATCGGTTAATAAGGTAGCTGTTTATTTTAGCGGCAAACCTCATGAAGCCATTCGTGCCCCCTGGGATGGCGGATGGACATTTACAAAAGATACTCTCGGCCGGCCATGGATGACGGTAACCTGCCAGGGACTGGGCGCTTCGGTTTGGTACCCCTGCAAAGATCATCAAAGCGATGAGCCGGATTTTGGCGCAAGCCTAACCATGATTGTACCCGATACGTTGGTGGCTGTGGCAAATGGTCGCTTGCAAAACCAACACCTTAACGGCGATGGAACCAAGACGTTTACCTGGGCTGTTTCCAATCCCATAAACAATTATAATATCATTCCGTACATAGGTAAGTATGTAAACTTTAATGAGGTATATGCTGGGACGAAAGGCAAATTAGACCTGGCGTATTGGGTGCTGGATTATAACCTGGCCAAAGCCCGCGCTTACATGCCCCCTGAAGTGCATAATATGCTCAAGGCATTTGAATATTGGTTTGGCCCTTATCCATTTTACGAGGATGGCTATAAATTGATAGATGTGCCGCACACAGGTATGGAACACCAAAGCGCCGTGGCATATGGTAATTGGTACAAGCCTGGTTACAGGGGAAGGGATGTCTCGGGAACAGGCTGGGGTTTGAAGTGGGATTTTATAATCGTGCACGAAAGTGGGCACGAATGGTTTGGCAACAACATTACCAGCAACGACCTGGCCGATATGTGGATACACGAAGGGTTTACCAATTATAGCGAAACCTTGTTTACTGAGTATATGTTTGGTAGAAAGGCAGGCAATGAATACAATGCGGGTTCAAGAAAAGGGATTAAGAACGACAAACCTATTGTTCCGCCATATGGAGTAAATGCCCAGGGGAGCGGCGACATGTACCCGAAAACAGGTAACATGCTGCAAAGTATTAGGCATAGTCTTGATAATGATTCTTTGTTCAGGAGTATTTTGCAGGGGTTGAATAAAACCTTTTATCATCAAACAGTAACCTATTCGCAAATTGAAAATTATGTTTCAAAGCAGGCGAAGTATGATTATAGCAGCGTGTTTGATCAATATTTAAGAACCTCTCAAATTCCGGCCCTTGAATATTATTTAACCGGTGATGGCTCAAAAGTTTACTTCCGTTGGAGCAATTGTATAAAAGGTTTTAATCTTCCGTTGGTATTGAACAATGATAAAGCAAGAGTCAGGATTATTCCGACAGAAGAATGGAAAAGTGCCGATCTTACAACAGGAGAAGCCTCGTTGTTCGATACTGATTCCATTGAAAAGATGTATTATATAACGCCCTTACGTACCCCAAAATAAAAGAACATAAGGCCGGTTACATTCACTGCTCCATTAACTAATCCTCATCTGCAATTCTTGCTTGCATTGAGGTTGTTATGAAATTCTTTTATGAAATCACCGGGCGGTTTTCCAATAATGCTTTTAAATACCCGGTTAAAAGTAACGACGTTATTGAAACCTGACTGGTAAGCTACGGTGGAGATATTTTCAAAACTGTTGCTCATAAATTCTTTGCAGGCTTCATTTATGCGCACCTCATTCAAAAATCTGGTATACGTTTTTAAAGTATGCTTTTTAAAGTAGCGGCAAAACGATTGCGGTGTTAAAAAAACTACTTCAGCAATTTGTTCAAGCGTTATGTTTTCGGTGTAGTTATTAATGGTATACTGGTAAATATCGTTCATTCGTAATCCTTCAACATCCGTTATAGTATTCTCAAATGACTCGGTTGAAAAATATTGGGGATCTTTTAGGTTGGCCAGTAATTGAAGTAACTTTATAAAAGCCGCCAGCCGGTAACCGCTCGTATTATTTTTTACTTTCCATATGTAATCGGCAATTATTTTCCTGTTTTCGCCCGACACCGAAAGTCCATGCAAACTTGACTGAATAAACTTTTGTATGCTGATCATTTCAGGAAAATCGAGCAAAGTTGTAATAAAGCCCTGAGGATTAAAAAATATATTTAGCGAATGGACACTTTTTTTATTGTCGTTATCAAAATAGGATGCATCGCTTTTAAAAGCATGAGGTTGATTGGCTCCTAAAATATACACATCGCCCGACTTAAAGGGTTGCATAATGTTTCCTGCAATTAGAGTACCCTCGCCCCTGATGAGCAAGGTGATCTGTATTTCGTTGTGGCGATGGAGATGTTCATAAAAATGAGGCATTTCGTCTTCCTGTACGTTAATGGAAGTGTCTTTGGACACAGGTTTGGAAAATTGGATAACCTTCATTTTTTCTGCGGAATTCTTTTTTAAAGCTACGCTTGAGTTTAAAGGATAGCTATAAGTTAAGCCATTAACTATGTTTTAAACAGTTAAAAAGCGCCAGCGATTTTACTGCTTTTTTAATTTGGAAATATACAACATGGTTTCATCCGGGTAAATGGAAATGTAATGGGTTCTAACATAGGCGGGTATATGTTTAACCTTCATTTGCGATTTCATTGTTATAACAGAAGAAGCCCTGGCAGGCATATGACAATCAATACAATTGGCAGACGCATCTACTCCTTTAAAAGCTGGCAGTGTTTTATGATTTTCATTTATACTGGTATGGCAGGTTAAACATTTTTTTGAAAACAAAGCCAAATTCTCTCTTTGTTCTTCATGCGGATTATGGCAGGTAGTACAGGTTAAAGTATTGGAATTTCGAAAACATTTGCTCGCCATAAGTAATTGGTATTGTTTACCGTGAACATCAATTTTGTTTGTTGTAAGTGAAGAAGTGTCGGTCGAAAGATAGTCTTTCAATGTTTCGCCAGGTTTGTAAAAAAAGGTCTGCTTAAGCGTTTCGCGGGCCCCTGAGTGGCACATTGCGCACATGGCAAGTTTTTGTTGCCGGTTCAGGTTATTATAAGCGACGATATTATGCGATATCTTCTCATTTGGGTGTGTCTGTTGCCAGTCTACATGTTCCGCAGCTGGTCCATGACACCTCTCGCAATCTATGCCAAATATTATCTGGTTTTTATCATAAACATCGTACACTTTTTCTCCTGCTGTTACCACGCCTGTCTTTTTAATAAATGAACTGTGGCATTCAAAACATCCAACGGGTATATTTCGGTTGAAGTTTACATTTTCGGGTGGAAAATTTGGGCTATTTACCCATGAACTGCCTGGCACATTCCACGAAACAGGTAACTGAAAAAGATTGTCTTTATACCAATATAAATATGACTGGCCTTTTCTACCTGAACCGATCACCAGATCAAACCGGGCATTTCTTTTTTCCTCATTATCAATATATGCCGCCTGAAAATAATTACTATCTCGTTTTTCCATAATCACTTTCAAAGCAGGTCTGTAATAAAAGGTATTTGAGTCTTTATGAAAGCTGCCTTTTATGGTGTACTGATTGGCGGCGGCACTGCTAATGTTATGAGCAGTGTGTAAATAAGATGTATAAATATCGCTATGACAACTTTTGCATGTTTTTGAACCGGCGTATTGGCTGCCTCTGAAATCACTACTTTTTTTTTCTTCATTCATACATTTATTGAAAAAAACTATGAATAAGGAAGCTGAAATAAGCAGCATAGCTTTTCGGGAATTTCTTTTCATGCTACCATATTTATTATCCTTTTATAAAAAAATATAGAAAATGCTTTGTAACAAAGAAGCAAAAATTGAGTTAGTTGTAAAAATGACACTTTTTTTCGTGATAAATGAAAATCGAACCTTCGATAAATATATGATAGGATAATATAAGCTAAGCAGAAGGTAATTTAAGTTTATATATTCTTAGCTTCTAAAATAGCTTTACACCTCAATATTTTATTTAATTCTCCAAAACGATGCTTTTTTATGAGTAAACTGCTTACACTTATACTGTCATTCGTATTCCTTATCTCATCGCACGTTACAGCAAAATTCTCACCTGGATTTGTAATTAACCGAACCATTTCGGGAACGATTACTGATGCTGAGACCAACAGACCAATGGTAGGTGTATCCGTGGTACTAAAAGGTTCGTCCACAGGCACTTCCACCGATGAGCAGGGCAGGTTTAGTTTATCTGTTCCAAATACCGGCGGAGTACTGACATTGTCCTTTACAGGCTATGCTGGTAAAGAGGTAGATATTAATTCGCAAACCAATTTTACAATTCAAATGAGCCGGTCCGCAGCCGGGCTGGATGAAGTAGTTGTAATTGGATATGGTACACAAAAAAAGAAAGAAGTTACTGCGTCAATAGCATCAGTAAAGTCCGAAAATTTTACCAAAGGTGCGGTGAACGATGCAGGGCAGCTTTTACAGGGAAAAGTAGCCGGTTTGTCAATTGCCAACCAGGGCGGTGATCCTATTGAAAATTCTCAGATCATTTTAAGGGGAATTAACTCAATAAACGCCAGTTCGCAGCCGCTTGTTCTCATTGATAATATTCCGGGAAACCTTCGCACGGTTGCTCCCGAGGATATTGAGTCGATAGATGTATTGAAAGACGGTGCCGCCGCCGCAATTTACGGCACACGGGGTACCAACGGGGTTATTTTGATAACTACCCGAAAATCTACCGGACGAATTCAGTCCCTTGAGTATAGTGGTTACGTAAGCACCCAAACAATAGCGCGGCGGCCAGAAATGCTTAGTGCAGACCAATACCGTAAACAATTGGCAAACGGCGTCACTTTTCAGGATCTTGGAGCCAGCACCGACTGGATAAAAGAGGTGACCCAAACGCCCGTATCGCATGTTCAGAACTTATCGTTTCGCGGAGGCAACTCGCAAACAAATTACCTGGTGAATGTAAATTACAGGTCGTTTGAGGGAATATTGAAAAAGTCGGATAACCATGTGTTGAATGGCCGTTTTGATGTAAATCATTCTATGTACAACGGTTTAATTAAGGTAAACCTGAATGTAATTAATACAGACCAGCGCTATACAACTACCGGTGATGGATTTTCGTTTAACGGGTACACATACCGCCAGGCATTAATACGAAATCCCACAAGCCCAATTAAAAATCCTGATGGTTCGTGGTTTGAGCAAACGGGTATCTACCTATACGAAAATCCAATGGCAAGGCTTATGGAAAGTGATGGTTTAAACAGTAATCAAAATACCCGTTTAGCCGGCACCATTTCATTAGCGCCGTTGGCCGGCTTAACGGTAACCGCCCTTGGCGCCCGTACCAAATTTGATGAGTTGAGGGGTTATTCCGAAACCAAGCGACATATTTCAAATGTAAGGGACTCTAGAAATGGCTATGCCTCCCGGGGATCAACTCAAACACTTGAAAACCTGCTGGAGATAACCGCAAATTATAACCGAACTCTTGGCAGCCATAATTTTTCAATTCTCGGGGGTTACTCTTACCAGGATAATACATTCGAACAATCGTACATGAATAACTGGGACTTCCCAACCGACTTATTTACCTATAACAATATTGGCCAGGGCGATGCCGTAAAAAGAGGCGTAACTGCCTTGAGTACTAATAAAACCAAACGTAACCTTATTGGTTTTTTTAGCCGGGCTACTTACAACTATAAAGACAAGTACCTTTTAATGGCCAGTGTGCGCCGTGAGGCAACATCGGCTTTGGTAGGCGCTGCCCAGCCATGGGGTACTTTCCCGGCTGTATCGGTTGGCTGGAGGATTAACAAGGAAGGCTTTATGCAAAATATTTCTGCCATAAACGATCTTAAACTCAGGGTTGGATATGGTATAACCGGAACACCGCCTCAATCGTTGTTTTTAGGGGTGGCCCGTTTGGGATACAATGGTTATACATTGTCTAATGGCCGCTGGGTTCCGCAGTTGGTTCCAATAAGTAATCCCAACCCAAACCTTAGATGGGAAGAAAAAGCAGAGTTGAATATTGGTCTCGATTTTTCGCTTTTCAAGGGCAGGATAAACGGCTCGTTCGATGCCTATAGCCGAAAAGTGAATGGACTGTTATATCAGTATCCGGTGCCCACGCCGCCAAATTTATTTGGTACAACATGGGCCAATGTGGGGGTAATGGAAAATAAGGGTTTCGAGGCTATCATCAATGCCATTCCTGTTTCGCGTAACGATTTTGAATGGTCAACCAGCGTCAATTTTTCAACTAACAGTAATAAGTTGGTTTCATTATCGAACGATGAATATAAAACAACAAGCCCCTTCTTTACCACCGGTTATACCGGCGAACCCATTCAAACCTATACCCACCGGGTAGAAGTTGGAAGGGCCATCGGCGAGTTTTATGGTTTTAAAGTGACAGGTGTGGATGACGCAGGTAAGTGGATTTACGAAGGTAAAGATGGAAAGCCGGTTGCTTTTACCGATTTTAAAGCAGCCGATGAGGATAAGAAAGTTTTAGGTAACGGTTTACCAAAATACTACGCCGGCTGGAACAATAACCTTAGGTATAAAAAATTCGACCTGGCAGTGACCATGAGGGGAGCGTTCGGCTTCCAAATTCTAAACTTTCAGCGGATGTATTATGAAAACCCCGGACGTACCCAATACAACCAGTTAGCGTCGGCTTACGATAAGGTTTTTGGCAAGGCGGTGTTAGATAAAAATGTGCCACTACAATTTAACAGCTATTACATCGAAAATGGTGATTTCTGGAAAATTGATAACATAACCCTCGGGTACAACATCGGTAATATTAAAACCATAGTAAAAAATACCAGGGTTTATTTTTCGATGCTCAATTCGTTTGTTTTTACCGGCTACAAGGGTATCGATCCCGAGGTGAACCGGCTGGGCCTGGCCCCGGGTGATGATGACCGGGATAAATATCCAAGTGTCCGAACCTTCACCTTTGGCGTAAATGCAACTTTCTAAACCATTAACTATCCAGAAAATGAAAATCAATAGAAAAATAAATTGGATTATTACTATAGTTCTTGCAGGAGTTGTTTTCTTTCCTTCATGCACTAAACTTGATGATAAAAACTACACGGAAATTGTATCTGACCAGTTTTCGCCGGGGGCCAGCGACCTGGTATCCCTTATCGGTCCGGCTTATGGCTCCTGGCGTAACGTGCTGGGTTACGGCGGAAGTAATTTTTTTCGTACCCAGGAAGTTACAGCCGATGAATTAGTAATACCCGCACGGCCTTATGGCTGGGTAGATGATGGTAGTTATAGAAGGCTACACGAGCATGTATGGACCAATACGGATGGTACCGCGGGTAACTGGTCGGCAGCCTATGGCGGCATAACCAATTGCAACAGGCTTATTTTTCAAATTGAGTCAGGCAAGGTACCAGTGCCGGCTGGAAAAGACAATGTGCTGGCAGAAATAAGGGCATTAAGGGCTTCATTTTACTACGTTCTGTGCGACCTGTATGGAAATGTGCCCATAGTAACAAAGTTCGATGTTGAACCCGGTTTTCTCGCCGATCAAAATACACGGCAACAAGTGTACGATTTTATTATTAAGGAGCTAACCGAGGTAATGCCCTTACTAAGCGACAATGCCACTCAATTGTACTATGGTCGTTTTAACAAATGGGCCGCCAATGCATTGCTGGCTAAAATGTATTTAAATGCGGGGGTTTATACGGGCACCACGCAATGGGACAAATGTATAGCCGCCTGCGATGCCATAATAGCGTCTAATAAATACTCACTAAGCGCGTCGCAGCGTTCGATTTTCGCTACCAATAATTCAAACAACAGTGAGATAATATTTGCCGTGCCATACGATGAGATTTATGCCGGTGGCATGTCGTTGCACATGGAAACACTGCATCCGGAAAACCAAAAGACCTACAATCTTCAAACCAGTAGTTGGGGTGGTATCTCAGCCATTCCCCAATATATCGACACATACGATCCCCAGGATCTGCGCTTAAAAGAAAACTGGATACAGGGGCCTCAATTATCAAGTACCGGCGCGCCACTGAATGGTAGTTTTGGTCCGTTTAACGGAAAGCCATTGGTATTTATCAACGAAATCCCGGGTGTTGATTCCTCACAGGAAATTCATGGTTTTCACCTGGGAAAATATGAAGTGAAACTTGGTGCGCTTACGAACCTGAGCAATGACTGCCCGTTTTTCAGGCTTACGGATGTGTTAATGATGAAGGCTGAATGTTTACTACGCACCGGTAAAGCCTCCGATGCCGCCGCTATCGTTACATCCGTAAGAATGAGAAGTTTTCCTGGCAACGCCGCTAAGGCAACTGTTACCGGCGCTCAACTGCAGCAGGGTAGCGTATACGATTATGGCCGCAGAGATTATAAGGTAACAACGCACCAGGGCGGCGGAAATATACAATACGGTCGCTTTTTAGATGAATTGGGTTGGGAGTTTAACCAGGAAGCCCGTAGAAGACAAGATATGATCAGGTTTGGAATTTTTACCAAAAAGTCATGGTTCTCACATCAGCCAAATGGCGATTACAGAAGCCTGATGGTTATACCGGCAAGTGTTTTAGCTACCAATCCAAAGCTGAAACAAAACCCTGGCTATTAAAGGCAGTTTAGTTTGGTTTATACATTAGAGTGTTGTGAAATTCTTTTCGCAGCACTTTTGATTTTTATTAAGATTTTTTTGAACGATGGATATGATGAAAAGACTTGTGAGGTTATTATGGGTATTGATATTGGTTACAGAAATACAATCGTGCACAACAGCCGTTGTAAAAAGCAAGCCTACTTTGTTTACGTTGCTTCCCGCCGACTCCACAGGCATCCACTTTGTAAATGAAATTGTGGAAGATGAAAACTTTAATCCGCTACAATACGAAAACAGTTATAACGGAGGAGGAGTGGCTATTGGCGATGTAAACAACGACGGTCTGGAGGATGTTTATTTAAGTAGTAATCGCAAAGGCAATAAACTCTACCTTAACAAAGGCAATTTAAAGTTTGAAGATGTAACCAGCCAATCATTAACGGGTGGCCGGCAAGGTTGGAGTACCGGTATTGGTATGGCCGATGTAAATGGTGATGGTTACCTTGATATCTATGTTTGTCATTCGGGAAACCTTCCCGGTTATGAAAGAGAAAATGAACTATTTATTAACCAGGGACCTGGCAAAGATGGTATACCGGTATTTAAAGAGAAGGCTGAAGCCTGGGGCATTGCCGACTCTGCCTTTAGTATGCAGGCTGCGTTTTTCGACTATGACAGGGATGGCGACCTGGATATGGTACTGCTAAATCACAGTCCCATAAGGTTTAATAACCTTGATGAATCGGCCATTCATTACCTTATGAATCAGCCCGATTCTTTAACGGGTCTGAAGTTCTACAAAAACGATCAGGATCATTTTACCGACGTTACTTCTACCTGCGGCATCAAAAATTCAAGGCTCAATTTTAACCTGGGCATATCCGTATCCGACGTTAATAACGATGGATGGCCCGACATGTACATTAGCAACGATTACTTTGCCCCCGACTATCTGTACATAAACAAAGGAAATGGAACTTTTACCAACGAACTTCCAAAACAAATGTCAGAGACCTCCGAATTTTCTATGGGCAACGACATTGCTGATATCAACAACGATGGCCGTACCGACATTTATACCCTCGATATGCTGCCTGAAGACAATCGCCGGCAAAAGCTATTGTTTGGCGGAGACAACTACGAGTTGTTTGATATAAGAATTAAGTCGGGCTTAAATGCGCAGTACATGCGAAATATGCTGCACGTAAACAATGGTAATGGCAGCTTTAGCGAAATTGGACAATTGGCTAACGTTTCTAATACCGATTGGAGCTGGGCCCCGTTATTGGCCGATCTTGATAACGACGGGCTAAAGGATATTTTTGTTTCAAATGGTTATTTAAGGGATTATACCAATATGGACTTCTTAAAGTACATGGGCGACTTTTTAAAGGAGAAACAGGAGCAGGTACACAAAGAGCACTTGCTTGAGCTGGTAAAAAAAATGCCTTCATCCGATGTGAGGAATTATGCATTTAAAAACACCGATGGTGTTCAGTTTTCTAATGTTGCTGCCGCCTGGGGTTTGAATGCAGTAAGTAATAGCAGCGGTGCGGCCTACGCCGATTTAGACAACGATGGCGACCTGGACCTGGTAATAAACAACATAAATCTGTCGGCCTTTGTATATAAAAATAATACTGAAGAGGATAGCCATAGGAACTACCTGCGCATTAAACTAAATGGCGAAGGCGGCAACCGTTTTGGTATAGGTGCTAAGGTGCAATTGTTTATTAATGGTAGCCAGCATTTGCAGGAGCAAATGCTTACCAGGGGATACCAGTCGAGTGTATCCCCGGTAATGGTTTTTGGAACCGGGCAAAACAAAACAATTGACTCTGTAATCGTGACCTGGCCCAAGCAAAGGCAACAGGTTATAGCCAACCAGCAGTGTAACACCCAGGTTACTTTAACCGAAACGGACGCTAAAAATTACAACACCAATTTCAATCCTTCTTTTAGACCGGTCTTTACATCAAATGCCGGGGGCACTTTACAATATACATCGCCCCAAAATGTTCAGAGCGATTTTAAAAGGCAACCATTAATGATCAATGCCTTGTCGTACAGCGGTCCCTGCATGGCAAAAGCCGACGTAAACGGAGATGGCAGGGAAGACCTTTTTATAGGAGGGGCAGCGGGGTACGAAGGCGCTATATTTCTGCAATCGGGCAACTGGCAGTTTATTAAATCGCCAAAACCCGCATTAAAACCAGATGCAGCCAGTCACGACGCCTCTGCTGTTTTTTTCGATGCAAATGGCGATGGTAAGGCTGACCTATTTGTGGCTAGCGGCGGGTACGATAATTTTCAACCGGGCGACGAGGCTTTGCTCAGCCGCCTTTATCTGAACGATGGGAGAGGAAATTTTACCCGCTCGATAAATGCCCTTCCAAAAGCATATACATCCTCGGGAGTTGTGGCTGCCGGCGACATAAATGGCGATGGTTTTCCTGATATTTTTTTGGGCGGCAGGGTGGTGCCAGGCCGGTATCCGCAGGCGCCCTTTTCTTTTATCCTGTTAAATGATGGAAATGGTATTTTTCATGATGCTACCAGCCAGGTTTGCCCGGGTATTGCCAATGCAGGCATGTTTACCAGCGCGGCATTCGCCGATATGGATGGAGATGGACAACAGGAACTGGTAACCGCCGGAGAGTGGATGCCTATAAGGATCTGGAAAATTATCAATGGCAGGTTAATAGACAAATCAAGCGATTTTATGGAAGCAAATACTTCTGGCTGGTGGAATACGCTTGTTGTAAAAGATATTAACAACGATGGACGACCAGATATAGTTGCGGGCAATAATGGATTGAACAGCCAATGGAAAGCAAGTAATAAAGAACCTGTTGAAATGATCTACAAAGACTTTGATGACAATGGCGCTATTGATCCTATATTTTGTTATTACATACAGGGCAAGTCTTATCCATATATCAGCCGCGATGAATTGCTGGACCAAATGAGCATCATGCGAACCAGGTTCACCAATTATAAATCGTATGCAAATGCCGGACTGACAAATATATTTTCGGCCGATGAATTAAAAGGTGCCAAAAAACTAACAGCTAATACAATGCGAACAACAGTTTGGATTAGTTCGCCCAACGGAAAATTAGTTGAAAATCCGTTGCCGGTTCAGGCACAGTATAGCCCGGTATTTGCCATTGGCGTTGAAGATTTTAATAACGATGGCAAAACAGATTTGTTATTGGGCGGTAATACAAATTATGCGAAGGTTAAAATTGGTTGCAACAAAAGCAGCGAAGGACAATTTTTTGCAGGTGATGGCAGGGGAAATTTTACATATGTTCCGCAGCCGCTATCGGGATTAAATGTAAAGGGTGAGATCAGGTCGTTTTGTACATTTAATAATATCTTGCTGGCCGGTATTAATGGCAGGCCAGTTAAAGCCTTTCAGTTTAAACGAAGCAACAAGACCGGTCGCGAAATTGCAGAAAACAGGCAAAAGAAAGCCGCAATTTTTTGACCGGAAGCTGACCAGTTTTAATAATAAAGACCAGGAGAATTCATTTTTAGAATGTCCTGTATATTGTATCGAACTTAAGTGCCCACAAAAGAACATGAGTAGAAACAATAGGATGGTGGCTACGATAATAGCGGTTTTGTTAGTTATAACAGGCGCATTTTACTTTTGGCCTTCAACTATAAAAACCTATACAGCAGCGACAAATGAAGTGGTGAAACTTACCTTTCAGCTTGATAAAAAATTTGAGTTCGGCGAGTATTATTTTGACTTGGCCAATGGAAAAACATCCACCTTTCCATTATGTTTTTGTCTTACTGAAAACAATGCTTTTCCACCTGAGTGCCACGGCGACATAAAATATATTTACAACAACTATCCCGGAACGCTCTGTGTGCCTTTAAACATTGGTACGGGCCGCTGCGGGGTCAAAATCATGAGCAGTTCATCGTTCGCCACCATGTTTCTTATACCGCTCGAATATGGTTGGACCAAGCCATTTGAAACCATTGTTATTGGTGTGCGTGTTCCAAAGGAGGTGCCCGCCGGTGCCCGGCTGGTGGTGGAAGTTAAAATTGTTAAACGATCAGACCGGGGAAAACTGGTACCTTATCGCACCTATCAACAGGCTATTATTGTAAAAAGTTAGCAGAACAAATAGGATTAATTGTAAACTTCTTTAGCCCGATGAAGTTCTTTTTAAAAACAAATATGTAAATACCATTGGCTGGTTTTTGCAGGATAACAAAATGTGCTTGAGCAATAAATATAAAATAGTTTATCACCCTGGCTGCTTGTACATAGTGTGCATGCTGTCTCTGGTTTTCTTTTTATCGTGCAATAAAAACAAACCGCTGTTTACTTTATTAGGCAGCGATAAAACCGGTATTAATTTTCAAAACACCTTGCCCGAAAGCGATACGGCTTTTAATATCCTGGACTACCTGTACTATTACAATGGTGGCGGCGTTACCATTGGCGATATCAATAACGACGGTCTTCCCGATATTTATTTTTCGGCCAATACGGGTAGCAACAAATTGTACCTTAACAAGGGTAATATGGAGTTTGAGGATATAACGGATAAGGCAGGTGTCAAGGGAAAGTCCAACTGGAAAACGGGGGTTACTATGGCCGATGTTAATGGCGATGGTTTAATGGACTTGTACGTTTGTGTTGTGGGCGATTTTAAAAAACTTCAGGGTCGAAATGAACTCTATATAAATAATGGCGATCTAACTTTTACCGAATCCTCCGAAAAATACGGATTGGCCATAAAGGCTTTCAGCACGCAGGCTACGTTTTTTGATTATGATAAAGATGGCGACCTGGACATGTTCCTGGTTTGCCATTCAGTTCATTCAACTGCAAGTTTTACCACGGCTGCGCACCGGCTATTTGATAGTCCGGAAAGCGGAAGTAAATTATTTAGAAATGATCAACAGAATGGAACTTTTCATTTTGCCGAAGTAACGCATGAAGCTGGTATTATGAACAATGCCACTTATGGTTTAAGTGTTATTGTAGGCGATTTTAATAATGACAATTGGGATGATATTTATGTGAGCAACGACTTTCAAGAAAACGATTTTTATTACTTAAACAATCATGATGGGACGTTTAAGGAGCAAAACGAAACAGCCTTTGCCCACGAAAGCCGTTTTTCTATGGGCAGCTATGCTGCTGATATGAACAATGATGGCTGGCTTGATATAATAACAATGGATATGCTACCGAAGGATGAAAGGGTATTGAAGTCATCGGCCAGCGACGATCCGTTTGATGTATTTCGTTACAAGCTTAGCTATGGTTATCATAACCAGTATTCAAGAAATTGTTTGCAATTAAATGTTGGAGGCGGTAAATATTATAGTGATATTGGTTTGTTCAGCGGTATGGAAGCCACCGACTGGAGTTGGAGTCCACTGGCTGCGGATTTTGACAACGATGGCATTAAGGATCTGTACATTACCAACGGAATTGTAAAGCGTCCCAACGACCTCGACTATGTAAATTTTGTATCCAGCCCGTCGGTATTGCAGGCAATGGAAAAAGGAAAAGCGATTGATAAGGCTGCTATCGACGTAATGCCATCGGGAAAGGTGGCAAATGTAATGTACCAGGGCCAGCCGGATATGATTTTTAAAGACAGGTCAAAGGTCTGGGGGTTTGATGTGCCTACTATTTCTAATGGCTGCGCTTATGCCGACCTTGATGGTGATGGCGACCTCGACATCGTCATCAACAACATTAACAGCCCGGCTATGGTGTATCAGAACAACAGCAGTCGGCAACATTATTTACAGGTTCATTTAAAAGGTTCGGCTTTCAATAAAAATGCCATCGGGGCTAAAGTGGTGCTCAAAAACAAAGGCAATATTCAGCTTAACTATGCATCGGGCAGCGGTGGGTTCTTAAGTACATCCTCTTCAATTATACACTTTGGTTTGGGGCAGCAAACAAGCATCGATACCCTGCAGATAACCTGGCCTTCGGACAAAATGCAGGAGCTATATAATGTAAATGCCGACCAGCTTTTAGTTTTAAACGAAAAAGATGCGGGTAGCGCTGCCTCTTCACTTTTACCAAATGATAGTTCCTATAATGGCTCAGTTTTATTTAATGATGTTACGGCCCGTGTTAACATTAACTGGCAGCATAAAGAAAACGATTTTGTTGATTTTAATGTGCAGGCACTCATTCCACACATGGTTTCTACGCAGGGGCCTAAATTAGCCGTGGCGGATGTAAACCACGATAAGCTTGACGACTTTTATGTTTGTGGAGCCCGAAACCAGCCGGGGGCTCTTTTTATACAAAAGGCCGATGGCAGGTTCGTTTCGGTTCAGCAGGAGCTATTTAAAATTGATTCAATTGCCGAAGAAGTAAATGCCTTGTTTTTTGATGCCAATGGCGATGGATTTGATGACCTGTATGTAGCTTGCGGAGGCAATGAATTCTGGGGCAATCAACCGCCCCTGCAAGACAGGTTATACTTAAACGATGGCAAGGGGCATTTTGCAAAATCAAAAGGTCTGCCATTTTTCTATGGCAATTCATCTGTAGCAGTTGCGGCCGATGTTGACCGGGATGGTGACCTTGATCTCTTTGTGGGCGGCAGGGTAGTGGCACGAAAATATGGTGATGTTCCTCCTTCGTATTTACTCATAAATGATGGTAAGGGAAATTTTACCATCGCACCTAAAAAACAAACCAATGGACTTGATAGCATTGGGCTGGTTACAGATGCCGTATGGACTGATGTAAACCATGATGGTTGGCCCGACCTGGCAATAGTGGGAGAGTGGATGCCGGTTACCATCTTTATAAATGATAAAGGAATACTGGCAAATAAAACCAATGAGGAGGGCCTTGAAAATACCTATGGATTATGGCAATCGGTTAAGGCTGCTGATATAAATGGCGATGGCTTCGTTGACCTGGTGGCTGGTAACTGGGGCCAAAATTCTAAATTAAAGGCAACCCACGATTTTCCGCTAAAAATGTTTGCTGGCGATCTGGATGGTAATGGCGATGAAGACCAGATATTAACCGTTGCAAAAGATGGAAGCTATTATACATTTTTAAATAAGGAAGACTTGCAGCGACAGTTTACCGGCCTCATAAGAAAACAGTACGAGAACTTTGGCCAGATGGCAGGTAAAACAGCAAATCAAATATTTCCCCGGCAGCTTGAAGCGATGAAAGAACTACATGCCAGTACCCTGGCTACCAGCCTTCTGATGAACACGGGCAAGAGGTTTGCGCTTCATTCATTGCCCGGACCTGCGCAATGGTTTCCGGTGTTTGCCTGGGCCGTGGGCGACTTTAATAACGATGGCCGAACAGATATGTTGGCCGGCGGAAATTTTAGCGGTGTTATACCTTTTGAAGGAGATTATGATGCCGGCTATGGGCAGGTGTTGCTAAATACAAAAAACGGTTGGGTAACTCCAACGCCTTTACAATCGGGTTTAAAGCTTACAGGAGAGGTCAGGTCCATACAACAGCTTCGAACTAAACATAATAAGATACTTTTACTGGTGGCAAGCAACAATAAGGGGTTGCAGGTATTTGAAAGTGTGAGGTAGTATTTTTATAACAAAATGCATCCTATATAATTTTTTTAGAAAACCTTATCTATTTTAAATCTGTTGATCATGAGTACAAAAACGTATCGCTTATTGTCCGTTAATTTAAGTTTCATTTTCCTTGTGGTTCTTTCCTTTTCTTTCAAATATTCACAGGCTCGCGAACTAACCCTAAAAAATGAACAGATAGTTCTGACTTTAAATGAAAATGGTGTTATATCCATATTCGATAGCCGTATGCAAAAAAGCTTTGCTATTTCAAACGACAATTTTTTAGCGGGTATAAATGGCAGGGTATATACAGCAAAAAATACAACTGCCGGCAACATTCTCGAAACTGTTTCGGGGGTTGTTTACGCATATACCATCCCCGATTTTACAATCCTTATTCATTATTCTTTACAACCCGGTTGTGCATTCTTTTCAAAACAGATAGAAATACACCCCGATAAAGATGAGGTGTTTACTATTGATAGCCTGCGGGTGTTTGATGTTGCGTTTAAGGAAAAGCAAACCGATTATTATATTCCCCGAACCTCGCGGCCGGAGTTTAAGGCCAATGAATACGGTCTCTTTCTAAGGTATGCCGATGCCACCGGGTTATTGATGACAGTACAAAATCCCTTTCTGTACAGTAACATTGCCGGCCAAAACATTTCAATTGCTTATCATCCCGACATGCAGTGGAAAAAAGAATGGGGCCCATTTTATGCTGACATTGGCAATGTGGCAACCTATCGTTTAACGGGATTTAGTGTACCGGTTACAATGGTACCCGAATGGAAATGGACAAACGGGGTTGTTGACATTGGCGGTCTACACGAAGACCAGGCGGAGATTGATGCCTTTACAAAAATCGTTAACCATTACGTTTTGCCAAAGAGTGCCACCACGGTAAAATTGAACGTGGGCTGGTGCGAAAACGATTACCAAATCGACATTTCAACCCCTAACGGAAGAACCGAATATAAACGAATTATTGACCAGGCCGCGGCATTAGGTCTGCATAGTATTTTGTTTGCGCCCTCTAACTCCGAACAGGGTAGCAGGGAAGAAGCAACCGACGACTGGGGTTGGGAGAATTTATTATGGCTAAGCCTTGGCATTAAGGTTAGAAAGGGGGAGTGGGATCCTGAAGAAGATAAATTGCCATCCAGTATACAAGAGTTATTGGATTATGCGAAAAATAAGGATGTGCAATTTGTGTCTTATCTCTACCCGGTTTTGCCATTTGCGGGCAACCCCGACTGGATAGTGGAGGGAACGCCTTTTCATGAAAAAAAGCGGAATGCAAGCCTGGGAGTTCGAAGTTTCCAGGATTTTCTTATTAAAAAATTAAGCAGCTTTTACGAACGTACGGGAATAAAAGGGTACTCGTACGATTATACATTTTTATGGTATACCGGAACCAGCTATTACGAACAGTGGAAGGGATGGATGCGGGTAAAGGAAGCACTGAGAAAAAAATATCCTGATATGATAATTGATGGCCGCCAGTTGGACCAGATGTACGGACCCTGGTCGTGGCTGGCTAACAGCTTCCCGCATCCTACCAACGAGGATGAACAGCCTGAGAGTTTCGTACCCTTCCCCGACCTGCATTTCGACAGGGTATCGGCCGACCGTCAGCGTTATACCGCATACCGGTACCGAATACATGACTATTGTCCGCCCGTACTAATGCCTGGCTTTATGTTTCATCAAACCCCGCGAATGGATATGAGAGATGGCAAACCATTTTTGCGGGTAGATGGTTTTAGAAGAAGAGATTGGGACTACCTCGGCTGGAAATATTCATTGTTCTCGTCAATTGCCACAGGGGGTTTGAACAATGTAATCAATATGATACCGGCAAGAGACTTAGAGGAGATGAAATATTTTTCGAAAGAAGATAAATCATTTATTCGCAATTGGCTTAACTGGACGGACACCAACAGGCGGTTCTTGCTAAATACAAAATTCATATTGGGACAGCCAGCCTTTGGGAAAACTGATGGAACGACAGCCCTCAAAAATGACAGTGGTTTTATCTTCTTATTCAATCCCAATGCCAGGGGGATGCAAAGCAGGTTGTTTCTTGATGAAAGCATTGGGTTACACCACGATGGAGTCTATACAATAAGGCAGCTATATCCATTAAATGGAAAAATATTGGCGCCACCAAACGAGAATGTAAACTGGCGAAAGGGCGATTTATTAACTGTTAAAATGGATGGCGCTTCAGCAGTGATTTTTGAAATTATGCCTTCTTCGAAAAAGAATAACTCACCAAAATTATACAACGTGCAGGGTAAAGCCCGGGTGGCCAACAATACCCTGATGATTGAAGACGTAAAAGGTAAGATGGGCGAAATAGTTACATGGAAGGTGTTACTGACGGATGCAAATAAAATAAGCCATGCATCCATTAATGGGCACACCGTTAGTTTTAACCAGGAAGGGAATATGGTTTATGGAAAAATAAAATTTTCGGGTGAACCATTTACCACTTTGCAACCAGTGGCAAGTTACGAACCTGATTTTACAGGTGGCAGTTTTACAGCCTCTTTTAAGTATCCCGAATGGGTGAAAAATCAGTTAAAAGAAAGAAGAAAGCAATGGCCTATACAATGGACAACGGACGATTATAAAACTACCTGGCTTGTGCCGGAACGATTGTTATTGTATGTGCAGATAGCAGAACCAAAAGATACAATGAAGGTGACACTGACTATCAACAATCAGGTAGTGTCGCTTACAAAAGCCTATTCATCCATAAGGCCCAACAGCCGGTCGTTTGTAGGTTGGTATTGCGATATCAGCGCCTATGATGCGGGGAAAGACCATATCCTGAAACTGAATTTGCCAACGATGCGGCCAGGCCAGTTTCAAGGTGTATTTTTTGAAAATATTGAGCCTGGTTATACTACAACTTTTAAAAATATAGGTAAATAGTTGGGTTGTTTAAAATTAACCTCTCAAAATTCATTTGTATGAAAAATAAATTAGTTGGGCATTTAATGGCAATATGCATGATTTTTTCAATCGGCGCAAAAACGCAGGGTTTTGTTTTAAACGCAGGTTCTTTTAAACATTATATCGACTCATTTAATGCGACCGATAATGAATTGTATACAGGCTATTACCCCAACAGTGAGGCCTGGAATTATTTGCAGAATAACATACCATTGTTTGATTGTCCCGATAAACAAATGGAAACAACATACTATTTCAGGTGGTGGACTTTTAGGAAACACATTAAGAAGACAGCAAACGGTTTTGTTATCACTGAATTTTTGCCCGATGTAGCATGGGCTGGAAAATATAACACCATCAATTGCGCTGCCGGTCATCATATTTACGAAGCAAGATGGCTTGCTGACTCTTCGCTTGTAAAAGACTATATAAATTTTTGGTTTATAAAGGGTGGTAGTTTGCGCAGCTATAGCACCTGGCTGGCTGATGCATTGTATCAATATTCTGCGGTAAAAGGCAATTTTACATTTGCCGAAAGTTTGCTGCCCATCCTTGTAAAAAATTATAAAGCCTGGGAGATAAGCAATGGATCGAAGTATGGACTTTTTTGGTCGAACGACGACAGGGATGGCATGGAGATGTCAGTTAGCGGCAGTGGCTTACGCCCAACCTTAAACAGTTACATGTACGCTGATGCAGAGGCCATTTCAGCAATTGCCCAAATGGCTGGCGATGCAACGACAGCAAGTGCTTTTAATGAAAAGGCAGTAAAACTTAAAAAGGCAATAGAAGAGCATTTATGGGATAAGGCCGACGGGTTTTTTAAAGTCATCCCAATGAAGAACAAGGATAGTGAAATAACTA
>JBBRCW010000062.1:0-23320 GCA_038204535.1 Chitinophagales bacterium | reverse complement strand
TTGTCGCATCAAACAAGCGTTCGCCATTGCGAGTCTTGCGTTCCGATAGTTATCGGAAGCGTAGAAACCCCCAGTGATTTGTCAACCTGATTATGCAGGGGATTGCTTTCCGGAAAAAAAATCGGGACAGGCTGTCCCCTGCCAATGACACATTTTTAGTCTGATTGATTTATGGTTCACCGTAATTATACGTACAGGCGGTTTTTCACGCAAAGACGCAAAGTAAAACCCACGCAAAGGACGCAAAGAAAAATCATTGAATCATACATATAAATACACTTATACATTTTTGCGTGAAGCTCTTGGCGGCTTTGCGTGAAAACATGCCGACTTAAATATCCATTAAAATAAGGTACGCATTTTTACGAAGGGCCTTATTTATAACGCCTAATATAAAGGAAGATTTTGAATTAATAAACGATTTTATTAAAAAGAACACTTTGAAATTAGAGGCTTTATGCTGTGTCATTTTCAAAGAACTTTTTTGGGAACCCAAAAATTAATCGCAATGACGAGGAGGTTTGAAAACAAGTTCTAACAAATAAAAAGCGACAACTTGAAATGCACCCGTGCCTGGCTAACTGGTTGTTTTTATTGAAGGGCCTCCCGGGCATTTAAACCCGGTCGTCGTTTAATTGCCGGGCTGATTTACCTGTGCTGCTGTTTGTTTTCAGAAAAGTATAACGCATCGGTTCCTTTCCACTTAAAAATTGCAAACAATAATATGGCTGGCTATTTTTCATTTTTGTTACTTTTATTCCCAAATTTTAAAAGAAGCAACAAAGCTTGAATCACTTTTTAATAATGAAACGGATAAACCGGCTTGAACTGTTCATCAAGTCTTGTTCGATTTACCTGGTTCAGATTTGGTTTTACAAGAACGATAATTGCCGGAAAAAAAGAACCTTCCCTTCGGGTAAAAAACTTAAATGACCTGCTTTATATACATCACCCTATTTTAGTACGATATCCCTTTGGGGTTTAAAAAATACACAAATGAAAACTAAAGAACCATTGGCCCCTACCTTAATTTTTATTTTTGGTGGCAGCGGCGATCTAAATCACCGTAAACTTTCACCGGCGCTGTTCAATTTGTATATTGATGAACTGATGCCTGAAAAATTTGATCTCTATGGCCTGGGCCGTACAAAATATACTGATAAAACCTACCGCGAATTCTTACACGATGGAATTGAAAAATTCAGCCGGCGAAAAGGCAAAAACGGATCTGAATGGAAAGAGTTTTCAAAAAAGATCACCTACCTGTTATTTGATGCCGACGATGAAAAAAGCTATAAGAAAATTGATAAGATTGTTGGCGATAAAAACACGGAATATGGGGTTACACCCAATGTTATTTTTTATATGGCCGTTGCTCCGCAACTGGTGCCTGGTATTGCCCAAAAACTGGCTGATCTTAAACTTTGCGACAACGAAAGCTTTATTCGCCTTGTAATAGAAAAACCATTTGGTCACGATCTGGAAAATGCCAAAGAATTAAATGCGTTGCTTTGTTCTTACTTTAAAGAAGAACAGTTGTTTAGAATTGACCATTACCTGGGCAAAGAAACCGTGCAAAATATATTGGTGTTGCGTTTTGCCAATGCGCTTTTTGAACCTACCTGGAACAGGTTCTATATTGACCATGTACAGATTAGTGTTTCTGAAACGGTTGGTGTTGAAGGAAGGGGAAATTATTATGAGAATTCAGGTGCGTTACGCGACATGATACAAAATCATATTCTTCAGCTGATCTGTATGATAGCCATGGAAGCGCCAGTCTCTTTTAAACCCGATGAGATCCGAAACAAAAAGGTGGATGTATTAAATGCCATCAGGCGGATAAAAAAAGAGGAAGTAAATAAAATGGCTGTTCGCGGCCAATATACCTCGGGCTGGTTAAAAGGCGAGGAAGTAGATGGTTACCGGCAAGAGCCTAAAGTAAACCCGGCCTCGAACACAGAGACCTTTGCCGCCGTTAAATTTTATATTGATAACTGGCGCTGGCAGGGTGTTCCTTTTTATGTGCGAACAGGAAAGCGGATGCATGAGAAGGCCAGCCGAATCACCATACAATTTAAGCCTGCACCGGATTATGCGTTTCCCGAAGGTGCAACACAAACCTGGCGGCCAAACAGGTTAACCATCAGCATACAACCCGAGATGGATATACGCCTTCGTTTTCAGGCCAAAAGGCCAGGGCCCGATATGAAACTGTACCCTGTGGATATGATCTTTAATTACCAGCACGAATTTGAAGGCGTAGAACCAGAGGCATACGAAACTTTGCTGCTAGACGTAATGGAAGGCAACCCCACCCACTTTATGCGGGCCGACCAGGTAGAGGCAGCCTGGGAGATCATTATGCCGATATTAGAAACATGGCTGAACCGCGAACCTATGGATTTTTCAAATTATGCACCAGGTTCATGGGGCCCTGAAGATGCAGAGGCATTAATAGCACGCGATGGCCGTAACTGGATTAATGTTAATAGTTCAAAAGATAAAGAATGAGCGGAGTTATAAAACAATATACTGATGTTAAACTGGTAAACACAGCCCTGGCCGAATGGCTGGTGAACGATGTGGAACAAACCCTATTAACCGGCGACAGGTACACGATGGCTTTATCGGGCGGCAATACGCCCAAAGGTTTTTATGAGTTATTGGCAAGTGATTATGCTAATAAGATAGACTGGCAAAAAGTACACATATTTTTTGATGACGAACGATATGTGCCTTTTAGTGATGAAAGAAATAATGCCGCCATGGTGTATAAGGCACTTCTAAACAAAGTGGATGTGCCGGCGGAACAGGTACATATTATGCAGACCGATGTATCGCCACAGCAGTCTGCTGAAGCATACGAAGCAATCCTGCATCGTTATTTCGATGGCCAGCCCGTTACTTTCGATTTGGTATTACTTGGTATGGGCGACGACGGACACACGCTTTCATTATTTCCGGGAACCGAAGTAGTAAACGAAAATAAGAAATGGGTGAGCGAAGTATTGCTTGATAAGGGGGGCAATTATCGTATTACCTTAACCGCACCGGTGGTTAATCTTTCAAACAAAGTAGTGTTCCTGGTTACGGGCAGTGGCAAAGCCGAAATGTTGCCGAAAGTATTGAAAGGGCGTTATCAACCCAATATGTTTCCATCACAAATAATAAAGCCTGCAAGCGGAAACTTATATTGGTTTGTGGATGATGCCGCGGCGGCAAAATTGACCGGGTAGCCTATATAAGCTAAGGCTCTAAAAACGGTCAACAAGTAGTCACTTTTTTTGGGGTTTAGAAAAGCATATTTTCCATTTGGTTTAAACCTTAGTAGATAGTAAAGCGCGATACTATTTAAACCTCATTACTTTCTATGTGTGCCTTGCTATAATTACTATGTGCCTATGTGCCTGCCCCGCCGAATGGCGTGGGGTGCAAAATCCAAAACCACATAGGCGCAATAGAGAAACAAAGGTTTCACGTAGATTGAAAAAAAGCGAATAAGGTATAGTCAGGATATTTACAGGTGGTTTTCTTCTAAGGTGAACACTTATTTACCCTCTGAAAGGCTTATTTTTCGGAAAGGAAAATTCGGAGAATACTATGATTTCGGCTTTTATTTTTAGAAAGCTTTTAGTGTTTGTTTTTATTTAGCCAATCACTAATGCCCTTGCAGATCTTTTGTGCCACTGCCATTTGAAACCTTGGGTCGATTATGCGGCGCTCATCTTCGGCATTGCTGATAAAAGCAATTTCTACCAGCGTGTTCGGAAAGTCGGTGGGAGCGCTCAGCGCAAAATTAAAGTTGCCCACATTACCAAATTCGTTCAGATTTAACTGTAACAACCTGTCTAAAATAGCCGTTGAAATGGGTTTGTATCCAATATGCTTGTAATAGGTACTCACGCCTTTTATAAGCGGGTTATCCGACGAATTTAAATGAAGACTGACAAGCAGGTCGGGCATTTCCTTTTGCAGCATTAAATACCTGTCAACATTATTTATTGAAGTGTCAGAATTGCGGGTCATAATTACCTTAGCGCCTTTTTTTTCAAGCATAATTTTTAGTTCTTCCGCAAAACGCAGCGTATAGTCTTTTTCAAAAGTATTGCTCCTGAGGCCCGCGGCACCTTTATTATCTCCCCCGTGGCCGGCATCAATAGCTATTTTCAACTTTTTAAACCTTAAAGATTCTGGCTGGCGGCGTACCCTGATCATTAAATTATTGCCCGCGTAGTATATAGAGTATCCCCAATGCTGCGGATGGTTCAATTCAATGGTAACCCTTACCACATCGTCTTCTGTCTGGCTAAAAAAAACCGACTTAATTTCTGTGGCGCTATGTAATTGAGTTATCCAGTTGGTGTTGCTCTGCACTCCAAAGAGGTCGATCATAATTTTTGAGGGATCAACTTCCATCCAGCTTTTATACGGCAGCTTTTCATCCATATTAATAGACACATAATCGAATGATGCGTCACCTTTAATCAGCCACGAATTGGTGAGGTAGTATGGCCGCAGGCTTCCTTCAGCAGGGGCATTTACTTCCTCTTTAGTAATGTATGCAGTATGGTTTTTTGAAAGCTGCACTAAATATTGTCCATTTATAGAATCAACTATTTTCAGGGTTATTCCTGTGTCAACGTAGCCGAGTTTTGCACCCCCCAAACGGTCCTGCCCAAGTCCGTAGGCAAGCATAGGCATTTTGCCCGTTGTTTTTGTAACTAAAACCGGTTGTGGATTGGTCTGCGAAAAGGCCGTAAAATAATTGGTAAGCAAAAAAGCGAACAATATCCTCATATTGTGAAGTTAGAAGTTTTGTTTTCATAACCTATGCCCTGCTTTAAATTCAATGTGTTTACATCCGATATTTTTAATACTCCACTTGCTGTAGATAAATTTCCCCACTATCTTTAAGATGGATGCTATTACTTACTGTTTTTCATTAAATAATTAATAGTTTAACGGTAAGGCTTTTGTAAAAGGGACATTGTAAATCTATTTATGTTTTTAACCAAGGAATAACTATGCCCGGTTCAATAAAAATTTTTTTAATAACGTGTGTCCTGCTTTTTGAAATGTTTGCGGGCTGCAAGCAAAAAAAGTATGTTAAAAACATAGTCGGGGTGCCGGGCTATGAGATACAAATACCGGTTGTCGTTGAATTAAAGAGCGAATTGGATGAAATTTCAGGATTGTTTTTTTATCAGAAAGATACCAGTGTTTTTGCCATTATTGATGAGGCGGGTTTTTTATACAAGATCCATCTCAGAAATCAGGTTGATATTCATAAATGGAAATTCTCAAAAAAGGAAGACTATGAAGATATTTTGTTGGCAGACAGCGTTTTTTATGTTTTAAAAAGTAATGGCGGCATTACCTCAGTAAAATTTCTTTCGTCCGACAGTTTAAAAGAAACCAATTATTCGTTTTCTTTAGAGGGAGGCAATGAGTTTGAAGCCATGTATTATGATACTGAAAAAAGGCACATCGTTTTAATATGTAAAGATTGCGCCGGCGATAAAAAAAGGGTTACAAGTGTTTATTCATTCGATCCCCAGGGGGGCAAATACAGTGATACCGCAATTTTCAAAATAAATACGAAGGATATCGCTCAAAAACTCAATACCGACGACTTTAAGTTCAGGCCATCAGCAGCAGCCATACATCCCATAACAAACGATGTATATATCATTTCATCCATCAATCACGCTCTTGTAGTTACCGATAAGAGTGGTCTGGTAAAAGAAGCATACGTTTTAGATCCAGCGCTCTTTAAACAGCCGGAAGGACTGACCTTTACCCCGTGGGGCGATATGCTTATTAGTAACGAAGCCGCCGAAACAGGTGCGCCAAATATTTTAATTTTTAAGTACAATGCAAAACGCGATAAAAAGGGGTAGTGTAATACTGGTTTGCCTGTTTATGCATGTATGGGGTTATGCGCAATTGGGCGATGACACTTTGCAGGCAAGAATCATATTGATAGGCGATGCCGGGCAGTTTAATGCCCAGGGAAATCACCCGGTGGTGGCAGCGGTAAAAAACAATATGCATCTCAATAAAAAAACCACCATTATTTACCTGGGCGACAATATTTATAAGGCCGGACTGCCCGACGACCAATACATGACCTATAATGCCGCAAGAGCCATATTGGATACACAGGTAAATGTTGCCAGGGGTACGGGCGCAAAGGTTTATGTTATACCGGGCAACCACGATTGGGATGAATATGGTAAAGGCGGATGGAATGCTGTAATGCGGCAGCAGCGCTATGTGGATGCCCTGGGCGACGAGAACGTACAGTTTTATCCGCAAGATGGTTGCCCGGGCCCGGTAGCAGTTAATATTACGAAAGAGGTCGTTTTAATTATGATGGATTCCCAATGGTGGTTACATCAATACGACAAGCCGGGCATAGAATCGGATTGTGACTATAAAACCAAACAGCAGGTTTTAAATGAATTGGATGACATATTGGATAAAAATTCCAAAAAACTGGTCATTATCGCTATGCACCATCCTTTAAAAAGCTACGGCATACATGGCGGTAATTTTTCGTGGAAGCAGTACCTTTTTCCCCTGACCGATATCAGGAAGAATCTATACATACCCTTTCCGGGTATTGGCCTCATATATCCAATAGTACGTGGTGTTTTTGGCACGCCGCAAGACATGAAACATCCGGCTTATGCCAATATGATTAATGAGATACAGGATGTGGTTAACACCCATCAAAATGTAATTTTCGTAGCCGGACACGAGCATACGCAGCAGTTGATAAAAGACAGCGGCTATTATTATATTGTTTCGGGCAGCGCTGCCAAAGAGAGCCGGGTTGATAAGGGGCCTAATTCTTTGTTTGCATCAAGCAAAACTGGTTTTGCTACTCTCGAAGTTTCAAACAACAAGAATGTAAGAGCTACCTTTTATAATGTAGATGAAAAGAAGATGGATACCGCCTATAGCGCCAATCTCTTTAATTTTAGATACCTGAACGATTCAACTTTACAGGATACGCTTCGCAAAGTGGACCTCTCTTATACGGCCGACAGCATAACCATTGCCGCAAACCCGCGTTACGCAATTGCATCGGGCATTAAGAAATTTTTTAACGGAACAAACTATAGAAAAGAGTGGGCCACACCCGTTAAGATGAAAGTGTTCTACCTGAATAAACTTGGGTTTACAATCGAAAACCTGGGAGGGGGAAAGCAAACCAAAACACTAACACTTAGGGATAAAGAAGGAAAAAGATGGGTTTTAAGAACGATCGATAAAGACCTTGATAAATTTTTACCTGCTGGCTTTAAAGGAACAGTAGCTGAAAATTATATCAGGGATTTTATATCCACCGCGCATCCTTACGCACCCTTGATAGTGCCCCCAATAGCAAATGCCGCCGGTATTGTGGTTGCAAGGCCTTCGCTTTATTTTATACCCAACGATCCGGCGCTGGGTTTGTACAGAACAATATTTGCCAATAAAGTGGCCATGTTAGAGCGGAAAGAACCAACACCCGATGGGGCCGATACAAAAAGCACCTATAAATTGTTGATAAAAACGGTAGAAGATAACGACAACCATGTAGATCAGAAAAAAGTGCTTCAATCAAGGTTGCTGGATGTGCTGATCGGCGATTGGGACCGGCATTTTGACCAGTGGCGTTTTGGGGAATCTGACACCGGAAAGGGAAAATTGTACTACCCGATCCCCCGCGATCGCGATGAGGCCCTCTCGTATTCAGATGGGCTGATTATAAAGCTGATTTCAAAAACCCAAATGCCTTTTCTAAGAGGCTTCCAAAAAGACATTAATAATTTTAAATGGCAGTCTTATTGGGCAAGAGATTTTGACAGGCTTTTTTTAAACAATCTTAGCCGGCAAAACTGGATAGACGGGGTAAAAGCGTTTCAGCGCAATGTAACAGATGCCGTTATACACCAGGCCGTTAAACAAATGCCACCCGAAGTATATGCAATAAGGGGCAAAGAAATTGAAAATACGCTTATAAGCAGGCGCGAAAAGTTAATGGAGCAGGCAATAAAGTATTACCGCTTTTTATCAGAAGAAGTAACGGTTGCTGGTAGTAACCAAAAGGAGTATTTTAAGATAAGCAGAGACGGTGATGATTTACATGTAAAAGTGTACAAAAGAAAGCGAAACCTTGACTCTGTGTCGGTAATGTACGATCGCGTATTTACCAAAAACGAGACCAAAGAAATACGACTGTTTGGTTTGGGCAGAGATGACATTTTTGAAGTGGACAGCAATGTAAACAGCAGTATTCAATTAAGGCTGATAGGCGGAAAGGGCGAGGATACTTTTAATGTTAAAGGCAATATTGAGAATTTAATATACGACGTGGCCGACAGTAACAATTACGTACAAAATGCAAACAGAAGTAAGCTGCGTTTGTCGAACGATATTGAAGTAAATGACTATTCGCCTACCGGCTTTCAATATAACCGGTTTAATTTTCCGATAGTAAACCTTGGGTATAATGTTGAAGACGGGCTGATGGCCGGCCTGGGAATAAGCCGCCGCACTTATGGTTTTAGAAAAGAACCTTATGCCTCAGATCACCGCTTTTCGTCGTTATATGCGTTAGGGTCCAGCTCGTACCAAATAAATTATCGGGGCGACTTTACACAGGTTTTTGGTAAAACCGGCGTTTTAATTAAGGTGGCTTTGGTAAAGCCTATATTGAATAATTTTTTTGGTCTTGGCAATATTACGCAATACAACAAGGCGCTGAAGAACCCGTTTTACCGTGTCAGGTACAATTATTCAGAATTTGAATTGTTTTTTACCAAACATTATTTGCGCAATGTTTTTACAGTAGGGGCAGGGCCAAAATTCTTTCATTACTGGAACAGGCCAGGTGATAATGTTGGAAAGATATTAAACAATCCCAGCTCAATCGGGCTGGATTCTATCTCTGTTTATCAAACCAAGTCGTATGCAGGATTTAAGGCTTTTGCAATTGCCAATACGATCAACAATGAGCTGTTTCCTACCAGAGGGGTTATTTGGAACACAGAATTATCGGCCCTCGCTGCGCTAAGAAATACCAAGCCTCTAACTTCGTTAACCAGCGATATTACTTTATACACCAGTATTACTGACCCAGCCAAATTTGTAATTGTTTCAAGAATTGGCGGCGGCCATATCTTCAGTAAAAATTTTGAATATTTTCAGGCGCTAAATCTTGGGCAGAATAATTATTTACGCGGGTTCAGAAAGAACAGGTTCTCAGGACGGTCGCTGGCTTATGGAAGTTTAGAGGCCAGAATAAAATTATTTGATACAAAGTCGTACTTTTTACCCGGCGCATTTGGTTTATTAGCGTTTAACGATGTGGGAAGAGTTTGGGTACAAGATGAAGATTCGAAAAGATGGCATTATTCGGTTGGCGGCGGTTTTTATTACGCAGCATTTAATACGGTGCTGATTTCTGCGGCCGTGGCATTTTCAAAAGAAGAAGCGCTGTTAAACGTAACCATTGGCACCAAATTCAATTTAAATTTTTAAGTTTCCTTATGGACTATAATACTATTTTTAAAAAGGTAGAAGCACATGTAACAGCGCTTTTTGATAAAAATCAGAAAGAAGAATTCGTTTATCACAATTTAGAACACACAAAAAGTGTGGTAGATAGAACAAAGGAAATAGCCGCGCACTATCAGCTTATTGAAAGCGATATGGTTGTATTGTTTGTGTCGGCCTGGTTTCATGATACCGGGTACTTATTGGGCGAAGCTAAAAATCACGAAGAAAAAAGTGTATCGCTCATGAAAGAGTTCTTAAAGGAATACACTACTGATGAAGACTTTTTAAAAACGATCGGCGAATGTATTTTAGCTACCCGGGTAATTACCGAGCCTGCCAATCTTTTGCAGCAGATTTTAAAAGACGCCGATACCTATCATATTGGAACAAAAGATTTTAAAGACCTCAATAACCGGGTTTACGAAGAGTTTAAACTAAGAAATGAAGCTGGCAGCAAACTGGAATGGAACAGAAATACCATACTTTTTTTAAAAAGACATAAATTTTATACCTCATATTGTATTGATCAATTAAAAGGGCGAAAAATAAAAAATCTTCAAAAATTAGAAAAGCGCGTCGAAAAATCAAAGGGAGAAGCCGAGATCGCAACCAGCGCATCAAAGTCTGAGATAACGGAGAATAATAGTTTTACTACCAAAGGTATTCAGACCATGTTGCGCCTTACATCGCAAAATCATATGAAGCTGAGCGAACTTGCCGATGGTAAAGCCAATATTCTAATTTCGGTAAACGCTATCATCATATCGGTTATACTTACCGTATTACTCCGGCGCCTTCAAATGGATACGTATTTGATAATACCGACAGGAATATTTCTGTCATTTACAGTAGCCACCATAATTATTTCAATATTGGCAACGAGGCCCAAAATAAATTCCGGAACTTTTTCAGAAACCGACATTTTAGATAAAAAGATCAACCTGCTTTTCTTTGGCAATTACTATAAAACTTCTATTGAATCGTACGAGAAAGCCATGCGTATTATGATGCTTGAGCCCGATTATCTGTATGGATCTTTAATAAAAGATATTTACCAGCAGGGAGTTGTTTTAGCCCGCAAGTTTAAACTGATCAGGCTGGCCTATAATATTTTTATGGTGGGCATTATTATTTCGGTTATTGCTTTTGGTCTTGCTGTAATGTTAGGAACGCCCGCCGATGGTGTTATCACCAATTCGGGCGGTTCGCCATTTTAATAAAAAAGCTTCGTAAAATTGTGGCAGGCCAGGTTTGGCCCATTGCTATTTTTACAAATTATTTTACAAGACACCATGCATAACAGACATCAATATGGGTGCGCCTCAAAACCTATTTAATCGCGATCTTAGTTGGCTGGGTTTTAATTTTCGGGTATTGCAGGAGGCTGCCAACAGTAATGTGCCCCTATTTGAAAGGTTGAAATTTCTCGCCATTTTTTCTTCTAATCTCGATGAATTTTCAAGGGTGCGCTATCCATCGGTTGTAGCTATTTCGAAACTTAAACCAAAAATGCAGCACCAGGCGGGTATTGAGTTGGTTGCAGATTTGCCGGAAAAAATACATGCTGAAATTAACAGGCAATTAAAGGTTTTTGGTGCCGTTCTGGTAGATCAGTTGCTGCCGGCGCTCAAAGAAAATGGCATTGTTTTCTATTACAACAGCCCGGTCAATACAGGTCATTTGCCTGAAATCCGGGAGCTTTTTTTAACCAGGGTGCTTTCGTTTATTCAACCGATTTTGCTGGAAGGAAATTTTCAAAAGCGGTTTATACCAGAAAACAATCTTTTATACTTTGTAGTAACTTTTAAGACGGCCGGGCAGTTAGCTGTGCGAAATGCGATCGTAAACATACCTAGTAACAGGCTTCCCCGATTTTTTGTGCTGTCGCCAATAAACGATGAGGAATTTGTTGTGTTTATTGATGACATTATTCGTTTGAACATGTCGTATATTTTTCCGCGGGCCGAAATTATTGGGGTGAACAGCATCAAATTTAACCGCGATGCGGAACTTTTTTTAGATGAAGAATTTAATGACCATGTTTTAAATAAAATTGAAAAACAGTTGCGAAAAAGAGAGATCGGCGCGCCATCAAGGTTTTTGTTCGAGGCGGCCATGCCACGTAATATCCAGCTTTTTCTATCTTCTGCTTTTAACCTGTCGTTCGAAGAAATGTTTGCGGGCGGCAGATACCACAACCTAAGCGATCTTTCTTCTTTTCCATCTTTTAATAAAAATCTGCAATACCCAAAAAGGCCACCAATCAACATCAGCGGCAATTATCATCCGGGCGACATTTTTAACCTGCTGGAGAAGCAGGATGTTTTGCTGCATTTACCTTATCACTCGTATAATGCTGTTTTATCGTTTTTTAACCAGGCCGCCATTGATGAGGATGTAACGGAGATCTTTATTGCAATATATCGCGTAGCTGCCGATTCGCATATAGTGAATGCACTGATCAGCGCAGCTAAAAACGGAAAGAAGGTGACAGTGTTTATTGAATTGAAAGCCCGTTTTGATGAAGCCAATAATATTCGGTGGAGTCGCGAAATGAAGGATGCCGGCATAAAAATAATTTACAGTCTGCCGCATATAAAAGTCCATTCAAAAATTGCATTGGTTAAAAAGGGAAAAGATGAAAAAACAAGAGATTATGCCATTATAAGTACCGGAAATTTTAATGAAGTAACGGCAAGGTTTTATACCGATCATCTTTTAATGACTACCGACCCTGGCATTATAAGCGAACTTACCCAATTGGTTAATTTACTACGGAAAGATAACAGGGAACAGGGCAAACTATCGGTACCATTTGATAAAATTCTCGTATCGCAATATAATATGGTTGAAAAATTTGACGAACTGCTTAAAGGTGAAATTGAGAAAGTGAAACAAGGCAGGGCAGGCATTGTTCGCCTTAAAATAAATAATCTTGAAGAGGCTGGCATGATTAATTTATTATACAATGCCAGCCAGGCTGGAGTAAAAATTTTATTAAACATTCGGGGAATTTGCTGCCTGATGCCAGGTATTACAGGCCTTAGTGAAAACATTACGGTCAAGCGGTTGGTTGACCGTTACCTGGAGCATAGCCGTCTGTTTATTTTTGGAGCGGATGACGACGCGGTAGTTTATTTGGGATCAGCAGATTGGATGACACGCAACCTTTACCATCGTATTGAAGTCTGCGTTGGCATTAATGACCCCGATATAAAAAAACAATTGATCAATTATTTTCAGATTCAATGGGCCGATACCGATAAGGCCCGCGTGATAACAGCGCTACAGCAACCATTGGAAAATCAATTTTATGAAACTCCCCTCAATTCTCAGCAAGCTATTTACGAGTATTTGAAAAACGCCCAATAAAATTGATACCTAAAGCACTCACATTATCGTTTGTTAACCGTTACCGGGTACAGCTAATCATCTTTCTTTCGTTGTTCTGGACGATGCTTGATCTGGTTATTGTATTTACCCGGCAGGAACCAACCTATTACAGTATGGGGTCCGAAATAGGGTTGCGAACTGTTCTTGTTTTTATAATGAGCATACTGATCAATATTGTATTGGTCTTTCGCCTCAAAAGGCTTTTTAGAGGAATACCCTTGTGGTTAAGTTTTTTATTCAGAGCACTCATACTGCTTACAGCCGCCTATGTATTAAATTTTATCATACACGCCGCACACATAATAGCCGACTTGAACCTGTCTATTTCGCATGCCTTTAATTTATATGGAAGGGATGCTTTTCAGCCAGACTTTATCATGCAAAAAATACTGTATTGGATGATATTGTTTATGCTGACCCAACTGATAATTGAAGTAAACGAAAAGTATTCGCCGGGTGTTTTTATGGACCTGATGCTGGGCCGTTACCTTGAGCCAAAGGTGGAAAAACGCATTGTTATGTTTATCGACCTGAAAGATTCCACTGCGATAGCCGAAAAGCTGGGGCACCAGATGAATTTTAAATTTATAAGAGAATTTATTTACCAGGTTTCCAACGCCTTAATAGAATACGGCGGAAGTATTTACCAATATGTTGGAGACGAAATAGTTGTTTCGTGGAAATTTAAACCCGAAAACCCCCGCCGTTGCATGGATGCCTTAATTGCAGCACGTAAAAATTTACAGAGCAGCAGCGAATTATTCAGGCGAAAGTTCGAATCAACTACACCAGAGTTTAGAGTGGGTATTCATCTTGGCGATGTAACTGTGGGAGAAATTGGGGTGATAAAGAAAGATATTGCCATGAGCGGAGATACCATGAATACCACAGCCCGTATTCGCAGCGCCTGCAGCGAGCTGAACCAAAAATTTATTGTGTCGAAAGATTTTATAGAAAACATCGATTTAAAAAAATGGCAAAGCCAAAGCCTGGGTGTTATTGAATTAAAAGGCAAGGATAAGGGGATAGAATTGTTTTCGTTGAAAATATGATGATGTTGCCGTTCGCGACATCATCATCATATTTGTTGCCGTAAAGAGGCGATGCATTTCGTCTCCATGATATAAATGGTTGTGTGGTGTTTAAATTATTGCAACACATCACGTCTCTACGAAACATTCAAATATTTCCAGATAACATCATAAATATCTGTTGCAGCAACCTCCGCATTTTCGCTTTGTTTGCCATCGGTAACCAATATTGGGTAATACTCTTTGCCGGTTTCCAAAGTGCCATGCGAACCTTTTATGAGTGTTGCATCCAACGGAATAACATCCATTACATATCGAAAGCCTGCCTTCTTTCGCAGCAACTTGTAACCGGCCCTGGCCTTGCTGCTCATAAACATTTCTACCGGGTCGTAGCCGGGTTTTTTGTGGATGTCTACGCAGCGTGCATAATCGGGCGCCACTGCATCATCCAGCCAAAAATAATAAGTGAACCAGCTTTGAGCATTTGCCATCACTACCAGGTCGCCGGATCTTTCGTGGTCAATATGGTATGCGGCTTGCTGTGTTTTGTCTAATACCAATGCGACACCCGGCACTTGTTTCAGCATTTGTTTCACCTGCTCTGTTACCGATGGATCATTTATATACACATGCGCTACCTGGTGATCGGCCACCGCAAATGCTTTGGATGCACCAGGGTCTAGCAGTTCCAGTCCGCGTTCTGTTCTTATGCCCAATAGGTCATGCTGTCGAAGCAACCTGTTTAAATGGATCGGATTGTTTACCGGTGCTATTCCATATTCGGATAATAAAATAATAGATGCCCCTTTCTTTTCATAATACCTGACCAGTTTTTCAACTTGCTTATCAATCTGGTGCAGGTCTGTGCCGATCAGTGTCTGGTTGGGGCCAAATTTTTGAAGGCAGTAATCCAGGTGTGGCAGGTAAATAAGGGTGAGTGATGGGTTGTATTTTTCATCGGTATAGATGCTGGCATTCGCAATCCATTCGCTGCTTTTGATATTGGCGCCTGGCCCCCAAAACTGAAACAGCGGAAACTGTCCGAACTTCTGCTGCAACTCATCCCGCAATGTTGCCGGATGAGAATAACAATCGGGCATTTTTCGGCCATCTGCCAGGTAATTGGGACGGGGTGTTACGCTATAGTCAGCCCCTGCATACATATTATACCACCAAAACATAATGGAACAGGTAAACGAAGGATCGGCTTTTTTTGCCCGCTCCCAGATTTTTTCGGCCTGAACCAGCTTATTACTTTGTTTCCAGAATTTTACCTCGCAATCTTCGCGGTCGTACCAGCCGTTGCCCACAATACCGTGTTCAGTTGGCCATTTACCGGTTATATAAGTGCTTTGCACCGATGTGGTAACGGCAGGCAGCAATGGTTTTATAACAGCCAGGTTTCGGTTCTTTACATACTCTTTTATAAAGGGAGTGTTATCGCCTATTAGTCCGGTCGATAACCCTACAATGTCAATCACAACGGTCTTTTTCATTTTAATCGTGTAGGGCTTGCTGTAGCCATTTCATTTCGCGAATGATAGATTGCTGAATGGGTAATTTAAGGGAGGGATCCAAAACCTCCCAGGTATAGGTTTCCACTTCAAGGTGGTGGGTAAGGTACTGGGCTTTGTGCAGGCGAAGCACCTCGGTTATATCGCTTTGGGTGCTTTGCAGCACACCGAAATTTTGTTCAAAAATGGGTACGTGAAAGTGTGCCCTCCATTCAGTTACATGAGTATTTTGAGCGTCGTTCAATGCATCAGGAAGATCGCGGTAGCGAATAAAGTCATTGTCTTTTTTGCGGGCAATTACCTGGTGCAAATAGGTGGGTTCATTAAATGCTGCAAAGGCATTTGTGATCGTATTTCTTTGTTCTGCATCTTCCGGCATATTTGCTTTTAACGCTGCACTCACCTGGAACTTACCAATCTTAATACCCCTGGCTTTTAATTGCTGAATGACCTTTTCGTGCGGCTCAGATCCAATAGCGAAATGACAAATATCATAGCATAGACAAATATGGTCTTTGATCAATTTTTCGGCTGCCAGTTCTGATATTGAAAATGTGTGCGATAATTCGTGTACACCGGCAGGCAGTAGCTCTTCCTCGTACCAATCCAAAAATTCCTCGCCGGTTTCCAGAATGCCATCGGGCTCGGGCTCTATATCCAGGTGTAATAGTTTGCCGGTGGTGGTATAGATATCTGCCAGGTGACTGACCACCTGCAAAATGTTTTCGGTTGCTTTAATGGTAGCATTCATTAAGTGGTTGGGCGTGTTAAACCAATGCCGGTAACTGAGCGGCGAAGTAGAAATGCCTCCGTCCATGCCTGCTGGTAATAATTCGGCCAGCAGATCAAAAAGGCGGAGGGTATAGTTGAGCCGGTCGCTGGTTAGCCAGTCGGGGGTATGTACCTGGTCTTTTACAACGGTGTTGTGAAAGCCGCCATAGGGAAAGCCATTCATGGTAAACACATAGGCGTTGTTCCTGAATAACCATTCTTTAAAAATTTCCATCTCCTCAGGATCTGATAACTGAATACTGGCGATGTTAGACAACCGAAGGCCAATACCCATAGGCTCATGCGGCGATAGGCTGTTTTTGATTGCTGGAAAATTTGCCTGGAGAGCAGCAAAATGATCGGGCCAGTTTTCGCCGGCGTGTATGTTGGTGCAATATGTAAGATGCCCTTTTGAGGTCTTCATAAAAATGATTTGAATAAAGATAACCAAACAAAGATATTTTCTCTCTAAAGGCATCAGGCTTCTTAGTGCAGGTTTATATGTACAAGGGCTTCACCCTGTGTTGATGTATTAGCTTTTTAAGGGCTTGCATGTTCTTTTCGATGGGCTGCACCCATCGTTGATGTAAACCGTCCTTTCGGGGCTTTGTTGTTCCTTTGATGGTCTTTCTTTACGATGGGCTGCACCCATCGCTGATGTATGCCGCCCTTTCAGGGCTTGTTTGTTCTTCTATTTCGGGCGGTCATCGCTGGTCACTGCCTTCATGGAGCTTAGATGTGTTCATAGGGCTTCATCCTTCCAAAGGGTTTCACTATGTGTTGATATACGACTCCCAATAAGAGTTTGGCAGAACCGTCGTATGGCCGGATTGAAAAACTGAAAGGACGCAATTTTCATACGATGGGTGGCCATTGTCCCAATGAGAACAAGACGACAAAACCCTGAAAGGGCCAAATATATCAGCGATGGGTGCAGCCCATCGACCCAACAAGTGCAAGATGACAAAGCCCTGAAAGGGCCAAATATACCATCGATGGGTGCAGCCCATCGAATCATGAATGCAAAATGACAAAGCCCTGAAAGGGCAAAATATACCAGCGATTGGTGCAGCCCATCGACCCAACAAGTGCAAGATGACAAAGCCCTGAAAGGGTTAAATATACCAGCGATGGGTGCAGCCCATCGACCAAATAAGTGCAAAACGACAAAGCCCTAAAAGGGCGAAATATACCAGCGATGGGTGCAACCCATCGACCCAATAAGTGCAAGATGACAAAGCCCCGAAAGGGCAAAATATACCAGCGATGGGCGCAGCCCATCGACCAAATAAGTGCAAAATGACAAAGCCCTGAAAGGGCAAAATATACCAGCGATGGATGCGGCCCATCGACCAAATAAGTGCAAGATGACAAAGCCCTGAAACGGCGAAATATACCAGCGATGGGGTGCAGCCCATCGACCCAATGGTACATGACGACAAAGCCCTGAAAGGGCAAAATATACCAGCGATGGGTGCAGCCCATCGACCAAATAAGTACAAGACGACAAAGCCCTGAAAGGGCGAAATATATCAGCGATGGGTGCAGCCCATCGACCCAATGAGTGCAAGACTACAAAGCCCCGACAGGGCAAAATATACTAGCGATGAGTGCCAGCCCATCGACCAAATAAGTGCAAGACAACAAAGCCCTGAAACGGCGAAATAAATCAGCGATGGATGCAGCCCATCGACCAAATAAGTGCAAGACGAAAACTGAAAGGGCGAAATATTTAGGGAAATCGCATCCTCCCGACCACCTTCCATGTTAGATTGAATCCATTGCCGGCGAGGCAAATTGCTCCACCTTTTTAGCAGCTGTCCGCAGCAAGCTGTGGTCCATCTCATGCACTTCTATTCCCGTGCCTATGGCGGTTAACAATGTAATGGTCAGTTGTCCGCCCAGGTGCTCCCTAAATTCTTCCAGGCCGGCCAATACCGGGCTGTCGGCTTGCTGTAGCTGCATGTATGGATGCGTAATACTGAAGCCGAGTTTTATAAATAAATGAATGATCCTTTGCACATCGGGTTCTGCCAGGTAACCCAACAGGCCGCTGTAAACGGTGTCTAAAGCTATGCCCATTGCAACGGCCTCCCCATGTAAAACGGAGAAGTTTGTAAGTTGTTCCAGTTTGTGTGCGCTCCAGTGTCCAAAATCCAGGGGACGGGCAGAACCGGTCTCGAATGGATCGCCGCTGCGTATGTGTTGTAAATGAAGTTCGGCACATCGTTTTACCAGGTAATTCATTACCTGTAAATTTCTGGAAGCCAGGCCTGCGGCATTTTCTTCGACCCAGTTAAAAAAAGCGGCGTCTTTTATTAGCGCCACTTTTACGGCCTCCGAAATACCCGAACGCCAGTCGCGATCGCTAAGGGTTTTCAAAAATTGATCGTCATTAAATACGGCAACCGGCGGGGCAAAGGTGCCAATGAAATTCTTTTTGCCCTTGTAATTAATACCATTCTTAACTCCTACACCACTATCGTTTTGGGATAATACCGTTGTGGCGATTCTAATATGTTTAATGCCCCTGTGAGCGATTGCTGCGCCAAAACCCGCCAGGTCTAAGACGGAACCTCCGCCAATAGCCGCCAGATAGGAGTGGCGGTCGATGCCGTGCTGGTTGACCGCATCAACAATGGTGTTTAATAAGGTTTCGTCATTTTTGGCGCCCTCTCCACCTGTTATCATTAAAATTTCAGTAGCAAGTTTTGGGGAAGGGAGATTGCCGAAATATTGCCGGATATCGTTGACCAGGTTCGGATGAAAATCAGCTACCCCTTTGTCAACCACGAACAATATTTTTTTATTACTGCCCGGTTGTGCGTTTTCTTCAAAAAAGTTTTTTAAAAGCACGTTTTCGGTGCTGAAAAGGTTGCTGGTAAAATAGACCTTGTAGCTAAAGGTGACGGCAAACGATTGTTGTAAATAGTTCATTTTAATGCTGCGTTCCGGCCTTGAAAGGGGAATATTCATGATGACAAAAACTACCTTTTAAGCCTGCTTTTTTTTAGAGGATGAAGGTAACAACTAAAAGCAATAATCATAAAGCTGTTCGGTAATGAGGGCGATTTTATTCGTAAGAAAGGCGATGAAATTTTAGGGAAATAAGAATGTCGGTATAGATTGTCAGGTTACGGCAAATAGCCTGGCAAGTTTAAGAGAGATTGGCAGCAGGATTACGATCACGATGGCTAAAGGTAATGCGCCAAACGCCGCGGCCCATGCGGCATTCATTAATATCAATGCCAGCACCCCTGCTTTTACCGCTTTGCCGATATTTTTGCCGGCGGGGTCGCTGATGGCTTTGGATAAAGGGGAATAAATCATGTAGCTAAAACCCACTAAAAACAAAATGGTAAAAGGGATATCATGCCGCCAAACGGCAACGCCGGCAATTGCCAGTATAACAAGTGCGTATAAAACCCCTGCGAAATACAATGTCTTTTTTCTACCGCCAAATACTTCTCCCCGGCTTATCATGGTTATTGCCGCTATATAAATGATGGGCGCCAATGCCAGGTATCCCCATTGGGTAATTGCAGCCGGTATAATGCTGATGCCCAGCAAAAGATTTAATCCGCGGCAGAGGCCCATATTGATTGGCCCCAGCAAGGTTTGGTGTTTGCCCCATTTATCGTACACAAGGGCTGAGGCCGCGATACCCGCTGCCAATAATCCTGATGTAAAGGTGAGGGCCATCGCCGCAACCACCCCCATCATAACTAAAAATATGCCCAGGGTAATTGCTTCTTTTTTGGGAATGAGGCCAGAAGGTATGGGCCTTTCGGGCCGCTCTATGGCGTCTAACTCTGCATCAAAAACATCGTTAAAAACAACGCCGCCGCCATATAAGCCCATGGTGGACAGGCATAACAATACGACAGATCCCCACTGATTAAAATGGGTAAAGCCCTGGGCAAAATAGCCGGAAATGGCTATACCCGCCAATACATCGGCCACGGCTGTCACTATGTTAGCCGGGCGCATAAGTATAAGAAAGCCTTTGGTCTTAGTCATTTGTAAATAAAAGACATGTGAAAACGAAGGGGCAATTTGATTATTGAGCTCATGCCGCTTATTGGTTTGCCGATGAAAGTAATGTACCGATCACTATCGGTACAACGATGACACCATAAAAACTATCGCTTGTCACCCTAAAAAATTAACTGATAATGATAGACGATTTATCGATCCGGGGCTGCTGTCCGCCGCGCAATACCGTGTTGCCTTCAAATTTTTCGGACTGATCAACAGTTTTTACCGTCTCAAAATCGGCCTCATTAATTTGACCGCTTTTTCCGAAAGCCGTTATGGCATTGCGATAAGTGACCAGTTCTATATCGGCTGCGCTGATGCCCCGGGCAATCATGAGGGCAGCTGTTTTGGGCACGGCCAGTGGATCGCTAATGCCCCAGTCGGCGGCGGAATTAACCATTATTCTTTCGGGGCCATATTGTTTTACAATTTCCACCATGCGTTCGTTGCCCATTTTAGTGAAGGGATAAATGGTAAAGGCCGTCCAGAAACCGCGGTCCAAAACTTCTTTTACAGTTTCTTCGTTGTTGTGGTCAATGATCACCATATCGGGCGAAAGGCCATGTTCAATGGCTATGTCCATGCTGCGCTGGGTGCCGCGTTTTTTATCCCGGTGCGGCGTATGTATCTGTACAGGCAGGCCCGCCTCTTTTGCCAGTTCAAGCTGCAGGCGATAATATTTTTCCTCGGCGGCAGTTTGATCGTCGAAGCCAATTTCGCCCACACCCACTACACCTTCTTTTAATACGAACAGGGGCAACATTTCCATTACCTGTTCGGCCAGCGGTTCGTTGTTGGCTTCGCGGCTGTTAAGGCCGATGGTGCAATAATGTTTTATACCAAACTGTGCCGATCTAAATCGCTCCCAACCTATTAAGCTGCTATAATAATCGCGAAAACTATCTAGGCCGGTACGTGGCTGCCCCAGCCAGAAAGCAGGTTCAATCAGCGCCACCACCCCCGCATCAAACATAGCCTGGTAATCGTCGGTGGTACGGCTGGTCATGTGTACATGCGGATCGAAAAAACGCATTCCTGTAATACCAGACAGATCAACCGGCATTGCTTCGGCGGGTTGTTTTTTGTCTTCGTTGTCAAATGAACTGCAACACATGGTAAGTTTATTTTAAGGGCGATTGAAGTAATTTATAGGTTACTCCACGAAAGTTTGTTTTGTTGTATTTGATTGATAAGGTCAGGATAAGCCTTCAGCAGGTCTTTAGCGGCTTCGTTTGAACTGCGGTAACAGGCAAGTGCCGCTGCCTGGTTATCCGCCAAAAGATTACTATTTAATAATTTTTGAAAATAGGGGATCATTGGCTCATCGATAAAGCCGGAAAGCAGCCGCCACAATTGGGGGTTTACAGTGCGGTGAGCCGACCATCTTTCATCGGCATAATCAATGAGTATAGAAGCCAGCTCCGCGTTGGCCCTTTCATCCAGACCAATGATCCGGTTAACGTATTTTTCTGTAAAAAATGCCTTTAGCACCATTTGGTTCCAGGCGTTTTCGTCCAGGTTTTGAGAAGGATATGGGTTGTTGTACATAATGGCTTCCAAAACTGTCCCTATGTTGCTTCGGATACCCTCTGCGCAGCGGCTTTGCCAATCTGCCGGATAGTTTAAAATGAACAAGGAGGAATACAAGGCCACCTGTTCGTTCATTTCGGCGGCGTTAAAAAGGGTGTCAATCTTATTATGGTAAAGCGATTTGTTAGATGACGGTATTTGCATTAGTAGCCAAAACCTGGTAAGTCGGTCAATGGTCCAGTCTTGCAGTGTAAAACCAGGCGCTAACACACTGATCTTTTCGGTTATTTCAACAGGCGCCATTAGTGATTTATTGCCCGTTTTCCGGGGCACCATTACGAATGTTGAATTTAAAATGTGCGAAGTGTTTTCAGTTTGAATGCCGGCTGCTTTCTCCTGCAGCCACTGCCTGGTTTCATCCGAAATATTTTTAATAATCGCAGCATGTATCAATCTTTCTAATTCAATCCTTTCTGGCAGGTGCATAACAATGGGTTAAACTGAAAAATAATTAATAGCAAGGGCCCCGCTGATGATGAGCAGGCCAAAAAACTCCCTGGTCTTTTCTATATACGGCTTGGTTGCCTGCATACTTTCCACTATGCTTGGCTTATTGTATTTAAATACCCAATCGCGTACGCCGTCTTTCTCAAAAAATAGTTTAATGGCGTACAAAAGGTAAAAGATGATGGCCAGCAAATAAATAACCGGGTAATACAAATGAAAAGCTGCCAGGCCACAGCAAATGGCAGCCACCATATAGATGGGAACCCACAACCAGGAATCCTTATCGTTTAGGTTTACATAGGCAAACCCTATGAAAGCAAGACAAAAAAAACCGTTTAAGATGGAGAGTATCATTGATATAAAAATGGTTATTGCAATTCGGTAAAGGAAAGTAAAATTAGTAAATACTGCCGGTTTAAATGAATTTAAAACAATGGGTTGATGAATGATGCGGGCAGGAAACGAATGTGTCCAAAAACGCAGAAATGGCTTTCGGGTGATAGGTGGTGGCATGATTGTTTAATATTCGATTTCTTATTAAACCATCCATAAACGTTTATTATGTTAGTAACTAAAAAGTATTTTAGCAGGATTGCCCAGGTGGTACTATTTCTGCTTGTGTCGTCAATATGTTTTGCACAGGACACAAAAAAGGTTGATATTAATATTGGAACCGATGATGGCGGCGGATTTTTTGCTTCGCCCTGGATGTGGATAGTGGGAGCTGCCGTGTTTATATTATTGCTGGTAGCCTTATTAAGAGGCGGTAGCAGACGGAGCGCTTAATGGTGATTAAACTTAAAAATTCGGTTTGATAAGTAAGGTTGTAGTTCTGCAACCTTTTTTATTGCTTTTGTTTTGAAAATTCATTCAATAACATTCTTTCTTTCCTGGTAAGGCTGTTCATTCCTTTTTTATGAATTTTCTCCAGTATGTCATCCAGCTCCAGCTCCTTTTCTCTTTTCTTTAAATTATACCTGT
>JBBRCW010000061.1:0-23436 GCA_038204535.1 Chitinophagales bacterium | reverse complement strand
CGGGTATTTCTGCAACTTTCTGTTCAATCAAATGGGTTGCTTCAGTCGGAATGGGTCTGGCTCTCCCAACGACTGTCGTAAAGCTGAATAGCGTGCTGACGACCTTTCGTAAGCCCATAAAAAAACGTCCTTTAATAATTCAACGCGGTTCAGTTCGTATACACAAAGAATTCCTTTAATATGAAGCGAGTCTGGAACATCAATAAAAGATATGGGCACCAGGTTTTGCCGGTTAAGTGAAATATTGGCTGCAAGTCGGGCAACACGCTTGTTTACATCTTCGAAAGGCTGCAGATAAGGTAGGTGAACCATCATAAAAAGTGCCTGCTCAAATGGATCTTCTATTTGGGCTACCTTTTCTAATATCATATCAAACATTTCCTCAATTACCTGCGGTATTCCAAGGGGGGGTAAAGACTGATTGCTCTATTCCAACGGAAAACTTTTTTAGTCTTCCGGATGCAGCAGGGTCGGATAAAAGATTGCTAGACAATAAGGCATGAATATTCAATATTGTATAACGGTTAAAGCCAATATCCTGGGAGTTTGCAACAAGAAACTCAATTGCTTCTTTATGATTTACAATCATTTGAGAATCTTTCGCCGATTTATTTTCCGCAGCCTGGCCTACAGATAAAAGGCACTGGGTATCGAGTAAAGAGTAAGTGTTGCCTTCTAACCTGCTGGAATTATAGGAAAGGTCGATCAATCTTTGTAAAATGTCTTTTGCGTATGTTCCGGCCGGCTCGCCTTGTCGGGCGGTTTTACCTGATTCAGCTAATTGTTGTTTCTCTGCCGCTGTTAGATAACTGGTAGTATTAGGAATATAGGCCTCCAAAAATTCCCGTTTATAGCCTGCCGGTGTTCGGCTTATTTGGGGTTGATTTATTAGATATAATAAATGTTTCCCATCTTCACTCAACGGTATTAATGCTGCTTCTGTTGTCTCTTCGTTCGCCTGGTGAACGGCAATAAATTTGTAAGCCATTCCTTTATTTTTCCCGGTTTTCTCTATTACTTCCTGCGAAATCAATCTATTCAATCTCCGTAGAAGGGTGCGATCATCCAGCGTAAGACCAGTTCAGCAATCAGTTTCAACCCATTACCCCATTGGTCTATTAAACCAAGCCTTGCCGTTGTTGTTCGCTGACCAACAACTATCGTGTTCGGTATTGGCTCAGCACACTGTGCTTCTGTTCCAGATGAAAACACCCCGCAACGGTATGAGAACGGTTGCCATTTTGTGTACGACAAAGCATATTTGGGGTTAGAAGCGTCGCATGCGATAAGCCTGACGCTGCCATTACAGGAAACTGCTTTCAATGACAAAATCTCATTCTCTTTTTCTTCATCCATCTGTTTATGCAGGGTGAACAACACCAGCGCAAGCAAAAAGACTGGGTTAATTCTTTTGGAGAAACTGCTAATCAATTATTCTCGATTTATGCAAAATTGCTTCGATTATCGTAAAATCTTCGTAAACTGAAAATGCAATTAGCCAATCATTGAAGTATATACACCTAAGGTTAAGTCTGTTGAAAGTCATGTTATTGCATAGTTTAATATGCTGTGGATTTTTTAATCTTTCCTTTAAGAAATCTTCAAAGCGGGAGAGCCACCTGACACCTGCTCCGATTGTGTTTGTATCCTCAATAAAATTTACCAGGTGTATGAGTGATGCAAATGCATCGTTCGTGTAGTTAATAACCATTATAGCTATTGCGGATGTTCTGGTGCGCCTGGTGCATGGTAATCATTCCGCTTTTACGACTACTCTCAATTAAACTGGTCAATTGATCTTCAGTTAACGGTTTGCCAGGGAGATGGTGTTGATTGGTATTATCTATCAATGATAATTTTAGATGATTTTGCTGTGCATAGGCCAGCAGTTTATTTACATCTTCCTGGTTGGTATTTTCTAATTGTAAAAGCATAAGTAAAAGTAAGATTTTTATTTCTTAAGTTTTTACCAATGGTAAGTGCGTTCTTCATCAAAATCGTTTCCGAAACAGTTGCATTCGAAAGCTCATCCAACGTAAATAAAACTTAGTGTTGGTCTTTTACAAAACCAACACTAATGTCGTCAACACAGTAGTACCCACCCCTACCAAATATGTATCCTCTTCTCCTCAGCCAAATACAAACTATCACCCGGCTTAACACCAAACGCTGTATAAAAATGCGGGTTGTTCATCAATGGGCTGTTTACCCGCCAAATGGGCGGTGAGTTCGGGTTGTTGTTGACCCACAAACGCAGAATTTCATCTTTCATTTTTACCCGTCAAATAAGGGCAACGGAGGTAAAGAGCCGCTGATCGGGGTATAGTCGTCAAGCCGTGCCGTGTCATGAAGATTCCGGACCATGTTGACCCACCATTCCGGTAATGTTGACCTCACCCGCACCCATTTATTTGTAAGGCAAAAACACTCCCTGCCCCTAGGGCCCGCCCCCCCTATTCATTCCCCTCATTACTCAATCGCTGCAATGCCCCTTCATTCAATATTTGTATTTCTTTTTCCGAAATTTTTACCAGCCTGGCCTCTACCAGGTCATTCAACACGCGAAAAACGGTTTCGTAGGTGGTGCCGGCATACGATGCCAGGTCTTGCCGGGTGAGTATAATATCAATATTGCCTTTGGAGGATTTACCAAATTTGGTTTGCAGTTGCAGCAGCGCAGTGGCTACACGCCCTTTTACCGGCATATGCGCCATGTTGCGCATCTTACGTTCCGACACTTTCAGTTCCTCGGCAAAAAACAGCATCAGTTCGTATAAAAAATCGGCATTCACCTTTAGCGAAGCCTTAAAAAATTCAATATCTATAAAGCAAACGGTTGTTTCTTCGAGTGCGGTGGCAGATACCGAATACGCCAGTTCTTTTCCCAGGCCACGGTGACCAACAATGTCGCCCTTTTTAGCAAAACGAACAATCAGTTCCTTATCGCCCCACTTCTTATGCACCTTTACGGTACCGTTAAAAACAAAATACATCCCCGGCACCGGCTGCCCTTCTTCAAAGATCATTTCGCCCTTTTTAACCAGAAATGTCTGCCGGTTTGCACCAATGGCTGGCAACCATTCTTTCAAACATAAATTGCAAAACATGCAACTTTTAAGATCACAACTCGTTTTTAATTTTTTCATTTTGCTTAATAGTCCCGCAATTTCCGAAAAGAAAAGTTAACGGCAGTTGAAATAAACTCATTTAACTGACTTCTTGTCTGCATACCGCATTGACTGATATAAGATTCCACGTTCCGTTCAGCATTAACCGGTTACTGTATAACGGTTTTGGGTAGATGCAGTGCGGTAGTTACTGCATTCTGCAGAGACGCCTGTAACCGTACCACCTCACCTATAATAATAATAGCCGGATTTCCCATTCCGGCATGCTGCGCCCTATAATAGATATCTTTTACTGTACCAACCACCATTTTCTCATTTGCGGTGGTGCCGTCTTGTATAATGGCAACAGGCGTTTCTGCCTTGCCATAAGCGGCAAACAGCTCCATAATCTCCTCCAGCTTGCTCATGGCCATTAAAATAATAACGGTAGCGGTGGATTGTGCGGCCAATTTTATGTCGTTACTTATATGTCCTGTTTGTGTTGTACCTGTTGTTACCCAAAAACTTTCATTTACGCCCCGGCAGGTTAGCGGAATCAAATTACTGGCTGGTACCGCAAGGGCACTCGATATGCCGGGAATGACTTCTACGGGTATGCCAGCCTGCTGAGCGGCCTCAATTTCTTCGACTGCGCGGCCAAAAACAAATGGGTCGCCTCCCTTTAAACGAACTACATGACCGTAAGAAAACGCATATTCAATAATTTTATCATTTATTTCTTTTTGCGATAATGCATGACAGCCATACCGCTTACCCACATACTGTTTAACGGCATCTGGCCTCACGTATTCCAACAATTCAACATTCGCAAGTGCATCATAAAGAATAACATCAGCCTTCTTAAGCACTTTTATGGCCTTTAGGGTAATCAAATCTGCATCGCCCGGACCGGCACCTATCAACGATAAAAACGGTTTCATAAATTATATTATAAAATAAATAATGTAACAAATTTAGTTTAAATATGTACATAATTGAAATAATTGTTTGTATTTTTATGATATAAATAATATTTAAGATATTCATCTATGAACAAGAATGCTTGAATTTATTACATAGATTTCTTTTACATACGATTGTTTGCCAGTAATATTTAATAACAACCTTTAATCGTTTATTATGAAAGTTGTAATTATTGGCAACGGCATGGTGGGTTACAAATTCTGCGAAAAGCTAATTTCGAAAGCAGGCAGCAACACTATTCAAATAACTGTTTTTGGCGAGGAAACACGTCCGGCGTACGACCGGGTTCATTTAAGTGAATTTTTTGCAGGCAAAACTGCAGATGATCTCTTAATGGCAACGGAAAGCTGGTATGCTGATAATAATATCAGGCTATTCCTGGGCGATCCGGTTCAGAACATTGACCGCTCCAACAAAACCATCCGCACTTTTCACGGCATAACAGAAAGTTACGACTACCTGGTGCTGGCCACCGGTTCAGCGGCTTTTGTTCCGCCTATACCCGGGGTTGAAAAAGAAGGTGTCTTTATTTACCGCACCATCGAAGACCTTGAGATGATGCAGTCCTATGCCAAAAAAGCCACTAAAGGGGCAGTTATTGGAGGGGGGCTTCTTGGCCTGGAAGCGGCTAAAGCTATGTTAGATCTTGGCATTACCAATACACAGGTTATCGAATTTGCTCCCCGCCTTATGCCTCGTCAAATAGACAACGCCGGCTCCGACGTGCTCAAGTCTAAACTCGAAGAACTGGGGCTTACCATCCACACCAATAAAAATACCACAGCAATATTGGGCGACAAGGCCATTACGGCCATGCACTTTGCCGACGATACCGAATTGGAAGTTGACATGCTTATTATATCGGCAGGCATTAAACCCCGCGATGAACTGGCCAAACTGGCTGGCCTTGAAACCGGCCCCCGCGGCGGCATTGTAGTAAACGACCAGCTTCAAACAAGCGACCCGAACATATTTGCTATAGGCGAATGCGCCCTGCACAACGGCATGATCTATGGCCTGGTGGCACCCGGCTACGAAATGGCCGAAGTGGTGGCGAAAAATATGGCCCCCCCGGCCCCCCAAGGCCCCCCCACCCCCCAAAGGGGGGATTTAGAAAAAATTACTGTCGAAGATATTTTAGATGATCAGGACATATTATTTGCAGATAATACTGAAAAGATCATGCAGAACCCCCCTTCGGGGGGCAGGGGGGCTTTTACGGGTTTCGACATGAGTACCAAACTAAAACTGATCGGTATTGATGTAGCCAGTTTCGGCAACCCGTTCGTTCATGCCAGCGAAGGAAAAAGCGTTGTTTTTGAAGACACACATAAAGGCATTTATAAGCGTATTAATATTTCGCGGGATGGCAAGGAGCTTTTAGGCGGCATTTTGGTAGGCGATGCATCGCAGTACGGAATGCTGCTGCAAACCTGTAAAAACAAGGTAATTCTGCCGCCAGACCCCGAAGATATTTTACTGGGATCAAGAGGAGGAGAAAGCGAAGGCGGTGCCGGATTAGCCAGCTTACCCAACGATGCGATCATTTGCAGTTGCGAAAGTATAAGCAAAGGGTCTATTTGCCAGTCGGTAACAGATGGCGCCGAAACAGCAGATGCGGTTAAAAAATGCACCAAAGCAGGCACGGGATGCGGCGGTTGTATGCCCATGATAAAAGACCTGGTAACATATACCCTTCAATCGCAGGGCAAATATGTACGCAATGTATTGTGCGAGCACTTTGATTATAGCCGCCAGGAACTATTAGACCTTGTAAAACTTAACCACCTTACATCGTATAACGAGGTGCTGGATCATTTAGGCAAGGGCGATGGCTGCGAAACCTGTAAGCCTGCTGTTGCTTCTATTATAGCCAGCTTGTGGAACGAAATGATATTAGCGAAAGGCAACGATACCGCCCAGGACAGCAACGACCGCTACCTGGCTAATATTCAAAAAGGCGGTACTTATTCAGTGGTTCCCCGCATTGCCGGCGGAGAAATAACGCCCGAAAAATTAATTGTAATTGGCCAGGTGGCTCAAAAATACCATCTCTATACTAAAATAACGGGTGGTCAGCGTATCGATCTGTTCGGTGCTCACCTGGTTGACTTACCCGAAATATGGAAGGAATTAATTGCAGCAGGTTTTGAAAGCGGCCATGCTTATGGAAAGGCTTTACGTACCGTTAAAAGTTGCGTAGGCAGCACCTGGTGCCGTTTTGGTTTACACGACAGTGTAAGCTTTGCTATTCGCATAGAAGAACGTTACCGCGGTTTAAGAGCCCCTCATAAATTAAAGTCGGCGGTATCTGGTTGTGTTCGCGAATGTGCCGAAGCACAAAGCAAAGATTTTGGCATCATCGCCACCGAAAAAGGCTGGAACCTGTATGTATGCGGCAATGGCGGATCGAAACCGCAACATGCCTTGCTGCTGGCTGGCGATGTTGATGAAGATACCTGCATCCGCTACATTGATCGTTTCTTAATGTTCTACATAAAAACTGCAGACCCCCTAAATCGTACCGCTACCTGGCTTAACAAAATGGAAGGCGGCATTAATTATCTTAAAAATGTTGTGGTAAACGACAGCCTTGGTATAGCCGCCGAACTGGAAGCTGAAATGCAGGCCCTGGTAGATAATTATGTATGCGAGTGGAAAGAGGTGGTTGATAACCCGGCATTGCAACAGCGGTTCAGCCATTTTGTAAACGCACCCAAAGAAAAAGATCCCACCGTTCAGTTCGATAACATGCGCCAGCAAAAAAAGGCCATGGACTGGAAGTAATTCCAAAAGTACAGGCCGGGCTGGCCATTGTACGTCAAAGAAAATAATTGTTCACTTATTTTATTACACCATGGAAACATTACTAAACCCCACTACAACCTGGTTTCGCGCCTGTAAAACTTACGACGTTCCCGAAAATGGAGGCGTTTGTGTAAAGTATGGCGAAGAGCAAATAGCGCTGTTTCATTTTACACGTCGAAATGAGTGGTATGCCACGCAAAACCAATGCCCGCACCGCATGCAAATGGCGCTTAGCCGCGGCATGATCGGTTCTGCCAATAACGAACCCAAAGTGGCCTGCCCTTTTCACAAAAAAACCTTTTCGCTTGTTACCGGCGAATGCCTGAACGGCGATGAATGTGCTATAAAAACCTACCCCGTAAAAATTGAACACGACGATGTATTTATCGGGATAGAGCAGCAGGATTAGTATCATCATTTAACCAATAAAACCACCAGACTAACATTTGATACAATAGATTCATGAAGCAGCCGACAGACCTTTTTCGACGAATGATTGCTTGCCCATTCAATCATCATCAAACAACAAAGCATGAAAAAATTGTATCGCGCATTCACTGTCATTGTGCTAATGGCACGTGTACTAAACACCACGCAGGCCCAGTTTACCATGAGCGGCCAGATCAGGACCCGCACAGAACTTCGCGACGGCTGGGGAGCCCCGCTTTCCAAAGATTCCAAATCAGCGTTCTTTACCAGTCAGCGTACCCGGCTTTCGCTTGGCTATACAGGCTACCGCCTAAAATTTGGCCTTGCTGTGCAGGATGTACGGGTTTGGGGTCAGGATGTATCAACCCTTAACCGCACTACCACGCAGGATAACAATGGCATGCTGGTTCATGAGGCCTGGGCCGAGATCGGCCTGACCGACACCACCTTAAAAAACAAGGCGCTCAGTTTGAAATTGGGCCGCCAGGAAATTTCGTACGACGATCAGCGCCTGTTGGGTGGGCTCGACTGGCTGCAGCAGGGCCGCCGCCACGATGCCGCCATACTGAAGTACGAAACCAAAAAATGGCAGTTGCACACGGGCCTCGCCTTTAACCAAAATAAAGAAAACACGGCAGGCACATTATACAACAATAACTCGCTGGGCTATGCCGCCAACACCAACGGAGGATCTGCCTATAAAAGTTTTCAATACCTGTACGCAGCATATAAACTTAAAACCGGGGTTGCTTCCTTCTTGTTATTCAACGACCAGTTTAGTAAATACTCCATGGGTACGGTTAATAATGTAACCACTAAAATTTACGACCAGGGTACCTGGAACAGGACCACTGCCGGTTTTTATGTAAACAACAATTTCAACAAGCTGGGTGTTGCCGCATCGGCCTACCATCAGTTGGGCAAAAATTCGTTGGGGCAAGATCTGCAGGCTTCGCTGTTATCCATCAGCACACAGTATGCCTTCAGCAAGAAATTTAGCGCAGGACCTGGTTTCGATTATACCACCGGCGGAGGAAATGCCGCTAAAAGCAATGCCTTCGATCCGTTATATGGAACACCGCATAAGTTTTGGGGTTTGATGGATTACTTCTATGTAGCCAGCGGCTTTGGTAACAAGGGCCTGCAGGATTACAATATAAAAAGCAAGTATAAGGCTTCGGCTAGTTTTCAACTGGCAGCCGACATACACAGTTTTTACAGCGCCACCAATGTTTATGCAAGCAACGTTCTCCTAAAAAGAAATTTTGGAACAGAGATCGACCTGGTAGGTAATTACACCCTTACCAAAAACATTGGGTTCGAGGCAGGTTACAGCCACTTTTTCAGCACAGCTACGCTATCATCAGCTTCTGTTAAAAATGTTACCAATGCTCAAAAGGGAAATAACTGGGCTTACCTGTCAGTCAACATCAAACCCGACTTTTTCTTAAAACCATAACAAATATATTATTCGCTTAGCCATATCATAAACCACACATTCACCAACAAAAATTAAAATTGTATGCTTACTCAATTAAACGATCAGCCGCTGGCTAAGTTAAAGATCTTTAGCTTCAAAGGTGTCCAGATGCGCACCTTCCACATTACCTGGTTAACTTTTTTTGTTTGTTTTTTTGGATGGTTCGGCCTTGCCCCGTTAATGCCCACCATTAGAGCAGACCTGGGTTTATCCAAGGGCCAGGTAGGCAACACGATCATCGCCGCTGTTTCAGCCACTATTTTTGCACGCCTTATTATAGGTAAGTTATGCGATAGCTGGGGCCCGCGAAAAACCTATACAGCCCTGCTGGTTTTGGGAGCCTTCCCCGTTATGTGCGTAGGCCTGGCCGATAGCTACAGTTCCTTCCTGTTATTCAGGTTGGCCATTGGTGTAATCGGCGCTTCGTTTGTTATTACCCAATACCACACATCAATGATGTTTGCCGCAAACATTAAAGGAACCGCCAACGCTTTTACAGGCGGATGGGGTAACCTGGGTGGCGGTATCACCAATATGGTAATGCCGCTGATCTTTGCGGTTATCATTGGTTTTGGTTATACCAGCCACGATGCCTGGAGATACGCGATGATATTTCCCGGAGTATTGTTACTGGTAATGGCGTTTGTATATTATAAATACACTACAGATACCCCTGCCGGAAATTTTGACGAGATCAACCGCGTAAAGACAAAACAAAAAACTGATTGGAGCATATTGGCCGACTGGAGAGTTTGGTCGCTGGCACTGGCTTATGCTATGTGTTTTGGAATGGAGATCACTTTTGACAATGTTGCTGCATTACATTTTGTAGATCATTTTAAATTATCTCAGGCAACCGGCGGACTGCTGGCAGGCACATTCGGCTTTATGAACATTTTTGCCCGTGCAATGGGCGGTATTGCCGCAGATAAAGTGGGCAGAAAATATGGCATGAAAGGAAAGGGTTACTTGCTGGCGGCTATGCTGTTGCTTGAAGGTATCGGTCTGGTATTGTTTGCCTACACCGGTACGTTGTTCCTGGCTATTTTATCAATGGTAAGTTTTGCCTTGTTCCTTAAAATGGCCAACGGAACCACTTATGCTATTGTTCCTTTTGTGAACGAAAAAAATGTAGGTATGGTAAGCGGTATAGTAGGCGCCGGCGGAAATGTGGGTGGTATGTTGTTCGGGTTTTTGTTCAAGGCTGAAAACATCACCTATATCGACGCCTTTAAATATATAGGAATCATCATAGTGGCATCCTCGCTATTGATTGCAGTCGCCAGGTTTAAACCAAAAGCGTTGGCAGCAGCCGAAGAAGCTGAAGCGAATGTGGTAGCGGCTTAGTCCGCTGCTCCTCTTCGCAGCAATTCTTTGTTTATTCACGCTGTTTTCTTTTATAGCAGCAAATTGAAATGATTATGAGCGTCTCTATAAAAAATACCAATAACGCCAACTCTTCTCTTCAGGGGGGTGCGGGGGCTTCCACCTGTTGCTATTGCGGTGTAGGTTGCGGTATTATTGTTCAAAAAGACCGCCAGGGCAAATTGACCGTTGAAGGCGATAAAGATCACCCGGTTAATAAGGGTATGCTCTGCAGCAAGGGTATGAACCTTCATTACACCGTAATGGACCAAAGCGACCGGTTATTTTTTCCTGAAATGCGTTATAACCGCAACCTGCCCAGGCAGCGGGTTTCGTGGGATGAAGCATTGGATAGAACAGTGGCGGTGTTTAAAACGCTGATCGAAAAATTTGGACCGGACTCTGTTGGTTTTTATGCCAGCGGCCAATGCCTTACCGAAGAATATTATGTGCTGAATAAACTGGTAAAGGGTTTTATTGGAACCAATAACATAGACACCAACAGCCGTTTATGTATGAGCAGCGCGGTGGTGGCTTATAAAATGTCGTTGGGCGAAGACTCCGTTCCCACATGCTACGACGACATAGAACTATCGGATTGTATTTTTGTGGCAGGGGCCAACCCGGCCTGGTGTCATCCTATTTTATGGCGCAGGGTAGAGGCAGCCAAAGCGGCCAATCCCAACTTTAAGATCATAGTAAGCGATCCGCGTAGAACCCAAACCTGTAGCCTGGCCGATGTGCATCTGCAGGTAAATCCCGGAACCGATATTATTTTGCACCACGCCATTGGCCGGTTGTTGATAGAAAACGGCGACGTGGATTCATCTTTTATTCAGCAGCACACCGAGGGCTTTAATGCCTATCGCAACAAAGTAATGGAGGTATCCATAACCGGGGCTTCGCTTATTTGTGGTGTTGAGGAAGGCGATATCCGTTTGGCAGCTACCTATATTGGCGATGCCAAAGGATTTATTACCATGTGGACCATGGGATTGAACCAAAGTACTATTGGAGTTAATAAGAATTTGAGTCTTATTAACCTGAATCTTATAACAGGCCATATTGGAAAGGCTGGGTCGGGCCCGTTCTCGTTAACGGGCCAGCCCAATGCCATGGGTGGCCGCGAAGTGGGCGGTATGGCCAACATGTTATCGGCACATCGTGATTTAAACAATGCAGCTGACCGAAAGTTTGTACAAAATTTCTGGGGCGGAAACGAAATATCGCCAAAGGCAGGCCTGACCGCTACCGAAATGTTTGAGGCTTTGAACGAAGGCAAATTAAAAGCCATCTGGATAATGGGCACTAACCCGCTGGTTAGCCTGCCCGATGCGCGTATGGCCGAAGCCGCGTTGAAAAAAGCAAAATTTGTGGTGGTGCAAGAGGTTTCTGATAAACCCGAAACCTTGAAATATGCCGATGTAATATTTCCTGCGGCGGGCTGGGCCGAAAAAGAAGGCACCATGACCAACGCCGAAAGGCGCATCAGTTATTTATCAAAGCTGGTTGATGCACCAGGCGAAGCGTTGCCCGATGCGGAAATACTTTGCCGTTTTGGTCAAAAAATGGGTTTCACCGGTTTTGATTTTAAATCGTTCGCCGATGTATATGCCGAACATTGCGCATTAACCGAAGGAACATCGATAGATGTAAGCGGACTGAATTACGAGGTGCTTAAAACAAAAGGCACCGTGCAATGGCCTTACCCAAAGGAAACTGCTTTGCAGGATACGCCGCGTCTGTTTACCGATCACCGGTTTTATACGCCATCGGCAAAAGCCATCATCCATACCGTAGAAAGCGAGTGCGACCCGGCACAAACCAGCAAAGATTTTCCGCTGATATTGACCACAGGCCGCATACGCGATCAATGGCATACCCGCAGCAAAACCGGAAAGGTCAACAAACTCAATCAGCATATTGCCGAAGCGTATATGGAGATCCATCCGTTGGATGCCATGCAGAGATACATAAAAGAAAATAGCCTGGTTGAGATAAAAAGCCTGCAGGGTAACGTACGGGTAAAGGCAAGAATAACTTCCGAAATAAAGAAAGGCGTTGTGTTTTTACCTATGCACTGGGGCAAAATTTTAAACAACGATCTTAACAGGGCCAATAACGTTACACATTCGGCTGTGGACCCAAAGTCGAAAGAGCCGGGTTTTAAATTTACTGCAGTTGAGGTAGCTCTTTTCATCAAGCCAAAACAAAAAATAATTGTAATTGGCGCCGGCGCTGGCGCCTGCGGTTTTGTAAAAAGTTATCGTGGACTGAATACGGTGGACGAAATAATTGTTTTTAGCAAAGAAGACCATCCGTTTTACAATCGTGTTATGCTGCCCGATTATATCAGCGGCACACAGCAATGGGAGCAGCTGGTAAAAATTAAAGATGAAGAAGAATACGATTTCAATATAAAACTGCATCGCGGGGTTAGCATAGAAGCGGTTGACCGCCAAAACAAAACCGTAACCGATAGCCGGGGCGAAACGCATACGTACGATACGCTGCTAATGGCTACGGGTAGCCGTGCAGCCATGCTTAAAGACGTGCCGCCGTTGAAGGGAATCTTTACCATGCGCAGCCGCAACGACGCCGATAACTTTAAAAAACATATTTACGAGTCGAAAGAGAAGGTAGTGATTGTGGGCGGCGGTTTATTGGGTATTGAACTGGCGGCATCGCTGCGCGAAATGGGCGTGGAGATCACCATCATACAGCGGATCTCCCGTTTAATGGACCGCCAGTTAGACGAATTAGGCAGTCAGTTGCTGCATGAAGAATTAGTGAACAAGGGCATCGAAATTTTTTATAACGATGAAATTGAGCGCTTTTTGGGTCACAATAAAGTGGTAGGTGTTAAACTGAAAAGCGGACGTCAAATAAATTGCCAGGCGCTGGTGATAGCTGTGGGTACCGTACCGAATATTGAACTGGCCCGGGAAATTGGATTAGAGGCGAAGCGAGGCGTAGTGGTAAACGAATACCTGCTTACCTCTGACCCCAATATTTATGCAGTGGGCGAAATAGCGGAGTTTAAAGGTTGTTTGTATGGAATTACGGCCGCAGCCGAACAGCAGGCCGAAATTGTTGCAAGGCACATGAGCGGCGATATCGCTAAATTTTACGATGGCTCGTTGCTGATGAATATTTTAAAGATGCATGGCACCGACCTTTGTTCGCTGGGATGGGTAGAAACTCCCGACGATCCGGCTTATGAAGAAGTGGTATTTATTGATAAGGCCAAACGGTATTACAAAAAGTGTGTCATCCACAACGACCGGCTGATAGGCGCCATTCTGATTGGTGATAAGACGGAATTTTTAGAATTCCGGGATCTGATTCAAAATAAAATTGAACTGTCTGATAAACGCCTGCAGCTTTTACGTTCGGGCAAAAAAGCCGAACCGGTAATCGGCAAACTGATTTGTTCGTGCGGTACAGTGGGCGAAGGCAATATTGTAAATAAAATAAACGAAGGCCATTGCGAAATAAAATCGCTTTGCCAGGCCAGCGGGGCGGGCATGGGTTGCGGCAGTTGCAAACCCGAGGTGCTTGCAATTTTAGAAAGAGCGCTGTATGAGGCCGCCGAAACGGCCCTGGTAATTGTTTAACGAATTACGAAAACTAAAAGAAGATGAAACAGCATGAAACCATTATCATTAATTTTCCGGGAGGCATCATTTCTCCGGGGCGTTTATTTGATATACTGGAGATCACAGAAGAAATTCAGGTAGAAAATGTTCGGTTTGGCAGCAGGCAGCAACTGTTTATCGAAATACCCAACCGGCATTTTGAAACCTTTACAGCGGCGTGCAAACAAAAGCACATTAAATTTTCAACCGCCGCTTCGGAGTCTCCCAATATGATCAGCAGTTATGCATCCAACGGTATTTTTACAAACGATACATGGCTGAGCCAGGGCGTTTATAAAGATATATTCGACCAGTTTGATGGTAAAGCTTCGCTTAAAATAAACATTTGCGACAGCGACCAGAGCTTTGTTCCGTTCTTTACCGGTCACATTAACTGGATTGCATCTCCCAATACCCATTTTTGGTTTCTTTACATTCGGCTGCCACAAACCAACCAATTATACCGATACCCGGGCTTAATATATACCAACGATGTAATGAATGTGACACGGCTGCTCGAAAAAATCATCGCTGAAAAAACGGCCATGTTTTACGATGATGTAAGTCTGTACGGTCATTTTTTACAGCAACTGATTGATAAAACTGTAAAACCAATTACCCAGCCTATAGAGCAGGTTCTGATTTTACCCACTTTTCAGTTGCCCTATTATGAAGGCTTTAACCGGTACGGAAACCAATATTGGCTGGGAATTTACCGACGCAACGAATTATTCCCCACCGGTTTTTTAAAAAATATTTGTCAGGTTTGCCTTGATACAAAAATTGGGGAACTGTATGCAACGCCATGGAAATCAATAATTATTAAAAGCATCCAGTTAAACGACCGGCACCGCTGGGATTACCTTTTGGGCAAATACCGCATTAATGTACGGCATGCCGCCAACGAACTTAACTGGAAGGTGGAGGACAATAACGAAGACGGGCTTATCTTAAAAAGACACGTCATCAGGCATTTTGATAAAGAAGACGTACGAACCTACGGTTTGTGTTTTGCGGTTAAAACAAAATCGAACCCGGGTATTTTTGGAAGCGTGATTATAAGGAGGAAGGTTGAAAAAGCGGCCAAACTAAAATCGCAGGAGCGGTACGAACTATTATACACACCGGGCTTTAACCCCAATTCGCCAGATTATATTTTATATAGGGACAATGTAGAGAAAGAATACCTGGGCCCGTACCTGGTGTCGTTGTGTAAACTTTTTTACGAAAGCAAATTACAAGAGACTGTAATTGCTGAGCCCGAAATAAATTTGCTGACGACAAGTTCTGAAAACGAAAAACCTGTTTTTAAATGCAAACACTGTTTAACTGTTTACGACGAACAACTGGGCGATCCCGAAAAAGGTGTTAAAGCAGGCACTGGCTTTTACCAGTTACCCGCCGATTATTGCTGCCCGTTATGCGATGCGCCTAAAGGAGATTTTATTACTGCTACCAGCCAGCAACTAATAAACGCTTTGTAAATCGCTAACGGTATTCATATTTAAGAACGCCTTTTTATAGTCGGGTAATATAGGCATATACATTACATTCATTTGATCGAGTGCATACATCATGCTGAATTTATCCAACTGGTTCTTTTTGAGCTTTTCGGCCAATTTATGCAATCCTTTTGCTGTGTAAATAGCGCATAAGGGTTCCTGCATAAACTTATCTTTAAATACATACGCATCAAAACCAGGGTTTTGCTCATATTGCTGACGCAGGTTCGTTAATACTTCCAGGCGCATTTCAATCATGTCGCAGGCCAGCACCATCAGGTCGTCTTTGGTGTATAAAAGATGAGCGCTCAAAATACCTGTAAGCGGTCCTTTTACATTTAAACCATTGGTATCGGGTATAAGTGTATGAGAAAAGAATACTCTTTTGTAGGTTGAGAACTGGCTGTGATTAATGGAAAATGCCACTTCCATTTCAAACTTCGATAAAAGAGAAAATGCCTGTTGCGCCCAGGTAATTTTCTTGCTGCCTATCAGCAATCCTTTGTCCTTACCCATCCTAAGACTTTGACCACCACATAAAACGATCCCTTTCATAATTTTAAATTTTTTAATCCCTGAATAACCTTTATACAGACAACTGCCTGTATTTTTTTGGCAAAAATGAAGTTGCCTGTTTAATGTTGTTATTGTTTAAAAGGCTGCCGACAGACAGCCATTCAATTAACGTCTGATCAGTTTCTTTCTAAATCCTACTTTTCAATCTATAGCAATGTTATCTTGAACCAGGTATGGATGATGTTGGCTTCTTTGCCAGCCGCCATAAAATTTCCTTTTCTAAACCATCCTTTGGTAAAAAGGGAGGGTATTGGGCTGTATCGCTCAAGTTCTTTTTTCCTCCTGCAACATGATGGCTTATTTTGCGCTGCCTGGCCATTCCATTGGTCATAATACTTTCAAAAAAAATGGTTTGCCGCCTGTATCTTATAATCGTGCGCTCTAAAAAATAGCCCAGGTTTATCGTTTTTCAATGCCCTTCCGCATAAATCGGGTAGACAAAGTATCGTCGTTATCGTAATGTTCCCACTGTTAAAAGTTTGAAAAAATGCAGGGAAAAATTTGAATTCGCAGGGCGGCAGGGTTAATTGGGTGCAAATTACGAATAACTGCTTAAATGGCATCATTCAGTTTCAATCAAATTGCTGTAGTTAATCAAATTTATTTTGTAAACGCCTGCTGTTTATTTATTACGGGTTAAATATCAAAGGAAAAAAATTGATTTTTTTACCATTATATTAACCAGTGACGTCAATTGACATGGAAAATAAAAACACGGAATTGTTTCTTTGGAGATCGCCTAACTAAAGGGTTTTCATTTTTTTGGCGTTCCTGGCTTTCCAGGCCACAATACCACCCTTAACTGAAAAGAGCTGAACAGCCTGCGGGTAATGGTTCCTTAATATTTTGGCTGCTTCGCGGCTTCGCATACCCGATTGACAGAAAATAACCACGATGGGGGAATTTGCTTTTGGCGGATTTTCTTTGATAACACTCAATGGAATATGAAGATGTTCAAACTCGTCAACAGGCGGCCACTCTCCTTTTTCCCTCACATCTATGATCGAAATATCTTCTTTGCCGATCCATCCATCCATTTCATGAGGCTCAATTTCTTTCACCCTGTCATCAGCAGAACAAGTCAATGCATAATCTAATTCTTCCAATGCCTTTCTGTTCTGCGGACTATTTTGCTGGTCTTCTTTTACTAAAGGATTGATAGACAGTTTATAAAAAGTATTGCTGAGCGAGTGATAGGTTAGTAGCTGATTGGTGAGCAGATCGCCTGTTTGGGTGATCCATTTAATAGCCTCATTGGCCATAAGGCTTCCAATAATGCCTGGTAACACGCCGATTACCCCCGCTGTGGAGCAGTCGGCCACTTCTCCTTCTGCCGGCGGAACGGGGAAAATGTGGCGATAATTGGCCGACCCATTCACATTAAAAAAGGCTACCTGCCCTTCAAACCTGGATATACTGCCATAAACCAGCGGCTTTTTTAGTAATACACAGGCATCGTTTACCAGGTAGCGGGTCGAAAAATTATCCGAGCCATCTACTACCAGGTCGTAATCGCTTAAAACATTCCATGCATTTTTTGCTGAAAGGCGGTAATTATACAAGCGAAATTGTGTTTGATTATTTAAAGCATGTAATGAGCGGAAGGCAGTGGTTACCTTCGGCTCGCCCACATCGTTTGTGCCAAAAAGCACCTGCCGGTGAAGGTTTGACAAAGAAACCACGTCATCATCAATTACTCCGATTGTACCCACGCCTGCTGCAACCAGATACTGCAAAACCGGGCAGCCTAAGCCTCCGGCACCTATTACCAGCACCTTTGCTGACAGCAGTTTCTGCTGGCCGTTTTCACCAATCTCCGGCAACAAAACCTGCCGGTGGTATCTTTCTTTTTCGATTTTATTGAGCATATAAAAATTGCATGACTGTATTTTATAACGGCTGTAAAATTACGTATCTAAATTTTTTCAGGCGATTTGTACTTCGTTCAGAAGTAAATGATTCATGGAAGGCTTATTGGCCTTTTGATGTTTGAATGTTTTGAACACAGGTTTGAGCCACAAAGACGCAAAGACACAAAGAAACGCGAAGGCTCATTTGCCTTTTGATGTTTGACTTTTTTGAACCACAGACAGGTAGGTTTGAGCCACAAAGACGCAAAGACACAAAGAAACACGAAGGCTCATTTACCTTTTGATGTTTGACTTTTTTGAACCACAGACAGGTAGGTTTGAGCCACGAAGACGCAAAGACACAAAGAAACGCGAAGGCTTGTGGTAATTTTTCGGCAACTTATTCACCCTTTTCTTTTGCAGCCCTTGCCTTCGTACCTTCGCCGCATGCTGAATTATTTAAGTGAATTGAACGAAATGCAGCGGGAAGCGGTGCTGCATAAAGATGGGCCTATCATTATTATTGCCGGCGCAGGCAGCGGAAAAACCAAGGTATTGACCACCCGCATTGCGCATTTAATGTCGGAGCACAAGATTGATGCATTTAATATATTGGCCCTCACTTTTACCAATAAGGCTGCTGCCGAAATGAAGGAAAGAGTAGAAAAAATACTCGGTAACTCAGAAGCGCGCAATCTTTATATCGGCACCTTTCATAGTGTTTTTGCCAGGATATTACGGGCAGAAGCGCACCGCCTTGGCTATCCCAACAACTTTACTATTTACGATACCGACGATAGCCGCAATGTGATAAAAACGGTGGTAAAAGAAATGAACCTCGACGATAAACACTACAAACCCAGTATTGTGCACGGCCGTATTTCATCGGCCAAGAATGCCCTGGTTGGGCCTGCTGATTACGAGCACGATTATTACATTACGCAGGAAGATATGCGGTCTAACCGCCCCATGATAGGCCAGATATATAAAAGTTACGCGGCCCGTTGTTTTAAAAACGGCGCTATGGATTTTGATGACTTGCTGTTTAAGATGTATGAGCTGCTACGCGACTTTCCCGAGGTATTACATAAATACCAGCATAAGTTTAAATACGTAATGATCGATGAGTACCAGGATACCAATGGGGTGCAGTACCAGATCATTAAACTATTAGCCGCAGTTCACGAAAATATTGGTGTTGTGGGCGACGATGCCCAGAGTATTTATAGTTTTCGCGGTGCCACCATCGAAAACATTTTACAGTTTCAGAAAGATTATGACGATGTAAAAACTGTGAAGCTGGAACAAAATTACCGCAGCACCCAATCCATACTAAACGTAGCCAACGAAGTTATCAGCAACAACAAAGGCCAGATACCCAAAAACCTGTGGACTGAAAATGTGGAGGGCGAAAAAATCAGGCTGGTACGTACCATGACCGATAACGACGAAGGTAAATTTGTTGCTGACAGCATTCAGGAACAAAAGCTTCGAAATCATTTTTACAACCGCGAATTTGCTATTCTGTACCGCACCAACGCCCAAAGCCGTTCGTTTGAAGAAAGTTTGCGCCGAATGGGCATTCCTTACCGTATTTATGGGGGCGTAAGCTTTTACCAGCGTAAAGAGATCAAGGACCTGCTTGCCTATCTGCGTGTTATCGTAAATCCACAGGACGAAGAGGCGCTCAAAAGAATCATTAATTACCCGATCAGAGGCATTGGTAAAACTACCCAGGAAAAGTGCGTGATCTACGCGAATGACCAAAACATATCGATGTGGGAAGTGATTTCGCGTGCCGGTGAGTTTGGCTTTAAGGCCGGTACGCTGGAAGCCATCCAGGGTTTTGTAACTATGATACAATATTTCCGCAGTATGCTTACCAATAAAAATGCGGCAGATGTGGCTGTTCAGGTAGGTAAACATACGGGTATAGTTAAAGACCTGTTTAACGATAAAACCACCGAAGGTCTTGCCCGGTACGAAAACATACAGGAGTTGCTCAACTCTATTAAAGAATGGACCGAAAGCCCCGCGAACGAAGACGGCGAACAAGGCGATAAAACGCTGGGCAGTTATCTGCAACAGATCACTTTGCTGACCGACGCCGACGACGACAAAGAAAACAGCGATGTGGTAAAGCTTATGACTATACATGCGGCAAAAGGGCTTGAGTTTTCGTGCGTGTTCGTGGGCGGAATTGAAGAAACACTTTTCCCCAACAGCATGGCCATCAACACACGCGAAGAGCTGGAGGAAGAACGCCGTTTGTTTTATGTTGCGGTTACCCGCGCTAAAAAGCATTTGTGGCTTACCTACGCCAATACGCGTTACCGGTTTGGCCAGCTGGTGCAAAACGAACCCAGTCGTTTTATAGACGAAATGCCCGAAAAATACATTGACCGCAGTTATGCCGGTGGTGGTGCCCGCAACCAGGGCCACAACGACTTTGGCGGTACTTCGGCATTTGAACGCATGAATGGCGGCGGCGGCTTCGGATGGCAAAACAATCCTGAAAGAGTAGCTGAAAAATACGGCCATCCACCTTCCAGAAAAGACAGTAAACCTTCGTATATGCCTGCACCGCCTGCAGCACCTAAAGTAGTTGAACATAAACCTGCAGCTGATTTTGCACCCAGTAATACCAGCGGCCTGCAGGTTGGGCAAAAAGTAGAGCACCAGAAATTTGGATTTGGTGATGTAACCAAAATGGAAGGCTCTGCACACAACCCAATTGCAACGGTGGTTTTCGAAAAAAACGGGGAGAAAAAAATTATGTTGAATTATGCGAAGCTGCGGATTGTGGACTGAGGAGATTATTACGGTAATAATATTTGACCTAATGTCGGGCACTGAGCCGGGCTATCCGAAGGTTTGGCGCATTTATCCAATTTTCAATGAGACATTTTATTGGCAATCTGGGGAGATCATTAAACCGACCGCTAATTTATTGCAATTGCTTTTGCCGAAAATTGAGATCCGCAATTTAATTTATAGGGAGCCTACGGCTCTCGAAATAACTCACAAACGTTTGTTCCCCAGTTCAAGATCCCCCGGTTCAAGATCCCCCGGTTCAAGATCCGGGGCTACCAAATGGATCGAGCCGATGGCTCTGCAAACCGACATTAAAATCTTTTTCATCAATTGACGGCGTATACCAGGGATTGCCAGCATTAATAGCCGGTGAAGAATTTTTCAGATGGAAATAATTGTGGCCGTGGTTGTGTCAGCAAAATGAGGGTTTAGTCAGCATTATGTCCGGACTGGTAAATACAACCACCGCGCCTACCAATACTTTCTTCACCTCTTACAACGACGCGGCAAAAGAGTTTGCGCCGGTATATGCCGAAGTAAAATCCATCTCATCAGAGATAGATAAACTGGAAGCATTATTGGAAAAGAACAAAGCGCCTTATACGCCGGGACGTTTGCCGGAGTGGAAGTAGATAGAAAATGAATTTGCCGTTGTTAGGTGTGTCACCAACGTTTGTAGAGTAGGCGGTTCATTCCTGGTTCATTGCCCAACTGGGGCCACGCTGCAGTTTCCGTCTTTGGTGATGTCACCAACGAAAGCAGGGTCGGTTGTTCGCCCTCGTTTCATTGTCCATCTACCCTCCCGCTAGAGTTGTCCGGAAAATCGGGAACAACACCTTGCAACGGCGTGGCTATAAGGGAATACCAACGAGGGTGAAACCTGCCGCCTCCGCTACCATCAGTACAAGTGCCCGCCCGGCGCTGAAGCCGTTCGGACGGCAGTAACCCTTCGATTCCTTAAGGTAAACTCAACCATGTTTAATTGAAACGCTACTGTTGGCTTCAATTATTCAACATTCTCTTTAATCAACATAGGTTTTTAAATCATCAGCTTCTGTGGTGTCACTTGCAATGCTTTGCAGTATTCCGATGTTGTGTTTAAGTCTTGCTGTTGCTTTTAGCACTTTTGATGTTTTACATTATATAAAAATTTAATGGTATAATTTTTTGACTCAAGAATTTATGTTGGCCACACACAAAGACTTACCTCTACAAAACATTTTTTATGAATGGAATTGAAAAGTGGGAAGAAAATATAGACGGGGATAATTTTAGCCAGGATGAACAAACAATCCTCGATCAGATGGGATTGAACGGAAGCAACCGAAGAAAGTTTTTGAAACAGGTTTCCGCAGCCAGTTTAAGTATCTGCGCTTCCAATTTTTTTACTTCGGAAGTATTCGCAAACAATATTCAAAAGCTGCCCGATAATCCCAGTGTTCTTATGAACGAAATAAAAGTAAATCTGCGGGTAAATGATATGGTAAAGCCACTGGCTTTAGATTCCAGGACAACTTTACTGGATGCCCTTAGGGAGCGGCTGGCGCTTACCGGAACCAAAAAGGGTTGTGACCATGGACAGTGCGGTGCCTGCACGGTAATCATTGATGGAAAAAGACACCTGTCGTGCCTTACGTTGGCTGCCACCTGCGAGGGCAAAGAGATCACTACCATTGAAGGACTGGCTAAAAATGGAAACATGCATCCCATGCAGCAGGCATTTGTAACACACGACGGTTTTCAATGTGGCTACTGCACACCGGGGCAGATTTGCTCCAGCGTAGCGTTGTTGGATGAAGCGAAAAATGGAGATGCGAGTTATGTGACGGAGGATTTCAAAAAGATAAAAAGTAATCTAAAACTGTCGGAAGAAGAGATCAGGGAAAGGATGTCAGGCAATATCTGTCGTTGTGGAGCGTACAACAATATTGTACAGGCTTTTAAACAAGTGCATTCAGGAGATGATGAGATGCCCACCTGGGAATTTGCTACGCAAGAGCAGATGGAGAAGGCGAAGAGTGCCTAAAGGCTCGTATTTGGTAGATTTGCAATTTACTATTTCACGCAAAGGCGCAAAGCAATCACACGCAAAGGCGCAAAGAAAAACACCCTTGGCGCCTTTGCTCCTTATGTATTCTTTGCGTGAAAATAATTACTGTTTATGTGTGTATTTCAAAGAACTTTTATGGAACCCAAAAATTAATTACTCGCAATGAAATGGGGTTTTATATTGTTAGTAGTCGATGCCATATAACCAAAAGATGAAAGGATTGCGACCCTTCGACAGGCTCCCCGTAAAAACGGGGCCGGCAGGGTAAACTGCCACGCTGCTATGAAAATATGCCTTCGAACCGAGCGTGGCAACGATGATCCCATAAAAAACCAAAGCTGGTATCAAAAAAAAATAAAACAGCTTCCTAAACACCCAAACATTCAAGACTCTAAAATATACCGATAATGAGACCATTTACTTACACCAATGCAACGAGTAAGGAACAGGCGCTACAGGCATTCCGCCCAACCTCGCATTACCTGGCTGGCGGCACCAACCTTATAGACTTGATGAAGGAAGATGTGGAGCGCCCCGACAAATTGATCAATGTTACCAATCTTGACTACAAAAAAATTACCACCAATACTGATGGTGGTTTAACGTTGGGGGCAATGCTCAACAATGCAGAAACGGCCAATAACCGTGAAGTCCGCACTAAGTATCCTTTGCTAAGTATGGCTATGCTGTCTGCCGCCAGTGCCCAAATAAGGAACATGGCCAGCAATGGCGGAAATTTGTTGCAGCGTACCCGTTGCCCATATTTTTTTGAAACCTCTATGCCCTGTAATAAAAGGCAGCCCGGTACCGGGTGTGGCGCTATCAACGGAATG